>CAZWMK010000058.1:0-13781 GCA_964635065.1 uncultured Sphingomonadaceae bacterium | reverse complement strand
GGCGCAGCTTATGCATGATGTAGTCGCCCGGTTCTTCGAGGTCATAGGCCATGCCGCCCACATGCCAGATGCGGGTCCAGACCTTGTCCCACTCCTTTTCCATCCATTCCTTGGTGAAATAACGGTCGCCCGTGATCGGATCGCCGCGCACCGGCGGATCGAATTCCGCAATCGCGCGACCCATTAAAGTCTCGACTGTCATTGCATTCACTCCCAAAGAATATACATTGAACGTTCAAACATTCAATATTTTGACACAGAATCCATATTTGTGAATATGCATGACCGCCACGCCCGCTGGCTTTGATCTGCGTCAAACAGGAACCGGCCATTGCTTGAATCGCCCGAACGTCGCGTCAAACGTCCTGCCAGTTCCGAACGCACGCGCACGCGCATCCTCGATGCCGCCGAAGCCCTGTTCGCCGACCGGGGCTATTATGGCGTCTCGCTACGCGACATCACCCAGGCTGCAGGCGTCCAGCTGGCACTCGCCAACTATCATTTCGGCAGCAAGGAAGAACTGTTCCGCCATGTTATCGGCCGGCGCGGTCACGAACATGTCGCAACGCTGCGCACCGCGCTCGATCAGGTCATCGCGGATGCCAAGGATCAGCCACCGCAGCTTGAAAAGATTATCCGCGCTTTTTTTGCGCCCGTCGTCGATCGTGTCATGCGTGGCGGCGAAGGCTGGGGGAATTACATCCGCCTGCTCGCACAAGTGTCGAATGTGCGTCAGCAGGAGAATTTCCTGAGCCCCGTCACCGAATTCTATGATGACACCGCGCGCCGCTTCATCGACCAGATCGCACGGTCACTCCCCGACATGGCGCCGGCCAGCCGACACTGGGCCTTTTATTTCTATCAGGCCGCCATCGTCCATATCCTGACGCAATCGGGGGTCGTCGACCGGCAGTCGGACGATCTTTGCCGTTCGGACGACCTCGACAGCATCCTCGAAAAGCTCGTGCCCTTCATCGCCGCCGGCTTCGAACGCCTGGCACGGTCAGGCTGATCGCCGTTACAGGATGGTCGGCGTCAAGGCACCGTCCATGCTGACGGTCACGCCGGTGACATAACTGGCGCGCGCCGATGCCAGAAAGGTGACGACATCAGCGATTTCGTCTGGGGTGGCCATGCGCCCCATCGGAATGGCCGCCACCGCGCGGGCACGCATCTCGTCATCCGACAGGCCTTCGCCTTGTGCCCGCACGTGGATGTGCCGTGCCACGCGCGCGGTTTCGGTCAGGCCGGGGTTGATGCCGACAACACGAACGCCCATCGGGGCATAATCCTTGGCCAGCCCGGCCGTCGCCAGCATCAGCGCCGCATTCGCCGCGCCGCCCGCGACGTGGGTGGTGGTTGCTACCTTGCCGCCATTGCCGATGATGTTGACGATCACACCGCGCCCGCGCGCGCCCATGCGCCGCACCGCCGGGTCGATGAGGTTGATATAGGCAAAGAACTTGGCGTCCATCGCCGCGCGCCATACGGCTGGCCGCATGTCGGCAGGCAGTGTCTGGACGGCTGCGCCAGCACTGTTGACGAGAATATCAACCGCACCCAGACGGGCCTCTATCCTGTCAAGCGCATCCTCCGCCAGGACGGCATCGCACAGGTCGGCGGTGACACCGACAACATCGTCGCCCAGTTCAGCAAGCGCCGCGTCGACATTGGCCTGATTCCGCGAGATGATGGCAACACGACAGCCCTCGGCGCGCAATTGGCGCGCAACGGCAAGACCGATCCCCTTCGATCCACCCGACACCAGCGCGACCTTGCCACCGAGTTCAAGGCGCATGGTCAGGCTGCACTGGCTTTTGGCGCATTGGCCTGCGGCTTGGCCGGATTCAACGTCCGAAGCTGGTCTTCAAGATAGATCAGCAACTGTTCGACCATCTCATCGCTGAGATTCTTTGACATGCGGTTGATCGCCATGCCCTCAAGCGTGTTCTGGCACAAGGCCAGCGCCAGTTCGAATTTATGCCGGTCCTTCTGCCAGTCTGGAAAAAGATCAACGGCCAGCGCATTCCATTGCGCCTGGAATTCCTGTTGCGCGGGCAACAGGATCTCGGCCAGCGCCATGTCGGTCCGCGCCGCAAGCACCAGTTCGTAAAAGGCGATCGACATCGGGTGCGTCACCTGCTGCCAATAGGTGCGCAACGCCATGCGGTGATGATCGCCCGCTGGCAGTGCCGATACAGACCGTTTGAACGCGCGCAGGCGCTTTTCGTGCAAATAGGCAATGGCGGCGCGGATCAGTGCCGGACCATTTTCGAAATGGTGCAGCATGGCGCCACGCGACAGGCCGGCCTCGGCCGCGACACGCGGTGTCGTGGTATCAGCATAGCCATATTTGATGATGCAGCGGATTGTCGCCTCGATCAGCGCCTTGCGGGTCTGGGCGCTTTTCTGGGCCTGAAGCGTGTCCCCGCCCGAACGCTTGGTCAGGGAACGCGCAGCAGTGCGACGGGGTAGGGCGGGCGGCATAAGGTGGCTCCAATGTTGATCGCGCCAGTATAAACATTCATGACTGTTTGTAGTTTGACAAGTGTCATGCGACATGCCTTCCTAATCGAACGCAGTTGCGTGACCAAATCATTATCATGGGGAGAAGGACATGGGTCGTGTTGCCGGCAAAGTTGCGCTTGTCACAGGGGCGGCGTCTGGTCTGGGACTGGCCGATTCGAAATTGCTGGTAGCCGAAGGCGCAAAGGTCGTCATGACGGACGTCAGCGCCGAAGCTGGCGCCGCAGCCGCCGCCGAGCTTGGGCCTAATGCCCTATTTCTGCAGCAGGACGTATCGAGCGAAGCGCGCTGGATCGAGGTGATTGCCGAGGTCGAGAAACAGTTCGGACGACTCGACATTCTGGTCAATAATGCCGGCGTCGTCGTCATGGCCGACCCCGAAACAACGACGCTCGAACAATTCCAGTTCGCCAATCGCGTGATGACCGACGGCGTGTTTCTCGGCATGAAATACGCGATTCCCCTGATGGCCAAAAGCGGCGGCGGCTCGATCATCAACATGGCATCGACCGCGTCGCACCTCGGCTACCCGATCTTCTTCGCCTACAGCGCCGCCAAGGGCGCGGTGCGGTCGATGACAAAAGCGGTTGCCGCGCATTGCCAGCAAAAGGGCTATGGCATCCGCTGCAACAGCATCCACCCCGGCTCGATCGAAACGCCGATGGTGCAAAAGGCCGAAGGCCGTCCTGGCCAGCCCAATCCGGTACCAAAAGGCGTTTTGCCGCTTGGCGCATCGGGCGCGCCCGAAGATGTCGCGGCCATGGTGCTCTATCTCGCATCCGACGAATCGCGCTTCGTCAATGCGGCCGAATTCCTGATCGACAACGGGCTTTATGCCAATCCCTGACCGGACCGCACAAAACATACAATCGTGACTTTTTTATTTGCGCAGGCGCGGCAGATTCGCCATGAAAGCCGCATGACAATGGAGGATGGGACATGGATTTCGAATTGAAAGGCAAGAAGGCAATCGTGGTGGGCGGCGCGCGTGGCATCGGCCTTGCCACAGCCGATCTTCTGGCACGTGAAGGCTGCGATGTTGCAATCTGCGCCCGCTCGGAAGACACGGTCAATGAAGCGGTCGAAGCGCTGAAAAAGCATGGCACGAAAATCATCGGCAGCGCCGTCAACGTGAAAAAGGCCGATGACTACAAGGCGTGGATCGAAGCGACGATCAAGGAACTGGGCGGCATCGACATCCTCGTCCCGATGGCATCTGCCGGCGGTGGCATGGACAGCGAAAAGAACTGGTACAACAACTTCGAAGTCGACCTGATGGGCTCGGTGCGGGCAGCCGAGGTTGCCGTGCCGCACATGGTCGAAGCGGGCGGTGGCAGCATTGTTCTCGTCTCGACGACGGCAGCGGTCGAAACCTTCATCGTGCCGCAGTCCTATAATGCCCTGAAAGCCGCGCTCATCACCTATTCCAAGCAGCTCGGCCAGCAATATGGCAGCAAGAACGTGCGCGTGAACGTCGTCTCGCCCGGCCCGGTCGAGTTCGAAGGCGGCAATTGGGAAATGATCAAGGGCGCGATGGAAAAGCTCTACAACGCTACCGTGCGCCAGCAGCCGTCGGGCCGCCTTGGTACGCCCGAGGAAATCGCCCGTGCCATCGTATTCCTCGCCAGCCCGGCGGCCAGCTGGGTGACGGGCACCAACCTCGTCGTCGACGGCGGCTACACCAAGCGCGTCGCATTCTGATCTGATTGGAGCAAGTGAAGATGGACGTTCGTCGCCAGATCAAGGTCAAGCGTGTCGACCCCGCCCAGTGTCAGGGCGGTACGCCAGCCGAAAAGGCGCCCGATCCCGATCTGGGGCACGATATCATTCCGGCGGCGCGCTATACGTCGCCGGAATATATGAAGCTCGAATGGGACCGGATGTGGACCAAGGTCTGGCTGCTGGGCGGCAGCCTTGCCGATATCCCGAATGCGGGCGATTACATCTGCACAGCCATCGGTCGGGAATCGGTGCTGATCGTGCGGCAGGCAGACGGTTCGATCCGGGCCTTCCACAATGTCTGCCTGCATCGCGGCAACAAGCTCCGGCTCGAAGGACTGGGCAATGCGTCCAGCTTCAAATGCGCCTATCATTTCTGGGATTATGACCTTGATGGCAGCATCAAGCATATTCCCGACCTGTCGACCTTCCCGCAGGGCGCGCCGCCTTGCGGGCGCATTCCGGAGCTGCCCTGCGATACCTGGGGCAATTTCATCTGGTTCTCGCTCAACCCGGATGTCGAGCCGTTGCGTGATTTCCTGGGCGAAATTCCGCAGCATCTCGATCCCTATCATTTCGAACGCATGGCAATGACCCGCGATCTCACCATTGAATGGGATTGCAACTGGAAGGCCAGTGTCGATGCCTTCAATGAGTCCTACCACGTGCAGGGGATTCACCCGCAGCTGCTCTGGTATCTCGACGACTGCAACATCCAGATCGACTGTTATGAAAAGCACAACCGCTACCTGATCCCGTTCGCAGCGATCAGTCCGCGCGTCAACGTGCCGCCGAGCATTCCGCCTGCCATTGCCGAAATCATGCGCAATGCGGGCATGGACCCTGCCGATTATGACATGCCTGCGTCAAACATCCGCGTCGATGTGCAGAAGTTCAAGCGCAAGCATGGCGCGGAACAGGGCAAGGATTATTCGGAACTGAACGACGATCAGCTGACCGACGATTATCATTATCTGATCTTCCCGAACATCACGCTGAACGTCCATGCCGACGATCTGATGCTGTTCCGTCAGCGTCCGCATCCGACCGATCCGAATAAGATGTTCTTCGACATCCAGACCTATGATCTGGTGCCCGAAGGTGCGGAATGGCCGGAACGCCCCGATCACGCGCAGTACAAGCATGGCGAAAAGTCGATCGGGCAGGTGCTCGATCAGGACGCCTACAATCTGCCGACGGTGCAGGACGGCATGCACAGCAGCGCCTTCCCCGGTCTGTGGCTGGGCAGCCAGGAACTGCGCATCCGTCACTTCCACAAGGTGCTCGACGATTATATCTACGGCGCCGACGGAAAAAAGCCGGGCGATCTCTGAGGTTTATCGAGGCAAGACAAAAAAAGCCGGGTCAGTCATCTGACCCGGCCTTTTTTGACAGAATGCTCCGGCGCGCTCAGGCCCCGCCGCCGACCTTGAAGTAATCGGGCATGCCGGCAGGCCACACCACGCCCCACTGCTGCATGCCACCATCGATGGTCAGCACTTCGCCGGTGATGAATTTCGCAGTCGGCGCCGTGAGATAGATGGCAGCCTGTGCGATGTCCCAGGCGTCGCCCAGCGTCATCATCGGATTGGCTTCATGGAAACGCTTCAGCGCTTCGTCAGGGTAAACGGCAAAGCCCTCGGTCTGGATCGTGCCGGGCGCGATGCAGTTGACGCGGATGTTGAACGGCGCCCATTCAGTCGACACCGTCTTGGTCAGGTAAATCACGCCCGCACGCGCCGCACAGGTATGCGCCGCCTGCGGCATGCCACGATCGACGTTGGCGACGATCGTGATGATGTTGCCCGGCTGGCCGCGTTCGCGCCAGCGCTGCGCCGCGCCCTGCATCATCCACCATGTGCCATTCAGATTGGTGTCGATGACAGCAAGCCAGCCCTTGCGCGAAAAATCGATGGCGTTCTGCGGGAACTGGCCACCGGCATTATTGATCAGCACATCAAGCCGGCCAAAGCGCGCAAAAGTGTCGTCGAGCATCGCATCGACGGCTTCGGGATCGCGGATGGTCATCGCATGGATCACCGCCTCGCGGCCCAGATGCGTGCGGATTTCGTCGCGCACAGCCTCAAGCTTTTCGATCTTGCGCCCGCACAGCACGACATCGGCGCCGAGCCGGGCATAGAGAAAGGCCATCGCCTTGCCCATGCCGCTGCCTGCACCCGAGATCAGCGCCACCTGCCCTTTCAGCAGGTCATTGCGATAGACCGTGTCCTGCGTCGCCAGTTCCTCAGCGGTAAAACCAAAACGCGGGCGACCGCTCGCTGCGGCTTCTTCTGCCGATGTAACTGTCCGCTTTTCCTGTGTCATTCGTCCCCCATGCGCCCGATGATCGCCAATGCCGCAACATTGCGATTCGGGATTCCTCCCAAGTTTTGCGTCAGCCCCAGCCGGGGCGATTTCAGTTGTCGTGGCCCTGCACGTTCGGAAATTTGCAGATACATTTCATAAACCATCCGCAAACCCGACGCGCCGACCGGGTGACCGAAGCACTTCAACCCGCCATCGATCTGACAGGGAATCGCGCCATCGGCATCATAGCGGCCATCAAGAATATCCCTTGGCGCCTTGCCTTCGTCGGACAGGCCAAGATCTTCCATCAGCACCAGTTCGGTGATCGAGAAGCAGTCGTGCACCTCGATCATGTCAAGTTCGGCACGCGGATCGCGGATGCCGGCTTCGGCATAGGCATTGCGCGCGGCAATCGGCGTCGTCAGCGTATGCGTGCCATCCCATGATGCATGGCTCATCTCGACACCGTTCGACGACAAAAGCTGCAAGGCCTTGATCGTAACGATCGGTGATTTGCCAAGCGCACGCGCGATTTCAGGCCGCGCGACAATCGCCACCGATGCCCCGTCCGACACGCCGCAACAGTCATAGGTACCCAGTGGCGAGGCGATCAGCGGCGCATCAAGGATATCCTCCATCGAGACCGCGCGGCGGAGGTGGGCCTTCGGGTTCTTGGTCGCATTCTGGTGACTTTTCCACGACACATGCGCCATCGCCCGTTTCAGGTCGGGCATGGCGATGCCGTATTTCGCCGCATAAGCCGCGCCGAGCTGGGCAAAAGCGCCCGGTGCGGTGTTGTTCGGCAGCCACAGATCCTCGAAACTGCCCTTGGTCCGTTCGGGCAGGCCGGCATAACCGGTGTCTTTCAGCTTTTCGACACCGACCGCGAGCGCGATGTCGCATGCTCCGGCCGCCACCGCATAAACCGCGCCACGCAGCGCCTCGGTGCCGGTCGCACAGAGATTTTCGACGCGCGTCACCGGAATGTTCGGCAATCTCAGCGCCATCGACATCGGCAGCGCCGATTTGCCGACATTCTGTTCGTCGAAGAACACACCCAGCCAGGCCGCCTCGATCTGATCGCGCTCGATGCCGGCGTCGGTAATGGCTTCCTTGAAGGCTTCGACGATCAGGTCATCCGGCCCGCTGTCCCAGCGTTCGCCAAATTTCGAACAGCCCATGCCAATGATCGCGACCTTGTCGCAAATGCCCTTGCCTTTGCTCATTGCGCATCTCCTGCGGCCACGACCGGCACGGCTTTCCAGAAATAGCGACGGAACGCGCGCCGCTCGTCATAATCCTTGACGCGAAATGCCATGCGCACGGTCTGTCCGATGTGCAGCCCCCCGGACGGCGCATCGGCAATTTCCATCAGCGCATTGCCACCTTCAGAAAAGGCGATATTGCCATAACGCAGCGGCGGATCGGGATGAAAAGCCTGCCAGTCGTCGGTAAAGGTCTTGATCGTCGCCGTCGTCTCGGCCAGCCGATAAGGTTCCTGCCGGTCCATTTCGCGGCAGGCCGGATTGACGCAGGTGCGGCTTTTCGGGAACTGCACCGTGCCGCATGCCGAGCATTTGCCGCCAACAAAGGCGTAAAGGTCGCGGCTTTTGCGCCATGCCACCGTCTGGGCCGTGCGGTTGTCGCGTTCCGAACGGATGCCCCAATCATAGCGGACATGGCCGTTGAACGACAGGAAGCGCAGGTAATTATCTTCAACACGCCCGCCCGCCAACTGGGCGACCAGCGCCTGTTCGGGCCTGTCATAAGCAGGTGCCCCAGTCTTGCGGAACAGCAGCGCGTCGCACCCCTGCCCGAAACCGACAAGAAGGATGAGCGCGCCCTCCGCCGCCGTTTCCAGCGCATGGACCAAAAGCAGCAAAGGATGCGCCGCCCCCGCCTGCCCGGCCCTGGCGGCCAGCGGATCGCCAACTGCCGTGTCGTTGATGCCGATGGCTTTCGCCGCCGCCTTGGCCATGGCCACCGACGGCAGGGCGAACAGCGCATGATCAATTGCCGCAGCCGCAAACCCCGTGCGCTCGAGCAGCGCCTTCACCACGGGCGGGACAAAACCCAGCACCGCTTCGTCGCGGACCCAGCGCTCTTCGAGGACATAATCGGTCGCCTCGTCCGCCTCGCGGTAATGATCGACGAAATCGGCTGTACGGCTGCCGCTCCCCAGCAACTCCGCGATCAGATCATCACCACGCCCGACGACGAACGCCGCCGCCGCATCACCGCTTTTCAGTTCAAGCGCGCTGGCAGGTTTGGTAATGCGCTTTTCGCTGCCGATGACCAGCGCTGCTTCATGGGCACCTGCGGCCTGAAAGGCGCGGAGCAACGCCGTCGTTGCCGCGCGCTGGGATCCACCGCTATCCTCTGCCTCGATGCTGGCGCCAAGGTCGAGTGCGGTTGCAACGATACCGGCATTCAGACGGTCGGCAAATGGCAGGGTCGTCGACGCCAGCGTCAGCGCGGAGACTGGAAACCCCGCGGCGCCAAGCGCAATGCGCGCGGATTCCACCGCCATCGTGACGCTGTCCTCGTCCCACGATGCCATTGCCCGCGTCCCGCGCCCCTGCCCCTTGAGGCCGGGATTCGCCCAGGCATGGGCGGCGGCAACCGTTGCGCGATCAAGACGGCGCAGCGGCAGATAGGCGCCCATACGACGAATGCCGATCCTGTCAGCCATATGCGATACGCTCCCCACTCCTGCGGACATTGCCCGTCTTTCTTTCTGCCTTAGCACAAAGACCGAGGAAAAAACAAACAGGCATGTCTTTTATTTGTTCATATCACCTTGTCGGCGCGCAAGGCTGCAATCGCTGCCGCATCATAGCCGAGTTCACGCAACAACGAATCGCTGTCTGCTCCGAGCGCGGGCGGGGGCGCCGTGATGCCCGCCGGGCCGCTGGAAAAGTCGAGCGGCAGATCGACCACCGCCGGCACGCCATCAAGACCGGGCACAGGCATGCGCTTCAGCCAGCCAACGGCCTCGACATGCGGATTCGCCACCGCCTCCGCGATCGAGAGCACCGGCCCGGCCGGCACGCCCGCCTGAGAAAACACGGTTAGAACCTCCTCTGTCGTCCGCGTTTTGCACCACGCGCCCAGCCGGTCGCAAAGCCGGTCGGCGGCAAGACCGCGCGCTTCGTCGCTGAGGAGCGAATCGTCGGTCAGCCAGTCATCGGCGCCGATGGCACGGCCGATGCGGCGGAACAGGCCGGTGCCAACAACGTGCACCAGCACATGGCCGTCGGCAGTCGCAAAACAGTCGGACGGGGCCGATGTCTGGACACGGTTGCCGGTCGGCACACGTCCCAGGCCCAATGCCGATTCCTCGGTGACGAAACTTCCGAAAACCGCCAGCGCCGTGCGCAAAAGCGAGGCTTCGACCACCTGCCCGCGACCAGTGCGGTTGCGCTCGATGATCGCAGACAAAGCCCCGAAAGCCGACATCACGGCAGTCGAATAATCGACATAGGGCGCCGCCGCCTTCACGGGCGCACCGGGCATGCCGGTGAAATACATCGCGCCCGACATGGCCTGACCGACTCCATCGAAACCGAGCTTTTCTGCATCAGGGCCGGATGAACCAAAGGCACTTTGCGTGACGAGAATAATATCCTCCCGCACCGATTTCAGGCTGTCGTAATCAAGGCCGAGGCTTTTCATAGCGGCCGCAGGCAGGTTGGCGACAACGATGTCGGCGGTCGCCACCAGCTGCTTCACGATCACGCGCCCCTGCGGCGAGGCCGGATCGAGCGTCAGGCTGCGCTTGTTGCAACCGGTGTGGAAAATCAGCGATCCCTCGCGCGGACTGCCGTCATCGTTGTGCGCAAGCGGATGCATGTAACGGTCTTCGCCGCCGTCGCGCTTTTCGATGCGGATGACTTCGGCCCCAAGATAGCCCAGCAATGCTGCGCAATATGGTCCGGCGACATAGCGCCCGAAATCCAACACCCTCATCCCGGCCAATGGCTGCGACATGCGTCCTCCCCTATCGATCCCTTATAGTCCGCTCTGTCATAGCGACCCCACACGGGCAATGCGCAAGCTAAAAATTTACAGACAACGGTGATTGTATCGACTGTGACATTATGGCATAGCGATGCCCCATGGAGCTGATGAAAACGGTCGCCGCAGAGTGCCGGTTCATCACTGATGAGTTTATCGGGGAGGAAAGCGGGCGCACGGAGAAAATCCGGCGCCCGTTTTACATCTATTGCGCCCGCTTGCGCCCTTCGCGCGTGTAGACAAGGTTGATGCTGTCAAAGCTCAAAAGCGGGATATCGTCCTGGTTGACGACCTTGCAGCGAAAGATCGCGATGCCCCGATCGTCGCGTGTTTCCGATGGCCGCTTCGAAATGATTTCAGACGTGACGTGAATCGTGTCCCCTGCCCGGAGCGCACGGCTCCAGCGCACATTGTCCCAGCCGACGCCGCAGACGAAATCAACATCGCCATTTATTTCATGGTCGAGCTGACGCCAGAGAGCCGCAGTGTGTATCCCGCTCGCCACCAGTTCGCCGAACACCGATTCCTTCGCGGCTTCGGCATCCGAATGGAACCACTGCGGGTCATACTGCCGCGCGAAATCAAGGATTTCCTCTGCCGTTACCGTACGCGACCGCGAGCGGCGCGTTTCTCCGACTGCGAGATCCTCGAAATAACGGTGTGGTTCCGGGCGCCGGCCCCTGGCTTCAGTCATTAACGCCTCCCCTACTGCTTTGGGCCAGCATAATCGCTAATGTCTGGCGCGCCATCAGCTTATTTCCCGACGTGGACCTGTCTTGGGATAATGCTTATGGTCAACCCGGCAGTCATTTTCGTGGAGCGCCCCTTGTCCCAAGTCGCAGCCGTTTCGATTCCAGCACATGTGCCGCCTGAATGCGTTGTCGATTTCGATATCTACAATCCGCCCGGCGTCGCGCAGGATTTCTATGGAGCATGGAAAACGATCCAGCGGCCTGACCTGCCCGATATTGTCTGGACGCCGCACAATGGCGGCCACTGGATCGCCACACGCGGCAGCGACATTTATCGCATGTGGGGCGATGCGGCGGGCTTTTCGAGCCAAGTGCTGACCGTGCCGCGCGAACTGGGGCAGATGACGAAGTTCATTCCCCTCCAGCTCGATCCTCCCGAACACACGGCCTATCGTGCCGCCATCGCCAAGAATTTCGCCGCCAAATATATCATGCCCATGGAAACCGAGATGCGGACGCTGGCGATCGCGCTGATCGATGGCTTCAAGGATCGCGGCACCTGTGAATTCGTCTCGGAATTTGCAGAAGTCCTGCCGATCAACGTGTTTCTGATGCTCGTCGGCCTGCCGGTGTCCGACCGTCCGATGCTGCGCGAACTGGGCCGCCATCTGACGCGCCCCGATGGCACCGTCGGCCCCGAAGAACTCGTCCGTCGCGCCGACGAATATCTCGCCCCATATGTCGCCGAACGCTATGCCAATCCGGGCGACGATCTGTTCAGCCGCATCATGGCCACGCCGATCAACGGCCAGCCGTGGAGCATGGACGCCGCCACCCGCATGTGCCGCAACCTGTTGTTCGGCGGTCTCGACACGGTGGCGGCGATGATTGGCTTCATCACCCACCACCTCGCCCACCATCCTGAACTGCGTCAGCAGATCCGCGACAATCCAGCGATCATACCGGCGGCAACCGATGAATTCCTGCGCCGCTGCGGCAGCGTTTCGGTTGGCCGCGAGGTGATGAAGGACGTCGAGGTCGCGGGCATTCTGCTCAAGGCGGGCGACATCATCCATCTGCCGTCGCCGCTGCACAATCTTGACGAACGCAGCTTCGAAGCCGCCGAGGAGGTACGCCTTGATCGCGGCATCTGCCAGCATTCCACCATGGGCAACGGCCCCCACCGCTGCGTCGGTGCCGGGCTGGCACGACTTGAAATCATGACCTTCCTCAGGGAATGGCTTGCCCGCATCCCCGATTTCGAACTGGTGCCCGGCGCACCCTTTTCGGCCAAGGCCGGCGGTGTCGGCGCCATCACTGAGATGCACATCCGCTGGCCGGCCTGACCGAAACAGACCACGCATAAGAAAAACCCGCCGAAGCCTGGCTTCAGCGGGTTTTTCCTTTTCCTGATGCTGCAATTAGCGCGGCAGTTCGCTGGCACCCATCAGCATTTCATCGACAGCGCGCGCGCACTGGCGGCCTTCGCGGATCGCCCAGACCACCAGCGACTGCCCGCGCCGCATGTCGCCGCAGGCGAACACGCGATCAACCGACGTGCGGTAGTTATTGGTATCCGCCTGCACATTGCCACGCGCATCGAGCGCAACACCCGCCTGTTCAACGAGCCCAGCCTTGCGCGGGCCGACAAAGCCCATGGCCAGCAGCACGAGATCGGCCTTCAGCTGGAACTCGCTGCCCGCGATGTCCTTCAGCTCCATGCGGCCATCAGCACCCTTGACCCATTCGACGCGCACGCAATCAAGCGCTTCGATCTTGCCATTGCTACCCACCGCGCGCTTGGTCAGGATCGCCCAGTCGCGTTCGCAGCCTTCGTCATGGCTCGACGAGGTGCGCAGGCGTAGTGGCCAATCCGGCCAGGTCAGGGCCTTGTTTTCCTTTTCGGGCGGTTTCGGCATGATTTCAATCTGCGTCACCGACGCCGCGCCATGGCGGTTCGACGTGCCGACGCAGTCCGATCCGGTATCACCGCCACCAATCACGACGACATGCTTGCCTTTGGCAGACAAGGTGCCGTTCGGCGCCGCGCGCAGTTCATCATCACCAGCGTTGCGCTTGTTCTGCTGAACAAGAAAATCCATCGCCGGATGGATGCCATCCAGTTCAGCGCCGGGAATGTCGAGGGTACGCGGCGCTTCCGCGCCGCCCGACATCACGACTGCGTCGTAATTTTCCAGCAGCGATTCAATCGACAGCGTAACGCCGACTTCGACGTTGGTGCGGAATTCGACACCTTCGGCTTCCATCTGCTTCATGCGACGGTTGATGAGGTGCTTTTCCATCTTGAAATCGGGGATACCGTAACGCAGCAGACCGCCGATGCGGTCATTCTTTTCGAACAGCGTTACCGCATGGCCGGCGCGCGCCAGCTGCTGCGACGCCGCCAGACCCGCAGGCCCGGAACCGACGACCGCCACACGCTTGCCCGTCTTGCGCGGCGACACCTGCGGCACGACCCAGCCTTCCGACCAGCCGCGATCAACGATCTGGCATTCGATG
>CAZWMK010000057.1:6709-14535 GCA_964635065.1 uncultured Sphingomonadaceae bacterium | reverse complement strand
GCCGCCGCCGGTCGCAGAGCCGTGCATAGGCCTCCGGGTCGATATCACGGTCAAGATGGCGCAGCAGCAGATCGTTGCGCGATACGCCCATGAGGTGCGCCATCAAGAGCTCGGCATCAAGCCTTGCCGTGTCTGCCGGCAAGGACCGGGCCGCAACATTCAGCGCTTCACGCGCCTGCATCGAGATTAGCCAGCCGTGCTGCCTGATCCTCGGCAATCAGTGCCGCCACCAGTTCTTCCAGCCCCGGACCTTCAAGGATTTCCGGCAAGCGGTGCAGTGTCAGGTTGATGCGATGATCCGTCACCCGGCCTTGCGGGAAATTATAGGTGCGGATGCGTTCCGACCGATCGCCCGACCCGACCATGGACTTGCGGTCGGCAGCGCGCGCCGACGCCAGTTTTTCGCGTTCCAGTTCGTAAAGCCTTGCGCGCAACACCTTCAGCGCCTTGGCCTTGTTCTTGTGCTGCGATTTTTCATCCTGCTGGCTGACAACCAATCCGGTCGGCAGATGGGTGATACGCACCGCCGAATCCGTCGTATTGACCGATTGCCCGCCCGGCCCTGACGAACGGAATACGTCGATCCTGAGATCCTTGTCGTCGATATGAACGTCGACCTCTTCGGCCTCGGGCAGGACCGCGACCGTTGCCGCAGAAGTGTGGATACGACCTGATGCCTCGGTCGCCGGCACACGCTGGACACGGTGAACGCCGCTTTCGAACTTCAACCGGGCAAACACCCCCTGCCCTGTGAAGCTCGCAACGACTTCCTTGTACCCGCCCATCTCGGCCGCCGATGCCGAGATCAGCTCGACGCGCCAGCCACGTTCGTCGGCATAACGCTGATACATGCGGAACAGATCACCCGCGAACAGCGCCGCTTCGTCGCCCCCGGTCCCGGCCCGGATTTCCAGGATAGCCGAACGTTCGTCTGCCGCATCCTTCGGCAGCAGCAAAAGTGCCAGCGCGCGTTCGGCATCAGGCAACCGCCCGCGCACGTCGTCCACTTCCGCCATCGCCAGTTCGCGCATCTCGGCGTCGCCCGCCGAATCGTCGATCATCGCCTGAAGCGCGCCAGCCTCGTCTCGCAGCTGACGCACGACCGCTGCGGCATCAGCCACCGGGTTGATTTCGGCATATTCCTTCGACAATGCGACAAAGCGTTCAGGCGCAAGATCGGGTCGCGCCATTTCCGCCGACAATTCCGCGCGCCGCGCCTCGATCTGGGCAATGCGTTCAGGCGAAATGGTGATCATTCGCCCGCCACCGCACCGACCAGGGCTGCGATGGCAACACGCCGCTGTTCGCCGCTGGCCAGCATTTTCAGCGTCACTTCGCCCGCCGCCAGTTCATCGTCACCGATGATGACGGCAAAGCGTGCGCCAGCCGCATCGGCCTTTTGCATGCGTTTCTTCATGTTGCCGCGCCACGTCTGTTCTGCGCTGATGCCGGCCTGACGCAGTTGTTGCAGCACCCCAAGCGCTGCACGTTCGGCCGCCTCGCCCATCGGCACCACGGCCACATCGATGGTTGGCTGCGGCGCCTCGGCAAGCAGCATTGCCAGCCGCTCGATACCGCCAGCCCAACCGACCGCAGGTGTCGCCGGTCCACCCAGCGCCTCGATCAGCCCGTCGTAACGGCCGCCGCCGATCACCGTGCCCTGCGCGCCCAGATGGGTTGTGACAAACTCGAACGCGGTGTGACGATAATAGTCGAGGCCGCGCACAAGCGTCGGCGTGCGGACAAATGGCACAGCCGCCGCGTCAAGGCCATGCGCGACCTTGTCGAAGAAGGTGCCCGCATCCGACGTCAGATAAGCGTCGATCTTCGGTGCATCGGCGACGAAATGCCTGTCGCGCGCATCCTTGGAATCGAGGATGCGCAGCGGGTTTTTCTCCAGCCGTTCCTGACTTTCTGCCGACAGGTCGCCGCGCACCGCATTGAAATAGGCGATCAGCGCATCGCGCCACGCCGCGCGCGTATCGGCATCGCCCACGGTATTCAGTTGCAATTCGACCTTGTCGGCAAAACCCAGTTCGGACAGCAGATGATGCGCCATGGCGATCAGTTCGACGTCCGAGGCCGGTTCACCCGCGCCAAGAATTTCGGCATCCAGCTGATGAAACTGGCGATAACGCCCCTTTTGCGGACGTTCATAGCGGAACAAAGGCCCCCATGCTGCCAGCTTCAGCGGACTGAACTGCTGCCAGCCGTTCGCCATGTAGGCGCGCGCAATCCCGGCGGTGAATTCGGGCCTGAGCGTCAGCGATTCGCCGCCCCGGTCCTCGAAGCTGTACATTTCCTTCGACACGATGTCAGTCGTCTCGCCGATCGAGCGCGCAAACACCTGCGTGAACTCGAACACCGGCACCTGCACCGGCCGGAAACCATAGAGCTTGCGAACCCGCTCGAAGGTTGAAACCACGACGTCGAAGCGCTCGGCGGCTTCGCCTATCATGTCCTGCGTGCCGCGCACGCGCTGTGCTTTGTTGTCCGACATGGCGGCGGTCAATAAGCCATGCGCGGCCTCTGCGCTAGTGCGACGATCCAACGAGTTTCAGACCGACGATGCAGCCGATCAGGCCGATGAGCAGCAGACCGCGCACCAGGCCCATCGGTTCGTGATAGACGGCAATGCCCAAAATGGCTGTGCCAAGTGCGCCGATTCCCGCCCATACCGCATAGGCCGTCCCCATCGGGATCGTCCGGCTGGCCAGCGCAAGCAATCCCATGCTCACGCTGACGCAGACAAGGAAACCCAGCGTCCACGGCAGGTCACGAAAGCCGTCGACATAACGCAGGCAGGTCGTGAACCCGACTTCGGCAAGGCCGCCCAGAAACAGATAGAACCACGCCATGCCGCCACCCTTTTCCCCTTAAGTCTTGCCACTGTCGGCATAGACTACTAGATGCCCGGCATATCGACTTTCTTCCCTCCCCAACAGGAAAGTTCTCATGGATCTGTCGCGTATCTCGTACGGCCCGAATGTGCCGAAGGATCTGAACGTCATCATCGAAGTGCCGATGGGTGGCGAGCCGGTCAAATATGAATTCGACAAGGAGGCTGGCGCCATCGTTGTCGACCGTATCATCCACACGTCGATGCGTTATCCGTGCAACTATGGTTTTGTCCCGCATACGCTGGGCGACGACGGCGATCCTCTGGACGTGCTGGTTGCATCGGGTGTGCCGTTCATTCCGGGCTGCGTCGTGCGCGTGCGTCCGGTCGGCGTGCTGCTGATGGAAGACGACGGCGGTGGCGATGAAAAGCTGCTCTGCGTGCCGGTCGACAAGCTGCACCCCTATTACACCGGCGTCGAAAGCTATTGCGATCTGCCCGCGATCGTCGTCGAACAGATCACGCACTTCTTCGCGCACTACAAGGATCTCGAACCCGGCAAGTGGGTGAAGATCAAGGGCTGGGAAGGCCCGGAAACCGCGGAGCGCCTGATTCTCGAAGCCATCGAGCGCGCCAAGGCCCAAAAGGGCTGAGGCCCGACAGAGCCGAGGCCCGACAGGGCTGCAACAAAAAAGCCGCGGGCATGATGCCTGCGGCTTTTTTGTTGGCGCGCGGGCGCCGCCGCTATTCCGCCGCCTGTTGCGCCGTGTTTTGGGCCTCGATTTCGGCGGCCTTGGCTTCAACGAGGCGGACGATGTGATCGACCATTTCCTCGTCCCGGATGTGGTGATCGGTCACGCCTGACAGATAGACCATATGCTTGCCTGCGCCACCGCCGGTCAGGCCGATATCGGTTTCGCGCGCCTCTCCCGGCCCGTTGACCACGCAGCCGAGCACCGACAAGGACAAAGGCGTCGTGATGTGCGCCAGCCGCTGTTCGAGCTTTTCGACCGTGCGAATCACATCAAAGCCCTGCCGCGCGCAGGAGGGGCAAGACACGATCCTGACACCGCGCGCACGGATGCCGAGCGCTTTCAGGATTTCAAAGCCGACCTTCACTTCCTCGACCGGATCGGCGGACAGCGAAACGCGCAGCGTATCGCCGACGCCCGCCCACAAGAGCGAGCCGATGCCAATTGACGATTTCACCGTGCCACCGATCAGCCCGCCGGCTTCGGTAATGCCAAGATGCAACGGATAATCGCAGGCATCGGCAAGGCCGTGATAGGCAGCGACCGCCAGAAAAACGTCAGACGCCTTGACCGCGATCTTGAACTCCCTGAAATCGGCATCTTCAAGCATTTTTGCATGTTCGAGCGCGCTCTCGACCAGTGCTTCGGGGCATGGCTCGCCGTATTTTTCCAGAAGATGCCGTTCAAGGCTGCCGGCGTTGACGCCGATTCGGATTGCGCATCCATTGGCCTTGGCGGCGCGGACGACCTCGCGCACGCGCTCGGGCGAGCCGATATTGCCGGGGTTGATGCGCAGACAAGCTGCGCCCGCGTCCGCCGCTTCAAGGGCGCGTTTATAGTGGAAATGAATATCGGCAATGATCGGCACGCGGGCCGCGCGTGTGATCTCGCGGAATGCCGCGGTCGATTCCTCGTCGGGGCAGGAAACGCGGATAAGGTCGGCCCCGACCTCTTCGCAGGCGCGAATCTGGTTGATGGTCGCCCTTGCATCGGCGGTGATCGTGTTGGTCATCGTCTGAACCGTGATCGGGGCGTCGCCACCGACAGGCACCGATCCCACCATGATCTGCCGGGACTTGCGACGCATGATGTCGCGCCAGGGCCGAACGCTCATTCAGTCAAACCTTCACTTGGCCACCGGACAAACCCGGATGGCTGCATCATCCGTCCGGTCTCTATAGGCGATGATGCACTGGCATAAAAGAGACGGGCGTGATCCGCTTTATGCGAATCACGCCCGTTCATATCCGGCACCTTGGCGGCGGCACGGCCGAAGGGCCTGCCGCCGATCAGGATCAGCCTTCGACAGCGCCCGACAGTACGGTCACGCCGCGACGGTTCTGCGACCATGCGCTTTCATCCGAACCTTCGACGGCCGGGCGTTCCTTGCCATAGGAAATCGTCTTGATGCGCGCCGCATCGACGCCCTGCGCCGCCATGAAGTTCTTGACGGCATTGGCGCGGCGATCACCGAGCGCGAGGTTGTATTCACGGGTGCCGCGTTCGTCGGCATGGCCTTCGATCGTCACCGAGACATTGCCATATTTGCCGAGCCATGCAGCCTGCTTGGTCAGCGTTTCCTTGGCCGCGTCGTCCAGTTCATAGCTGTCATAGGCAAAGAACACGCGGTCAGAGCCAACCTGTTCCATGAAGTCCTTGACGCTGCCCGGAACGGTGGTCGGAACAACCGGTTCAGGCGCGGGCGCGGGTGCCGGAGCGGCAGGTGCCGGCGGCGGCGGCGGCGGCAGTTCAGCGGGCTTCTTGCTGCATGCTGCGGTTGCAAGCAGACCACCAACCAGCGCCAGCGTTACGGATTTTGAAATCATGCCATTCCCTTTCCTGCAATTCATACGCGTGACTAATCGAGACTGTCGCACGGATCAGTTCTAAAACCAACGGCTTAAAGCGTTATGTTGCCTCTAATCCAGCAAAGGAGACCATGCCGGATCGGACCCGTCAAGTGGAGTCGGAATACGCCGTTCGTTCATGCCTGTCAGATCGACCGACCACAGGCTGGCGTTCGCACCACGTGCCCGGAAGAACATGATCACCCGGCCATTTGGCGACCAGGTCGGCCCTTCATCGCCCCAAGCGTCGGTCAGCAACCGTTCGCCACCGCCGTCCGTGCGCATGACGCCGATGCGGAACTGGCCGCCGCCAAGCCGTGTGAAGGCGATAAGATCGCCGCGCGGGCTCCAGACCGGTGTTGCATAGCGCCCCTGCCCGAAGCTGATTCGCGTCTGTCCGGAGCCATCGGCATTCATGACATAGATTTGCTGCGTCCCCGACCGGTCGGATTCGAAGGTGATCTGTTTGCCGTCAGGCGAATAGCTTGGTGCCGTGTCGATGCCGGGCGCGGTCGTCAGACGCGTCAGGCGGCGCGAGCCAAGGTCGAGACGATAGATGTCCGTGTTGCCGGCCTGCGCCATGGAGAACAGGAGATTGGTGCCATCGGGCGAGAAGCGCGGTGCAAAACTCATGTTCGGGAAGTCGCCAATCGCTTCCTGACGCCCGGAACCGATATTGTAGATGTAAACACGCGGCTGGTTGCCGGCATAGTTCATGTAGGTGATCGTCTGGCGGTTGGGCGAGAAGCGCGGCGTCAGCACAAGGTTCTGACCATTGGTCAAAAAGCGGTGATTCGCGCCATCCTGATCCATGATCGCGAGGCGCTTGATACGCCGCGTCTGGCTGCCGGTTTCCGAAACATAGACGATCCGGCTGTCGAAATAGCCCGTTTCCCCGGTCAGGCGGGAATAGACCAGATCGGCGCATTTGTGTGCGGCGCGCCGCCATTGGGCCGGGGCGACCTTGAAGCCCTGACGGGCCAGCTCTTCTTCGGAAAATATGTCGTAGAGATAGCAGCCCACCGTCACGGTGCCGTCCGCATTCGCCGCGACCGTGCCAGTCACCAGCGCCTGCACGGCAACCGTGCGCCAGCTCTGGAACTTGGGTGCGAGGATGTCGCCATAGACGACATTGGTCGTATAGGCTGCCCGCGGCACCGGCCGGAACAGCCCGGAAGACGCCAGATCGTTCTGGATGACATCCGCCACCTGCTGGCCCAGCACCGATGTCCCGCCGGCCGGTGTCGTCACTTCGGCATTCGTCACGAAAAATGGCACGGCAATCGGCATTGGCGCCGTGATCCCGGTGTTGATGTCAACACGCAACACCGCCTGTGCCGGCGTTGCCAGTGCCACCAACCCGGCGAACAGGGACATGAACAAGCGCATATTCCGACTCCTCAGTTCATCTGCGACGGATCGAAGTTCAGTTCGAATTCGGACCAGTAATCATAAAGATTGGCAGGCAGCTTCAATGGCGCACAACGCACCACGGCGCGCCGCGCGCTTTCGGCAAAGGCACGGCCATAGGTGCCGTTGCGCGCTGTCAGGCCGGTTTGCGACACGAGATCGGGCAATCCGATGACCGTGCCATCCTTGCGCATACGAATCCTGAGAACAACGGTCATCTTGCCAGCATCTTCCGCACCGACCGGCGGATTCCAGCATGGCGTGACCTGCGCCCGGATCGCCTGTTCAAGCGTCGCTGCCGCACGGGCGTCGAGCCGCGCGCCTTTGGGGATGGACTGTTCGATCGATTTGGCAAGTGCGCTGGTGTCCAGCGGTTTGCGCTGCGCTTTCGGCAGGCTTTTATCGATCAGGCTTGTCAGTTCCTGCGCATCCAGTCTTTGCGGCGCCTTTTTCTGAGCTGGCGTTACCGCCTCCGTCTTCGGCTTTTTTGTTTCCGCCGGGGTTTTCGGTTCCGGAGAGGGGGTCGGCGTCACGGGTTCGGGGGGGGCCGGTTCCGGCTCCGCCTTGGCATCGCTTGGCGCAGGCTCCGGCGCCTGCGCCTCGACCGTTTCCTGGGGGGCCGCCTCCATGGAGGGTTTGGGCTGTTCCGTCACGGCCGGAAGATCGGCAACATCGATCACTTCAACGGGCACAGCCTCGGCAAAGGGGGGCGGCGCCTGCATTTTCTCCCAGCTGAGCGACAGCGCAGCGAGCAACGCAAGATGCGCGACACCGGCTGCCAGCAGAGACAGGCGTTCGCTCACCGATCACCATCCGATGCTTTGCCACCTTCGGACACCAGCGCCACCTTGGAAAATCCCGCAGCCGATATTTCTGCTGCTCTTTTTACTAATTGACAGCCTTTCACATCTTTAAAATCAAGAAGATTATCAGGTTCTTCGTGGATTTTATCAGTGAAATTAATTTCATATTCTATTG
>CAZWMK010000057.1:0-6699 GCA_964635065.1 uncultured Sphingomonadaceae bacterium | reverse complement strand
TTCGCCGACCATGCGCATGACACGGCCATAATCCAGCCCCTGATCGGCGCGGACATAAACACGGACATCCCCCGCCCCGCCCCGCGCTTCTGCGATCGCGGCGAGTTTTGGCGCAAGCTCATTGTCGGGAATCTGAAGTTCGTCGATGAACAGCGCCCCGGTCCGGTCGAGCGAAATCTGCACCGGTTTGTCATCGGGTTTCAGCGCTCCGGCCCGGCTGTCAGGCAGATCGACCGGTACACCAGTAACAAGAAGTGGCGCCGTCACCATGAAAATGATGAGCAGCACCAGCATGTCATCGACCAATGGCGTGACGTTGATGTCGGCCATGGGCACCCGTCCGCGCATGCCGCGCCGCCGACCGCCACTGCCGCCCAGGTTCATCGCCATGGTTCAGCGATCCTGCATGGTGTCGAGCTGACGCGACAACAGGCCATGAAACTCGCCGGCAAAGCCGCCCAGCCGCGCTTCCAGCCGCCCGAGCGCGTGCAGCAGACGGTTATAGCCGATGACGGCCGGAATGGCTGCGAACAGGCCGATGGCAGTTGCGAACAGCGCTTCGGCAATGCCGGGCGCGACAACCGCCAGCGTCGTGTTCTGCGTTGCGGCAATGGCGGTGAAACTCCGCATGATGCCCCATACCGTGCCGAACAGGCCGACGAAGGGTGCAACCGATCCGACCGTTGCCAGAATGTTGAGGCGATCCGACAATTCGTCGATCTCGCGGGCGATGGCGACGTCCATGATTCCGGACAGGCGTGCCCGCGTTGCTTCGCGGTCGAGCCGTCCCTTGGCAGTCGATTGTTTCCATTCAGCCATGCCGGCGGTGAACACCCGCGCAATCGGATGCTTCAGTCCGCGCACCTTGTCGAACAGCGTGTCGAGCGAGTCCGCATCCCAGAAACGCTGTTCGAACGAGCGGGTGTCGCGCTTGATCGCGCGCAGGCGCACAGAGCGTTCAATGATGATCGCCCACGACCAGATCGAGGCCAGCAACAACCCGACCATCACCGCTTTCACGACGATGTCGGCCTGCATGAACAAGGCCCATGGCGACATGTCGGCCGCTGTCGCCATGGCGATGTTCGATAGTTCAGTGTCCATTCGCGCAATCCCCGATCACATATTGTTGCAGCATGTCGCGCCATGCCGCCGGTTGCCGCCGCGCCCGGCCATCGGGCGTGATGAAGGCCGCCAGCACCTCTGCCTCGACCAGAAGGGTATCCCCCCTCCAGATCATCTGCGCGATCGTGCAGGTCGCACCACGCAGTGCGAGCAGCCGGCTGTCGACCCGCAGGGCATCGTCCAGCGTTGCCGGGCGGTGATAGCGAATCGTCATGTCGCGGATGGCGTAAACCCCCTCGCCCGCGACAAAGGCTGCACGCTGATCGATCCCGGCTGAACGCAGCATGTCTGACCGTGCCCGTTCCATGAAGCGCAGATAGTTGGCGTGATAAACGACCCCGCCCAGATCCGTGTCCTCGAAATAGACACGCACGGCATAGCGATGCGTCTTGCCCGCAAAATGGCCACTATAGGGTTGTTCGTCCGTCATTGCCTGCTCTGATAGGCCGGATTTCGGCCAAGGGGAATCCCTATCCGGCCTCGTCGAGATCGAGAAGCGGAAGCGACGCGCTGCTATCGGCGGGCGGGTTGAGGCCAAGATGTTTCCAGCCCGCCGGGTTCAGACAGCGCCCACGGGCGGTGCGGGCAATCAAGCCCATCTGGATGAGATAGGGCTCAATCACTTCCTCGATGGTGTCGCGCGCTTCCGACAGGCCGGCCGCCAGCGTTTCGACGCCAACCGGCCCGCCACGGTAAATATCGGCGATCATGCGCAAATAGCGCCGGTCCATTGCATCCAGCCCCTTGGCGTCGACCTCAAGCCGCCCAAGCGCATTGTCTGCGATCGCCGCATCGACGGCGTCGGCGCCCGCCACACTGGCAAAATCGCGCACCCGGCGCAGCAGGCGCCCCGCAATGCGCGGTGTGCCACGTGAACGCGCCGCGATCTCGCGTGCGCCGTCTTCGGTCAGCACCATGCCGAGCAAGCCCGCCGCGCGGCGCACGACCGACAGCAGTTCCTCGACCGTATAGAATTGCAGCCGCACCGGAATGCCGAAACGGTCGCGCAGCGGTGTCGTCACCAGCCCCGACCGCGTCGTCGCGCCTACCAGCGTGAACGGCGGCAGATCGATCCTGACCGACCGGGCGGATGGTCCCTCGCCGATCATGAGATCAAGCGCACGATCCTCCATCGCGGGATAGAGCACTTCCTCAACGGCGGGATTCAGCCTGTGGATTTCATCGATGAACAGCACATCATGCGGCTCAAGATTGGTGAGAAGTGCCGCCAGATCGCCCGCTTTTGCGATTACTGGCCCCGATGTCGCACGAAAGCCGACGCCCATCTCGCGTGCCACGATCTGCGCCAGGGTCGTCTTGCCAAGGCCGGGCGGCCCGAACAGCAGCACATGGTCGAGGGCATCGCCGCGTCCACGCGCGGCTTCGATGAACACCCGCAGATTGCTGCGCGCAGCAGCCTGCCCGACGAAATCGTCAAGACTTTTCGGGCGCAACGCGGCATCGACATCTTCGGGCCGGCGCTGGCTGGTGATCATGCGGTCTGCGTCTGTGGCCATGGGACAGGCTTAGCGCGCCGATTTGCGAAGCGCTACCCGCACCAGTTCACCAACTGCTGCATCTTCGCCCAGATCTTCAATGGCAGCCGCAACCGCGCGGCTGGCTTCCGCAGGTTTGAAGCCGAGATTGGCCAGCGCCGACAGGGCATCGCGCGCGGCATTGGCTTCGGGCAGGACCACCGGCACATCCGCCCCGCCGCCCCCCGTCACGACAAAGCCGCCGGTGGCAACACCGCCTGCTTTGTCCTTGAGTTCATTGACAATGCGCTGCGCCAGCTTCGGGCCGACACCGTTGGCCCGCGCCACCGCTGCCTTGTCCTGGCGGGCAATCGCCGTTTGCAGTTCGGCGGGCGGCAGCACCGACAGGATGGCCAGCGCCACGCGCCCGCCAACGCCCTGCACGCTTTGCAGCAGGCGGAACCAGTCGCGTTCGCTTTCGCTGGCAAAGCCGTAGAGCTGAATCGCGTCCTCGCGCACCTGCGTGTCGACATGCACCGTCACCTGCCCGCCGACCGGCCCGAGATTGCCCAGCGTCCGTGCCGATGCCGATACGAGATAGCCGACGCCGTTCACGTCGATCACCGCCGAATCCGCGCCCGCCGACGCCAATATGCCGCGCAGCAACGCAATCATGACAAAACTCTCCGCAATGCCTTTGCACTGGCGAGGTGGTGTGCGTGGGTGATGGCGACCGCCAGTGCATCGGCGGCGTCAGCCGATGCGATGCGCGCGCCGGGCAGCAACCGCTCGACCATCGCCCGCACCTGCGCCTTATCGGCGTTGCCCGTGCCGACAAGCGCCTTTTTTACAAGTTTTGCTGCATATTCACCAACTTCGATGCCAAAACTGCTGGCCGCCACCAGCACGGCGCCACGCGCCTGTCCCAGTTTCAGCGTCGATTGCGGGTTTACGTTGGAAAAAGTCTCTTCGACGCCAGCACCGTCCGGCTGATACTGGCGCAAGACATCGACCACCGCTTCATGCAGCGCCGCCAGCCGCTTGGGGAGCGGTTGGTCGGCAGAAATGCGCACCGTGCCATTGGCGACATGGCTCAGCCGGTTGCCGTTGGCGGCAATCACGCCCCAGCCGGTCGCATTCAGCCCCGGATCGAGGCCGATCAGGATCAACCGAGCTTCGCCATCACATCATCGGGAACATCATAATTGCCCCAGACGGTCTGCACGTCGTCGTCATCATCAAGCGCGTCGATCAGCTTCAACAACTGTGCTGCATCGGATTCGGTGACGGTCACCATGGTTTGCGGCCTCCAGGCAAGCTTGGCGCCCTCGGCTTCGCCCAGCACCGGTTCCAGTGCCTTGGCGACTTCGTGCAGCGCATCGAGCGCCGTCCAGATTTCATGTCCGTCGTCAGAGGAACTGACATCCTCGGCGCCCGCCTCAAGCGCAGCCTCGAACACCTTGTCTGCGCTGCCCGCGCTGGCGGGGTAGTTGATCAGGCCAAGGCGATCAAAACCGTGGCTGACAGATCCGGATGCGCCCAGATTGCCGCCGTTCTTCGACACGATGGTGCGCACGTTCGTCGCAGTGCGGTTCCGGTTGTCGGTCAGTGTTTCAATGATCAGCGACACGCCGCCCGGACCAAAGCCTTCATAGCGGACTTCTTCGTAATTCTCGCCGTCGCTGCCCGATGCCTTGGAGATGGCGCGTTCGATATTGTCCTTCGGCATCCCGCCCTGACGCGCGGCGATCACCGCGGCACGCAGGCGGGCGTTGGCTGCCGGATCGGGCAGGCCCATTTTGGCCGCGACCGTGATTTCGCGGCTCAGCTTGGAAAACAGCGCCGAACGCTTTTTGTCCTGCGCACCTTTGCGGTGCATGATGTTCTTGAATTTGGAATGACCGGCCATGTTCGCCCTTGTTGGTGATATATGCTGTGCCGCTGCCTTAGCCGATCAGGGGCGGGCCGCGCAATCAGCCGAGTTTGACGGCCGTGCCCGTTGCCGACACCATCAGCATCGACCCCTTGGCGCCGATGACCTCATAATCAAGATCGATGCCGATGACGGCATCGGCGCCGCGGGCCGCCGCTTCGGCCTGAAGTTCCTCAAGCGCCTGCGTCCGGGCTCTTTTCAGAACCGATTCATATGATCCCGCGCGCCCACCGACAATGTCGCGGATCGAAGAAAACAGATCGCGGAACATGTTCGCACCAACGATCACCTCGCCGGTCACCACGCCAAGATAATTCCGCACAGGCCGTCCTTCGACCTGCCCCGTCGTCGTCACGATCATGCCAGGGCCTCCACTGCCTGACGCAGCATCACGCCTGTCAGATGAGCACGGAAACCGGCAGAAGCGTGAATGTCGCTATTCAGATCATCGGCATCGGGCACAAGACCATCGAGGGCTGCGCCCGCCGCAACCGCCGCCTCGGCTGCGGTCCAGCGGAACACGCCCGGCCCCGCGCCTGTGACGGCGACGCGCACACCATCCCGGTAACGCGCAACAAACACGCCCGTCAGGGCATAGCGCGACGCCGGATGACGGAATTTGGAATAGGCGGCAGCGTCCGGCAGCCTGAATCCCACACGCGTGATCAGTTCGCCTTCAGCCAGCGCCGTTGCGAACATCCCCTGAAAATAATCGGCTGCGGCATGTTGACCCCGGTCGGTCTCGATGATGGCATCCAGCGCCAGTGCTGCTGCGGGATAATCGGCCGCCGGGTCATTGTTGGCGAGGCTGCCGCCCAGCGTGCCGCGCGCCCGCACCTGAGGATCGCCGATTCCAGCGGCAAGCCGGGCAAGCGCCGGGATCGCGCGCGCCACGGTTGTATCGTCAGCGACATCGGCATGACGGATGGCCGCGCCGAGCCACAACCGGTCGGCTTCAAGCGTCACGCCGCCAAGACCGGGAATCTTGCCAAGGTCGACAAGCGCATCGGGAGCGCGCAGACCCGACTTCATCGCGGGCAACAAGGTATGCCCGCCAGCCAGATAGGCGATGTCGCCGCCGCGCACGGCCAGGGCCACAGCTTCGCTGACAGTGACGGGCCGGTGATAGTCAAAGCTCTGCATGGCTCAACCCTTCGCCATCGCCCGCGCGCCCGCCTGAACGGCGGTCACAATGTTGAGATAGCCTGTGCAACGACACAGATTGCCTTCAAGTTCGTGGCGCACCGTCGCGGCATCGACCGCAGGGCCATGTTTATTGGCAATGCCGATTCCCGCCATCACCATGCCCGGCGTGCAAAAGCCGCATTGCAGCCCGTGATGAGTGCGGAACGCCGCCTGCATCGGGTGCAAGGCATCGCCCTTCGCCAGGCCTTCGATGGTTGTCACCGCACGCCCGTCGCACTGGACAGCCAGCAAGGTGCAGCTTTTGACGACCTCGCCATCAAGAAGCAGGTTGCAGGCTCCGCACTGGCTGGTGTCACAGCCGATATGGGTGCCCGTCAATTGCAACTGATCGCGCAACATTTCGACAAGCAGTGTTTCGGGTGCGACGTCGAGCGTCCTGGACTGTCCATTGAGGATGATCGTGATCTGCATGCACGTGAGCCTAAGCGCTTGCGCGCATGAGGCAAGCGCCATTTTGCAAGGTACATGCATCTTATAAGAGGAAAGCGGCAGCGCCGGGGCCGTGGCGCTGCCGCTTCTGGGTCATGCCGTGCGCTGTGTTGAGAGGCGTGGCAACCGATGGTCGGGTCGCTGCCAAAGCCTGTCGCACGGCGACAGCGGCATCCGGGGCCATGGTTGCAGCTGTCGGGATATGGGCCAGCAAAGCCCGTGCCAAAAAGAAAATGCCGGTTTTCCGGCTTCTCCGGTGGTTTTGCGTCGACTGTTTTCTAACAACGACACAATGGGCTGTCGCACATGTCCCGAATCCGGTCAGTCGAGGCCAAGGGCGTTCTTGTAGGTTTCCAGCAGCGCTTCGGCTTCCTGCCGCGCATTGGCTTCCATGGCGCGCAGGCGAACGATGGTGCGCATTGTCTTCACATCATAACCATTGGCCTTGGCTTCGGCATAGACATCCTTGATGTCGTCCGCGATACCCTTTTTCTCTTCTTCAAGCCGTTCGATCCGTTCAATAAAAAGCTT
>CAZWMK010000056.1:0-14962 GCA_964635065.1 uncultured Sphingomonadaceae bacterium | reverse complement strand
AAAGGGCTTCATCCGCGCCGAAACCATCGCCTATGACGATTTCGTGCGACTGGGTGGCGAAGCAGCGGCGCGCGATGCCGGAAAACTGCGGCTGGAAGGCAAGGAATATATCGTTCAGGATGGCGACATCATGCATTTCCGCTTCAACGTCTGAGGCCAGTCGCCATGCTTTATCTTGAGGATTATCCGATCGGCACCGTCTGGCAGGCTGGTCCTTATGATGTCACGCGGGATGAAGTCCTCGACTTTGCCTCGAAATACGATCCCCAGCCCTTTCATCTCGATGATGCGGCGGCGGCTGAAACGCATTTCGGCCGTATCTCCGCCTCAGGCTGGCACACCTGCGCCATGATGATGCGAATGCTCGTCGAATATTGGCAGGCGAGCGAGACCGCAGGACTGGGGTCGCCCGGCATCGATGAAATCCGCTGGCTGAAACCGGTCTATCCCGACGACCGGCTGCGTCTGCTTGGCGAGGTCGTCGAATGCCGTCCCTCGCGCAGCAAGCCCGCGATCGGCAGCCTGCATTCACGCCTCAGCGTAATCAACCAGCATGACGTGACCGTGATGACAATGATCGCCATCACGCTCATGCCGCGCAAAGGCCAGACGACCTGAATTGCTTTTCCGTCCGCGCCAGCGCGAACGGAAAAACTCTACTCGCCCGCAAATGCCATCAGCGACGATACCGTCACGCCAGCCGCTTCCAGCCGCCTTGCGCCGCCCAGATCGGGCAGGTCGATCACAAAACCGGCTTGCACCACGGTCGCGCCGCAGCCGCGCAACAGATTGGTGGCCGCCAGCGCCGTACCGCCCGTGGCGATGAGATCATCCACCAGTGCGATCCGCATCCCGGTTCGGCAGGCATCGGCATGCATCTCGATGCGGTCTTCGCCATATTCCAGGGCGTAATTCACGCCGACCGTCGCACCGGGCAACTTGTTCCGCTTGCGGATCAGAATCACGCCATGTTTGAGCCTGTAAGCCAGAGCTGCGGCAAACAGGAAACCGCGCGCCTCTATCCCGGCGATGGCATCGAGCGATAAGTGCGACAATTGCGCGGCCATGCGTTCGACCGTCTGGTGAAACCCCGCCGGATCGAGAAGAAGCGTCGTGATATCGCGAAACTGCACACCCGGCTTTGGATAATCGGGGATGGTGCGCACCAAGGCCCGAAGATCTTCGTTCGCACCTGTCATGCCATCACCCGGCCGGCAATGGTGCGCAACCGCGCCGTAGTGTCCTGCGGCCAGTGCGAACGCTCGGTGACGATGGCATGGTCGAGCGCATGGCTGCATCCTGCGGAGCATGGATGGGCGTGTCCGCCCATATGTGCGGCGACTGCCTCCACGAGGGCTTCGGCCTGCGCTGCGTTCGCTCGCAAGACAGCGATGACGTCAGCCATGTCGACCGCAGCTTCGCCGCTGCGCCAACTGTCGAAGTCGGTAACCATGGCGACTGCGGCATAACAAAGCTCGGCCTCGCGGGCGAGGCGCGCTTCGGGCATGTTGGTCATGCCAATCACGTCACAACCCTGCGCACGATAGAAATGGGACTCGGCGCGCGTCGAAAACTGTGGGCCATCAATGGCGACATAGGTCGCACCACGCGGTAGCGGAAGGCCGATGCCAGCTGCTGCGCCGGCAACAATGTCGCCGAAGCTGCGGCAGGTCGGATCGGCCAGCGAAACATGGCCGACAATGCCATCGCCAAAAAAGCTGCGCTGCCGGCCATGGGTGAAATCGAGATATTGCTCGACCAGTGCAAAGCTGCCCGGCGCCAGTGTCTCGCGGAATGACCCGACCGCCGACAAGGACAACAGTGCCTGACAACCCGCATGTTTCAGCGCGGCAATATTCGCACGGTAATTGATTTCGGACGGCGTGATTCGGTGGCTGCGGCCATGGCGCGGCAGGAAAACGATCTCGACATCGCCCAGTCGTCCGAACAGCAATTCGTCCGATGCCTCGCCCCACGCGGTTTCCACCCTGCGGCGCGTGGCATTCTGGAAACAGGCCATGCGTCCAAGACCGCTGCCGCCAATGACTCCCAGTTTCATCACATCGCTTTCCTGCTTGCACCCCCACCGCCCCTATACCGGACATGCTGCAACGCAAATGTCGGAGAATCAAAGGAAAAAGGCCGCCCGGATCAACCGGACGGCCTTTTCCTGATCTGCAAGCGCAGGAAGCGCAGGACTTAGTGGTCCTTCACGCTCGCCCACACCTTGCGGTAGCTGATGTAGGCGAAGCTCGTCATGATGAGCAGGAACAGAATGACCTTGAGGCCCGTCTGTTTGCGTTCTTCCAGCTTCGGCTCCGCCGCCCAGGTCAGGAAGGCGGTGACGTCCATCGCCATCTGCTTCACCGTCGGTTCGGGCTGGCCGTCAGCGTAGGTCACCTGGCCATCGCTGGCGATCGGCGCCGGCATGGCGATCGCAAGGCTGTGGAAATAGGGGTTATAGTGCAGGCCCGGACCGACCTCGAAGCCCTTCGGTGCGTCTTCATAGCCGACGAGCAACGAATAGAGATAGTTCGAGCCGTCATGGCGCGCCTTGGTGATCAGCGAGAGATCCGGCGGCACGGCGTTGTTATTGGCAGCGCGCGCAGCGATATCATTCGCATAGGGGCTAGGCATCTTGTCCGATGGAATACCCGGACGCGTCGTTGCTTCACCCGTCTTGTCGTCGATCGACGCGACTTCGACTGCCTTGGCAAGCGCCTTCACCTCGGCTTCCGAAAAGCCGATTTCGGTGAGGTTGCGGAATGCAACGCGGTTCAGGCCGTGGCAGGCCGCGCAGACTTCCTTGTAAACCTGGAAGCCGCGCTGCAACTGCGCGCGATCATAAGTGCCGAACACGCCAAGGCCCATGGCGCCATCCCACGACCAGGCAACCTGTTCAGGATGCTTGTGAAGTTTGGCGTTGGGATCGGGCACCACGTCTTCGCGCGGCATCAGGGCGGCGACCGCCAGAGCGACGACGAAGACGAGGCCGGCAAGGAAACCGATAATACGTACCATTGGTGCCCCCTTATGCGGCCGGTTGCGCGGCGCGGTCGCCGAGCACCGATTCGGCAATCGAGTTCGGCAGCGGCAGCGGCCGTTCGATGCGCGAGATGATCGGCAGGATGATCAGGAAGTGCGCGAAGTAATAGGCCGCCGCGATCTGGCTGATGCGGACCCACGGTTCTTCGGCAGGCTTGCCGCCGCAGATGGCGAGGACCACGAGGTCGACCATCAGCAGCCAGAAGAACTGCTTGGCAAGCGGACGATAGCGCATCGAACGCACCGGCGACGTATCCAGCCACGGCAGGAAGAACAGGAGAATGATCGATGCGAACATCGCGATCACGCCCCACAGCTTTGCCGGGATCCAGAAGAAGTCGACGGTGAAGGCGCGCAGAATCGCGTAGAACGGCCAGAAATACCACTCAGGCACGATGTGCGCCGGCGTCGAAAGCGGGTTGGCCGGAATGTAGTTGTCCGGGTGACCGAGGAAGTTCGGCGCGAAGAACACGAAAGCCGAGAACAGGATCAGGTAGATACCGATACCGAACAGATCCTTGGTGGTGAAATAGGGGTGGAACGGCAGCGTATCGGCCGGCCCCTTGACTTCGACGCCCGAAGGATTGGTCGAACCCGGAATGTGCAGCGACCAGATCTTCAGGATGACCACACCTGCAATCACGAACGGCAGCAGATAGTGCAGGCTGAAGAAGCGGTTGAGCGCGGCGTTATCGACCGAGAAACCGCCCAGGAGCCAGGTCACGATGTGATTGCCGACAACCGGGATGGCCGAGAACAGGTTGGTGATCACGGTCGCGCCCCAGAAGCTCATCTGGCCCCACGGCAGGACGTAGCCCATGAAGGCGGTCGCCATCATGAGAAGGAAGATCACAAGGCCGAGCAACCACACCATTTCACGCGGCGGCTTGTATGATCCGTAATAAAGGCCACGGAAAATGTGGAGATAGACCACGATGAAGAAGAAGCTAGCGCCATTGGCGTGGAGATAGCGGATCATCCAGCCATTGTTGACGTCACGCATGATATGTTCGACCGAGTCGAACGCCACCAGCGTATTCGCGCCATAATGCATCGCCAGCACGATACCGGTGATGATCTGCACAAGAAGCGCGATGCCCGCGAGCGACCCGAAATTATACATGTAATTCAGGTTGCGCGGGACGGGATAACCCTTGCCGATCGCGTTGTAGACCAGGCGCGGCAGCGGCAAACGCTGGTCGATCCAGCGCATTGCCGGGTGCTTGGGTTCATAATGCTCTGCCCAGGGAAAGCTCATCGTCGTTATCCGATCTGGACCAGCGTGTTGGACTTGAAGGCATATTCCGGCACCTCGAGATTCTTCGGGGCCGGGCCTTTGCGGATGCGGGCGGCGGTGTCGTAGTGCGAACCGTGGCACGGACAGAAATAGCCGTTGAAGTCGCCCTTCACCTCGCCTTCGGCAGCGCCCAGCGGCACACAGCCAAGATGGGTGCAGACACCCAGCGTGATCAGCCAGTTACGGTGACCTTCCTGGGTGCGATCTTCAAGCGATTCCGGATCGCGCAGTTCCGACAGCGGCGTCTTGCGGGCGTCAGCCTGCTCGGCGTCGGTCAGGTTGCGGATAAATACCGGCTTGCCGCGCCAGCTGACCTTGATTGCCTGCCCGACCTGAACCGGCGCAAGATCGACTTCGATAGAAGCCAGCGCCAGAACGTCTGCGGACGGATTCATCTGATCAACGAACGGCCACGCCGCTGCTGCGGCACCAACCCCGACGAAAGCCCCCGTCGCGACATGAATGAAGTCGCGGCGGCGGACGCCTTCGCCATGGCCGGCAAGCTCGCTGCCTTGCTCAACTGTCGCCATGCCCAAAATCCCCAAAATCCATACGAAAACTGGAATCAATCAGGTGCAAGGACGCAATGCGCCCCAGACGCCCCCATTTGATCGTGCGCTGATAGCCTTGAGAGAGGCCATAGGGCAATGAGAAATTCACCAAAGCGTCTTCGGCTGATTGTCGCACATTGAAGGCGCCGGATGGCTGGGTTAGAGCAGGCGCCATGCGGATCGCCCTTTTCCAGCCCGACCAGCCCGGCAATGTCGGCACGATCATGCGGCTGGGCGCCTGCCTTGGCGTGCCGGTCGACATCATCGCGCCCTGCGGATTTCCCGTGTCCGACAAGGCGCTGAAACGCGCGGCGATGGATTATGCCGATCATGCCGATACGACAGTGCATGCCGACTGGGACAGTTTCAGGCAGGCCCGCGCCGGGCGCATCGTCCTTCTGACCACGCGCGCCGCCCTGCCCTATCCCGACGTACGCTTTGCGCCGGACGATATTCTGCTCCTCGGTCAGGAAAGCAGCGGCGCGCCCGATCATGTCCATGCCGCCGTCGATCTGCGCGTCCGCATCCCGACCCGGCCGGGCATGCGTTCGCTCAACATCGCCATTGCGACCGCAATGGTCGCGGGCGAAGCCTTGCGTCAAACCGGCCGCTTTCCGGCCGCGTCCCTCTCCGCCATGGAAGGCCCTATTGCATGACTCATCTCGATGACCAACAGCAGCGCGCCGAAAGCTGGTTTCGCGCACTGCGCGATGCGATCTGCGCCGCGTTTGAACGGCTGGAAGACGAACTGACCGGCAGCGACCTGCCCGCCGGCAGATTCGAGCGCACGGCATGGGAACGCACCGATCACGGCGGCGCGCCGGGTGGCGGCGGCGTGATGTCGGTGATGAAGGGGCGCGTCTTTGAAAAGGTCGGCGTCAACATTTCGACCGTCTTTGGCGAATTTGCACCCGATTTCGCCAAGACCATCCCTGGCGCTGCGGAAGATCCGCGCTTTTTCGCCACCGGCATCAGCCTTGTTGCGCACATGCGTTCGCCGAAAGTACCGGCAGTACACATGAACACGCGTTTTCTGACCACGACGAAGCGCTGGTTTGGTGGCGGCGCCGACCTTAACCCGCCGTTGCCCGATGACCGCGACACGGCGGACTGGCACGCGGCGTTCAAGGCCAGCTGCGATCGCCACGATCCGGCCTATCATCCGCGCTTCAAACAGTGGTGTGACGAATATTTCTTCATTCCGCACAGGAATGTGGCGCGCGGCGTCGGCGGCATTTTCTACGATCAGTTGAACAGCGGCGACTGGGAAGCCGATTTCGCCTTCACACAGGATGTCGGCCGCACCTTTCTGGAAACCTATCCCGCGCTGGTGCGGCGCCATCTTGGCGAAAGCTGGACTGCGGACGAACGCGAGACACAACTCGTGTATCGCGGGCGTTATGCCGAATTCAATCTCGTCTATGATCGCGGCACATTGTTCGGCCTGAAGACCGGCGGCAATGTCGACGCCATCCTGATGAGCCTGCCCCCCGAAGCAAAATGGCCATAAACGCTGCATCGCTGACCGAACTCGCCCCTGGCGAACTCGCCGCTATCGTCACATGGATGGACATGCGCGAAAAGCCGCCTGCATCCGCCCAGATGCCGGCCATGGCGGCGCTGCGCCTCGATCATTGGCAGAAGCCTGATCTCGACGATTATCGTGCACTTTACCGGCTGGTCGGCGCGCCATGGCTGTGGCGCACCCGGCTGGCGCTGGATGACGCCGCCCTTGCCACAATCATTCACGATCCGAAGGTCGAGGTCCGCGCGGTCTGCCGCAGAAACGGCACGGCGATCGGGTTGATCGAACTGGATTTCCGCACACCGGGCGCCGTCGAACTCGCCTTTTTCGGCCTCCAGCCCGACATGACGGGCCGTGGCTTTGGCAACTGGATGATGGCACAGACCCTGCGGCTGGCATGGCGTCCCGGCATCGAACGGCTGTGGCTGCACACATGCACGCTCGACCATCCGGCTGCGCCGCGTTTCTACCGCAAGCACGGTTTCACCCCTGTCCGCCGCGCGGTCGAGATTTTTCCGGACCCCCGGCTGACCGGGCTGCTGCCGCCCAACTGCGCGCCCACCGTGCCGCTGCTTGGCGCAGGCCGGGCCTGAACGGCACTGCATGGATCCCGCACATTCTGTCGGAATTTCTTACATTAACTTCAATTGCTTACTATGTTTTTTTCAAAAAGTGGCACAATAGCGCGTCTGGCACGTCCTTTGCTTGGAAGCAGGATGTCTCTCTCAACTTCTCCGTTCCAAATGGAAAGGGGGCCTCCCAGGGCCCCCTTTCTTCACTTCCATAGCGGACATCTGCTTCCAGATATCCGGCAGAACGGTTCAGGCTTCGAAAGCGACGCCCTTGTCTGCCAGCATCGCATGCAATTCGCCTGCTTCGAACATTTCCATCATGATGTCCGAACCGCCGACGAATTCGCCCTTGATGTAAAGCTGCGGCACCGTCGGCCAGTCGGAAAATTCCTTGATACCCTGACGGATTTCAGCATCCTGCAACACATCGACGCTGCCGAACTCGACGCCAAGATGATCGAGGATGGCCACCGCGCGGCTGGAAAAGCCGCATTGCGGGAACAGCGGCGTGCCCTTCATGAACAGCACGACATCGGCTGCGCCCAAAATACCGGCAATGCGGTCATGCACTGATTGCGTCATGCCTTATTCTCCTGATCCGGCACCAGCGTGGTCAACGCCAGTGCATGCAGTTCACCGCCCATGCGTCCACCCAGCGCGGCATATACCGCCTGATGCTGTCGCACGCGCGGCAACCCGCGAAAACCTTCCCAGATGACCCGGGCCGCATAATGATCACCATCGCCGGCAAGATCGGTGATCTCGACGTCGGCACCCGGCAGACCGGCGCGAATCATCTGCTCGATCGCAGCCGCTTCCATTGCCACAGGATCAGGCTTCCGCAGCCAGTTGACGACGTGCTTCTTGCGTCATGTCATCCATCACCTTGCGGACTTCATGTTCGCTGACATCAAGACCAGCGGCGCTGAGGTCGCTGAACACCTTGCGAATCACGTCCTCGTCGCCGGCTTCCTCGAAGTCGGCCTGTACGACGGACTTGCCATAGGCATCGGCTTCGGCGGCGCTGAGCTTCATCTTCTCGGCAGCCCAGAGGCCCAAAAGCTTGTTGCGGCGGGCGGTTGCGCGGAACTGCAACTCGGCATCATGGGCGAACTTCTTTTCAAACGCCTGTTCGCGCTCGTCAAACGTGGTCATGCAAAGCCTCCTGTATTCGACGCCTAGATAGAGGCGCTGCGCGCGGCATTCAACGGCTGAGGTGATGTCGGCATGCTTCCTCTGATGCTTCCATTGTAAGCAGCGGACCTTTGCGTTAAGGAGCGGCTGGATATTCCGCCTCGGTCACGCTTTTCCGGCGCGTCCGGGGCGATTGGTTTTTTGGGGCGAAACCCGCCCGACTGCCCGCAAGGAGCCCCCCGCATGACCCGCCGCCGCCAGATTTACGAAGGCAAGGCCAAGATTCTTTACGAAGGCCCCGAACCCGGCACGCTGATCCAGTATTTCAAGGACGACGCGACCGCGTTCAACGCCCAGAAAAAGGGCACGATTTCCGGCAAGGGCGTGCTCAACAACCGCATTTCCGAGCATCTTTTCACCATGCTTGGCAATATCGGCATCCCGACGCACTTCATCCGTCGCCTGAACATGCGCGAACAACTGGTGCGCCAGGTTGAAATCGTGCCGATCGAAGTCGTCGTCCGCAATGTCGCCGCCGGCTCACTCACCAAGCGCCTTGGTATCGAAGAAGGCACCCCGCTGCCGCGCACCATCCTTGAATATTATTACAAGGACGATGCGCTCGGTGATCCGATGATCAGCGAAGAACATATTGCCTGTTTCGGCTGGGCCAGTCAGGAAGAAATACACGAAATCGCCGACATGGCGATCCGTATCAACGATTTCCTGTCGGGTCTGTTTGCCGGCATCGGCATCCGCCTTGTCGATTTCAAGCTGGAGTTCGGACGGCTTTACGACGGCGATTTCAGCCGCGTCATTCTTGCCGATGAAATCAGCCCTGACGGCTGCCGCCTGTGGGACATCGCGTCGAACGAAAAGCTCGACAAGGACCGTTTCCGCCGCGACCTCGGCGGCGAAGTCGAAGCCTATCAGGAAGTCGCACGTCGGCTTGGCCTGCTTCCCGAAGGTTCGGTGTCGACGGTGCTCGACCTCGAAACGCATCGCAAGACGCGCGGGAAATAATGACGACCTTCGCCCGGGCCGTTTATCAGCGACGGCTCGGGCGGTAATTGCACAGGATGCCGAAAATAAAAGCGGCAGTCAGTGCCAAATGCAGTCTGCTACCCTGCATGCTTCCCCACATGTCTTCACCGCCCACGATCAGGGCGATGAATAGCGCCAGCGCCGTCATTCTTATCATGATATCGTCCTTGTAGGGGGCTGCGGCATCGTGCCGTTAACCCTCTCTCAACCTGCCTGCCGGTAAGAAGCGATGAAGCCGCACACAAAGGCGGTCACAAGCATGACATGAAGCCGCAGATCATGTCCCATGCCCTGCATGATGATCTGTCCGTCGGCGAATCGGTCGCCAACGGCGAAAAGCGCCACGAACATGGCGATAGCCAATAATCCCATTATCATGCCCCTGATATAAAATGACCCGTGATCAGGCTGCGCTCAATTTCCTAACAAAGCCTAAATGTTCCGGCGTCTCTTGAGCCGCGGCGATGTCTGCCGCATAAGGGCGCCGATTTTGCCAACCACAGTGCGGGCCATGCCATGAAAGCCAAGATTTACGTGACTCTGAAGAACGGGGTTCTCGACCCGCAGGGGCGCGCCATCCATCATTCGCTCGAATCGCTCGGTTTCTCGGGCGTCGCAGATGTGCGCCAGGGCAAATATATCGAACTCGATCTGGCCGACGGCACGCCGCGCGAATCGATCGAGGAGATGTGCCGCAAGCTGCTCGCCAACACCGTGATCGAAAACTACCGGATCGAACTGGCCTGATCGATGAAAAGCGCCGTCATCGTTTTCCCCGGCTCCAACTGCGACCGCGACATGGCGGTGGCGTTGCGTGACATTACCGGACAGACGCCGCACATGGTGTGGCACCGTGAAACCAGTCTGCCCGATGTCGATCTGATCGCCCTGCCCGGCGGCTTTTCCTATGGCGACTATCTGCGTACCGGCGCGCTCGCCGCGCGTTCGCCTGTGATGGCCGAAGTGGTGCGCCGTGCCGAAGCCGGGGTTTCGGTGCTCGGTGTGTGCAACGGCTTTCAGGTCCTGACCGAAGTCGGCCTTCTGCCAGGCGCGCTCATGCGCAATGCCGGGCTGGATTTCATCTGCCGTGACGTGACGCTGACGGTTGAAAACGCCGACACGCGCTTCACAAGCCTCTACAGCGCAGGCGAGAATATCCGCATTCCGGTTGCGCACCATGACGGCAATTATTTCGCCGACGCCGACACCCTCGACGCGCTGGAAGGCGAAGGCCGCATTGCCTTCCGCTATGCCGAGGACGTCAACGGCGCGCAGCGCCGCATCGCCGGCATCCTCGGCAAAGGCGGCAATGTGCTGGGCATGATGCCCCACCCCGAACGCCTGATCGAAAATGCGCAGGGCGGCACCGATGGCCGCCGCCTGTTCGAAAGCCTGATCGCCGCGCTCGGCTGAGCGCTCTTTTCTGTCGGGAATCTTTACATAGACGACATCAGATTCCCGACATTTTTTCAACAAGCTCCTGAAATACATGAATCGGCACAGAAATTGCTGGATCGTCCGTGAAACAAATCCATTCACGGAGACGCGCTAGTGAAAAAGTTTCTGATTGCCGCAGGCGTTGCTGCCTTGTCCCTCGCATCGACCGCACAGGCTGCCAACATAACAGCCTATTCCAATGACTTCGACGGTGCCGAAGTATTTGCCAGCGGCGTCACCGGCGGTTTGTCGGGTTACGGCAATATTGTCTCGAAGCAGAACCTGCCCGCGCCCTTCGCCGGTAACATTCTGCAAAATGACAGCACCGGAAATCCTGCAATCGCCACGGTTCTGACGCTGAACAACCTGCCGACGCACGACTCGATCGATATCAACTTCCTCGTCGCACTCATCGATTCTTGGGATGGCTCGGTCGGCAGTGCTCCGCAAAATGATCATCTTTACATCGCCGTCGATGGTAACGTGATCTTCGACCTCAGTGCTGTCAACGCCTCGGGCAGCGTCAGCCCCGACAATCTCGTCGGTTTATCACTCGGTCCGATCACCCACTATGGTTTCAATCCGACCTGGGTCGATGCCGCGCGCGACATGTCGTCCGTTGCCGCACTGAACTATGCCCACACGGCATCGTCGCTGACGCTGGCCTTCTATGCCGGTGGCGTGGGCTGGCAGGGTGGCTTTGATGAAAGCTGGGGCATCGACAATCTGAATGTCCAGCTCGTCACACGCGACACCGATGTGCCGGAACCGGCCGCGCTCGGCCTCCTCGGCCTTGGTCTTGCAGGGCTCGGCATCGCGCGCAAGCGTCGCGCACGCTAAGCCACGCAACGCATACTTTAAAAGGGCCAGCCGTTCCCGTGGCTGGCCCTTTTGACATGCTCAGATATCGGCCCGAAACGGCGTGAAATCGGTATCGCTGTCGTAAACATCGACGCCCTCGGCACGTTTCAGCGCCCCCACCACCTTGTAGGTCAGCGGCGTCAGCAGCACTTCCCAGCCGACTTTCAGCGCATATTGCGTGGCGATCACGGTCAAGAGCAGGCTGTTGTCCCAGACACCGTAAAACGCGACCGGATAGAAGATCAGGCTGTCCACGCCCTGCCCGACCACGGTCGATCCGATCGTGCGCGTCCACAGCAGCCGCCCCTGCGTCATCAGCTTCATCCGCGCCAAGACGAAGCTGTTCGCCAGTTCGCCCGCCCAGAATGCCAGCATCGACGCCAGCACGATACGCGGCGTTGCACTGAACACCGCCTCATAGGCGGCTTGCCCCTGCCAGCCGGGCGCGGGCGGCAGGCGGACGACGACAAAGCTCATCACCACCATGAACAAAAGCGCGGCAAAGCCCGTCCACACCACGCGCCGCGCGCGGGCATAACCGTAAACCTCGGTCAACACGTCACCGATGATGTAGGATATGGGAAAGAACAAGATGCCCGCCCCGAACGGCCACAATCCGACAAGTGGCAGATCAAGCTGCGCCACCTTGCCCGCGCCGATCAGGTTCGACAGCAAAAGAATGGTGACAAACGCCGCCATCACGACATCGTAAAAGCGCAAGTTGCGCCCGCTCAGCGCGCGCGCATCGACCGTCTGGATTCCCGTCATCCGCTCCCCCACCATGGACAGTGCAGCATCGCGGGCGCGCGCGCTTCGCGCAAGAGCGATGACGCCGGCCATGCGTTCATGATATGTTCCAGTCATGCCCGATTCGCCCGAACATGACTGGCTGACTGGCAGCCCGCGCCCGCTGCGCTGGCTGTTCCTCGACCTCAACAGCTATTTCGCCAGTGCCGAACAGCAGGCTGAACCGCGCCTGCGCGGGCGTCCGGTCGTCGTCGCCCCCGTGATGACCGATTCGACCTGTGCCATCGCCGCCAGCCGCGAGGCCAAGCAGTTCGGCATCAAGACCGGAACGCCGATCTGGGAAGCGCGTCGCCTGTGTCGCGATCTCGTCATCGTTCCGGCGCGGCACGATCTTTATGTCCGCTATCACGAGGCGATCTTTGCCGAAGTCGCGCGCCACATCCCCGTCACTGCCATCCTGTCGATCGACGAAGCCGCCTGCCGCCTGCTCGACAATGAAAACCGGCCCGACACGGCGCGTGCGCTCGCCAACCGGATCAAGGCCGGGATCGCCGCCCATGTCGGAACAGTCCTCACCTGTTCGATCGGCATCGCACCGACACGCCTCCTCGCCAAGATGGCGTCCGACATGGAAAAGCCCGACGGGCTTGTCGTGATCGAGGCGCATGAACTGCCGGACCGGCTTTATCCGCTCGATCTGTCCGACATTCCGGGCGTTGGCCCGCGCATGAAGCGGCGGCTGACCTGCGCCAATATTCACAGCATCGAACAGTTGCTTGCGCTTGGGCCGCAAGGCATGGCCCGCGTCTGGGGCGGCACGCCCGGCGCGCGACTATGGTGGGCCTTGATGGGCAAGGATTTCGCCGACAAGGCCTCCACCGACCGCACCATCGGCCACAGTCATGTGCTGGCCCCCGCCGACCGCGCCATGGCGCCCGCGCGTCAGGTCTGCCGCCGTCTGCTGTTGAAGGCCGCCGCCCGGCTGCGCGCCAAAGACAAGGCCGCACGCGAACTGACGCTGACGCTCAAGCTCGACGAAGGCGGGCGCTGGGGGGCGGTGGCGCGACTGGAGGCGACGCACGACAGCTTCGCGCTGCTTGCCGCACTCGACCAGCTGTGGGACATGGCCGAACGCGCCCGCATCCGCCACCCCCGCGCCTGCGGCGTCACGCTGTCGGGCCTTGTCATGGCCGCACCGGTGCAGACGCAACTGGCCCTGTTCGATGCCCCGCCCGCCCGGCGCGACCATGATGCGCTGTGGCAAAGCATCGACAAGCTCAACCATCGCTTTGGCCGCAACAAGGTGACGATCGGCGGCACCGCCGGCCGCAATGCCGACCGCACCGGTGCCGTCATCGCCTTCAACCGCATCCCCGGCGCAGGCGATTTTTCGGGATGATGACTACGCCATCTTAACCCGGATCGTGTCATGCGGACGCAAGGACGGCAGGGAGAAATCGTGGTCAGCGCGCAAGCGAAATCCGGAACGGGCCGCAGGTTCATGGCGCTGGCCGCCGCGCTGCTGCTGGCCGCGTGCCATCCCAATACGCTACTCGGCCATGCCGACATCACAATCGATGGCAAGCGCGAGGCGGTTTTTGCCGCAATGATCGATGAAGCCGCGCTCGAACGCAAACTGCCCCGCATCCGCAACAGCGGCGGCGAGCGCGTCTTCCGGCGGGTGATCCGCAAGACCGACCCCGAATGGGCAAGCCTGGCACACCAGGCGGAAAACGCACGCAGCGTGACCTATGAAGTCGTGCTGAAACGCGCCCGCGAAGCCACCATCAGCTACAGGATCGACGACGAACTGGCCTTCGGCTGGCGCTTCCAGCTCAGCGCCATCGACAATGGCCGGCGCACCCGGGTCGTGTTCGATGTCCTGCCCGGCAGCCATGATCCAGCCAGAAGCGGCGACATGAAATCGGCGTTGAAGGCCCAGCTCATTGCCCGCGACATACTGGCCCGCGCCGAACGGGCGGCCAGCTGATACTGTTTGGCAAGGCACCGGGCGTGCCATGCACAGTCCCGGCAAAGACGCATTTTTCAGCGCAAAACCCCTACCACTTTGCGCCGTCTCGCGCTAGGACGCAGGCATGACTGAGATCACGCCCGCCATCGTCGCCGAACACGGCCTGACCCCCGAAGAATATCAGCTGATTCTCGACAGTATGGGCCGCGCGCCCAACCTGACCGAGCTTGGCATCTTTTCGGTGATGTGGTCGGAGCATTGTTCCTACAAGTCCAGCCGCATTCACCTTGCCAAGCTGCCGACCAAGGCGCCGTGGGTGATCCAGGGGCCGGGCGAAAATGCCGGGGTCATCGACATCGGCGACGGGCAGGCCGCCATCTTCAAGATGGAAAGCCACAATCACCCCAGCTACATCGAACCCTATCAGGGCGCGGCGACCGGCGTCGGCGGCATTTTGCGCGACGTCTTCACCATGGGCGCGCGCCCCGTCGCCAACATGAACGCGCTGCGTTTCGGTGAACCGTCACACCCCAAGATGCGCCACCTGATCGCGGGCGTCGTTTCGGGCATTGGCGGTTACGGCAATTGCGTCGGCGTGCCGACAGTCGGTGGCGAGGTGAATTTCCACGCGGCCTATAACGGCAACATTCTTGTAAATGCCATGACGGTCGGCGTCGCGCAGACCGACAGGATCTTCTATTCAGCCGCCGCCGGCCTCGGCAATCCCGTTGTCTATGTCGGCTCGAAGACCGGACGCGACGGGATCCATGGCGCAAC
>CAZWMK010000055.1:12948-15051 GCA_964635065.1 uncultured Sphingomonadaceae bacterium | reverse complement strand
GGGATGACGTCCCAGCTCAGCTTCTTTGCCTTGCGCGGTTGCTGATACATGTAAAGCGCCAGGCTTTCGGGCGCGGCATAGGTCAGCCATTGTTCGATGGTCAGGCCATTGCCCTTCGATTTCGAGATCTTCTGGCCGTTTTCATCGAGGAACAGTTCATAGTTGAAGCCCTCGGGCGGCTTGGCGCCCAGGATCCGGGCGATCTTTGACGACAGCGTGACGGAATCGATGAGGTCCTTGCCCGCCATTTCATAATCGACACCAAGCGCGACCCAGCGCATCGCCCAGTCGACCTTCCATTGCAGCTTGCATGCGCCACCCGTGACAGGAACGGTCATGCGTTCGCCGTCGTTCGGGTCGATATAGGTGATGGTGCCAGCCGCAACATCACGGTCCACCATCGGTTCTTGCAGGACGATGCCGGTTTTCGGACAGACGGGCAGGAAGGGAGAATAGGTGGCGCGCCGTTCCGGCCCCAATGTCGGCAGGATGACATTGATCACGGCATCGTAATTGGCGAGGACGGCACGGAGCGTGTCGTCGAAGCGGCCGGAGCCATAGCAGTCGGTTGCCGACAGGAACTCATATTCGAAGCCGAAATGATCGAGGAAACTGCGAAGCCGGGCATTGTTGTGATGGCCGAAGCTTTCATGCGTGCCGAACGGATCGGGCACCTGTGTCAGCGGCTTGCCAAGGTGCTGGGCCAGCATGTCCTGATGCGGCACATTGTCGGGCACTTTCCTCAGGCCGTCCATGTCATCGGAAAAGGCGATGAGGCGCGTCGGCAGGTCGGACAGCTGGGCAAAGGCGCGGCGTACCATGGTGGTGCGCGCCACTTCGCCAAAGGTCCCGATGTGCGGCAGTCCCGACGGGCCATAGCCGGTTTCGAACAGGACATGACCCTTGGCGGGCGGCGCATCCTTGTAGCGTTCGACAAGCTTGCGTGCTTCTTCGAACGGCCAGGCCTTGCTGCTTTGGGCGAGTGCGCGCATATCCATCCGACTTGTTCCTTCGACTTCCGCGAGTGGCGCGATTTTGAGCGATCCTTTGCCATACCCGGCGCTGGTTGCAAGCCATGCAGGCATCTGGACCGCCGATGAGCTTGGTGCTGCGCGCAACGTGTCGCGCGGCGAAGCCATCCGTGCGGCTGCCGATACGCCGCATCTGCTGTTGAATGCAACTGTCACCGGCAGCCGCATCGGCTATCCCGAACTGGCGGGCATGGATGTGATGGAATTGTTCGCCTTTGTCATGCCGGCCTGTTTTGCCGTGCCGACGGCGCGCGGGCTGGCCGAGGTGCTGGGCGTGGCGCTGCCCGATGACGGTGCCGCCGAAGCCGTTTTCCTGCAACAGGCGGCGGCGCTGCTGCTCGACCGGCTGGAGGCGGAGGACTGGCCCTATCGCCGCGGTGCGTGGGACGTGGCGCAGGCGCTGGGGCGGCTGCGCTGGGTGTGGGCGCCCTTGGTGACGGCGCGGCTGACCAGGCCGCCGAAGCCCGAACGCAATCTGTTTCAGGCGCTGCCCCGCTGGGAGGATGCCCCGCCCCGGCCAGCGCCGCGCAGCATTGCACTGACGGATGACGATGTCGGCGCGCGGCTGGACCAGCTGACCGGCGCGGGGGCGGAGGCCCGGCCCGGACAGCGCGCCTATGCCGAAGCTGTGGCCAAAAGCTTCGCGCCGCGCGACCAGCGCGGCCTGCCGCATCTTGCGCTGGCCCAGGCGGGCACCGGCATTGGCAAGACACTGGGCTATATGGCCCCTGCCTCGCTCTGGGCGCAGGCGGCGGGCGGCACGGTCTGGCTGTCGACCTACACCAAGGCGCTGCAACGCCAGCTGGATGCCGAGGCCAGCCGCCTGTTTCCCGATCCTGCCATCAAGCGCACGCATGTTGTCGTCCGCAAAGGACGCGAGAATTATGTGTGCCTGCTCAACCTTGAAGATGCGGTGCAGGGCGGTTTTGGTGGCCGGGCGGCGATTTTTGCGCAGCTGGCGGCGCGCTGGGCGCGTTTTACCCGCGATGGCGATATGGTCGGCGGCGATCTGCCAGGCTGGCTGCCGACGTTGTTCGGACGCAATGCGCTGGGCGCCCTGACCGACCGGCGC
>CAZWMK010000055.1:341-12938 GCA_964635065.1 uncultured Sphingomonadaceae bacterium | reverse complement strand
GAATGCGTCTATGCCGGCTGTCCGCATTTTCGCAGCTGCTTCATCGAACGTGCGACCCGCGCCAGTGCGGAGGCCGATCTGGTGATCGCCAATCATGCGCTGGTCATGCTGAACGCTGCTCGCGCCCGGAGCGAGGCGGGGGGCTTGTCGCGGATCGTGTTCGACGAAGGCCATCATCTGTTCGAAGCGGCCGACTCCACCTTTGCGCTGCATCTGTCGGGGACGGAGGCGATCGAGCTTCGGCGCTGGATCATCGGTCCGGAAACCCGGTCGCGCGGGCGGCGGCGCGGGCTGTCGGCGCGTCTGTCCGATATATTGGCCTATGACGAAGCGGGCGCGGTGGCGCTGGAGGCCGCGGTCGAGGCAGCGCGCTGTCTGCCCGCCGAGCAGTGGCTGGCACGTGTGACAGGCGACATGGCCGAGGGGCCGGTCGAGGGGTTGCTGGCCGAAGTGCGGGCGCTGGTGCTGGCGCGCGCGGAATCGGCGGATGCGGGATATAGCCTTGAAACCGAACTGGCCGCTCCGCCCGCCGCCCTGATCGAGGCGGCGGCGGCAGCGGCAGATGCGCTTGAGGCACTGGCCGCCCCGCTGCGGCGTCTGGTTGCCCGGCTGGAGGCGCTGATTGACAGCCCGCCCGACTGGCTCGACATGGCGGCGCGCGCGCGCGTGGAAGGCGGCATTGCCGGACTGGAGCTGCGGCTGGGTTTGCTGTCTGGCTGGATCGGGCTTCTGGGCCGCGTCGGCGGACCGGCGGATCCGGCCTTCGTTGATTGGCTTGCCGTTGAACGGAGCGATGGCCGCGATCACGATATCGGGCTGTATCGTCATTGGCTCGATCCGATGCAGCCTTTTGCCCGCACGGTACTGGAACCGGCGCATGGCGTGGTCATCACCTCGGCAACGCTCAACCCGCGCGGTCTGCCCGAAAACGAGGCCTGGGCCGATACCGACATCCGCTCCGGCGCGCGTCATGTTGATGCGAAACCCGAACGCTTCGCCATCTCCAGCCCCTTCGACTATGCGGCCAATGCGCGGGTGCTGATCGTGACGGACATCAAGCGTGGCGATCCATCGGGGCTGGCGCATGCCTATGCCGCGCTGATCGAGGCCGCTGGTGGCGGAACGCTGGGGCTGTTTACCGCCATCGCCCGGCTGCGCGCCGTCCATGCCCGCATTGCCGACCGGCTGGCGCGCATCGGGCTTCCGCTTTACGCGCAGCATGTCGATCCGATCGACACCGGGACGCTGGTCGACATGTTCCGCGCCGACCGCCACGCCTCGCTGTTCGGCACGGATGCCCTGCGCGACGGCGTCGATGTGCCCGGCCATTCGCTGAGGCTTGTGGTGATGGAGGGCGTGCCGTGGCCGCGCCCCACCGTGCTGCATGCCGCGCGCCGTGCGCTGTTTGGCGGCAAGGCCTATGACGACCGCGTGGCGATGGACCGGCTGGCGCAGGCTTTCGGGCGGCTGATCCGCTCGGCATCGGACCGCGGCACCTTCGTGCTTCTGGGGGCGGCCGTGCCGTCACGCCTGCTGGCGGCCTTTCCCGCGGGCGTCCCGGTCGCGCGCATGCCCCTTGCGACGGCGCTTGATATTGTGCGTTCCGCTGCCATGGACGGCGCGCCGCATGACCCTGCACAGACTGTCATTTGACAGGGCGGGCGCGGATGTGGTCGAGAAGAGCGGGGAGTATCGGAGGGTCAATGAAGAGTCTGACGTTGCTGCGTCACGCCAAGTCGAGCTGGGACGATCCTGTTACGCGTGATTTCGACCGGCCAATCAATGCGCGCGGCCATAAGGCGGCGCAGCGCATGGGACGTTATATCGCGGAGGAAGGCCTGAATTTCGACGCACTGGTCGCGTCTCCCGCCGCCCGGGTACAGGAAACGCTGGCCGCTGTCCGCATGACCGCACCGCAACTGCCGGTGGCGCAGGAGGATCGCCGGATTTACATGGCTTCCGCTGTCACGCTCCTCGATCTGGTGCGCGGCGTGGATGATGGTGTCACGCAGCTTATGCTGGTGGGGCATAATCCGGGGCTTGAGGATCTGGTGCTGCTTTTGACACCGGCGGATGATGGCGCGCTGCGCGACACGCTGGAAATCAAATATCCGACAGCGGCGCTGGCCGAATTGCGTTTCGACGTTGATCGCTGGGCCGATGTTGCCGAAAAGACGGGCCATCTTGTCCGCTTTGTCCGTCCCCGCGACCTTGATCCGGACCTTGGCCCCGATGACTGACGCCCAGGTGCCTGAGGGTTATGTCGACCTTGGTTTCGACTATGGTTTTCTGCGCGTCATCGGCCCGCTTTATGGCAGGCGCGATGCGGCTGGCCTGTCGCTCGGCTTTCGTGTCGAGCAGCGGCACTGCAATGCGATGGGGGTGGCGCATGGCGGCATGCTGGCCACTTTCATGGACATGCAGGTGCCGCTGGGGACGCGCGTGCTTGATCCGCGTCTGTTCAATACGCTGATGATGACCATCAGCCTGTCGTGCGATTTCTTTGCCCCCGCACCGCTGGGGGCCTGGATTTCGGGCGAGACGCAGCTGCTCAAGACGACAAGCAAGCTGGTGTTCGCCCAAGGCCTGATGATGGCGGATGGCGCGCCGATCGCGCGGGCGAGCGCGGTTTTTCGCATCGGGCCGACCGCGGAAGGCACCGAACTCGATGCCGCGCGGATTTTTCCCAACGGTTGAAAGCGCTTGCGATCATGTGCGGTTCGGGTGACAGTATCAGCCTCATCCGCCAAGGGGAGGCTCGTCATGTCATTCGCAGCGCATAGCCGTTATTCCGCCGTCGCCATTGTTCTGCACTGGCTGATCGCCCTTATGATCATTGCCAATCTGCTCGGCGGTCTTACGCACGAAATCTGGACCGAAAGCGCCGATCCTGCCGACAAGGCGTTCGGTATGCAGATCATGCTGTGGCACAAGGCGACGGGTATGCTGATCCTGCTGCTATCGCTGGTGCGCCTCGGCTGGCGGCTGAGCCATCCCGCGCCTGCCCTGCCCGCACATATGAAGGGCTGGGAGCGTGGTTTGTCGATCGGGACCCACCATCTTTTCTATCTTCTGATGATCGCGGTGCCGCTGACCGGCTGGGTGATGGTTTCGGTCTATCCGACCGATGTGCCCTTCCCCTTCCCCTTCTTCGGCCTGTTCGAATTGCCTTATCTGCCGCTGGGCCACAGCAAGGAACTGGCGGGCGCCTTCAGCGAGGCACATGAAATCCTCGCTTTTGGCATCATCGGCCTTCTCGTCCTGCACGTCGCGGGGGCTTTGAAGCACCATCTTGTCGATCGCGACGATGTGCTGGCGCGCATGGCGCCGTGGGTACGCCCACGCGGCTGATGCGCAGGTTCAGATGATCGCGAAGCCTTCATAGCCTGCGGCCGCAATGCGGTCGCAGGCTTCCCGGTAACGCCCGACCCCCAGATAAACCATGAACACGCGCGGCTTGTCCGGCACATTTGCGCCCATGTACCAGGATGCAGCCCGCGGGAAGAGCGTGGCTGCTGCCGTCGCGGCCAGTTCTGTCGTCCATGCGTCCTGCGCGGCGGCGGTGGCCTCGATGACATGCGCACCTCTGGCGTCGAGTGCGGCAAGACAGTCGGCGATCCAGTCGACATGCTGTTCGATCGAGGAAACGACATTGCTCAATACCGACGGACTGCCCGGCCCGGTGATGGTGAACAGATTGGGAAAACCTGCCACCATCAGGCCGAGATAGGTGGCGGGGCCATCGGCCCAGGCATCGGCCAGCCGCAAGCCGTTCCGGCCCCGGATATCGATGGCGTGCAGCGCGCCGGTCATTGCGTCAAAGCCCGTGGCATAGATGATGGCGTCGACAGGATAGTCGCCGTCCGTTGTCTCGATGCCGCTTGCCGTAATCCGCGTGATGGGGGTGGCGCGTGCATCGACCAGCGTGACGTTCGCGCGGTTGAACGTCTCGTAATAGCCAGTATCGACGCAGATGCGCTTGGCGCCAAAGGGGTAGTCCTTCGGGCAGAGTTTTTCGGCGGTGTCGGGATCGGCGACGATTTCCCGGATACGGGCGCGAACGAAATCGGCGGCCTGCGCGTTGACGTCGGGATCGACGAGCACATCCGCGAAGGTGAACATGATATGACCGCCGCCGACGGCCCACCGCCCGGCAAAGGCGGCTTCGCGTTCTGCCGGGCTGCGTTGCGCGCCCGGTGTGAAGCCGAGGGCGCGCAGGTATTCGTCGGCCATGATGTCGCCAAAGCCGGTCATCAGCCCGCGTTGCAGCTTGTCGCGGTAGATGGCACGCTCAGCATTGAAAGCTGCGACAAAGTCGGGGTCGAGCGGGCCATTGCGAGCAGGGGCGCTGAAGCTTGGCGTGCGCTGAAAGACAAAAAGCCGTTCGGTATCTGGCGCGATGGTGGTGATCGTCTGGATGCCGGACGAACCGGTGCCGATGACGGCGACGCGCTTGCCGGTGAAATCGACCGGATCATGTGGCCACTTGCCGGTATGATAGCTTTTGCCCTGAAAATCGCCGATGCCCGGAATGTCGGGCAGCCGCCCAGCCGACAGGCAACCGGTCGCCATGATGCAAAAGCGGGCGTCGTAATGGTCGCCCTGATCGGTTTCGACCTGCCAGCGGCCGGTTTGTTCGTCAAAGGCCGCGCGCCTGACGCGGGTCGAAAACCGGATGTTGCGCCGCAGGTCGAAACGGTCAGCGACATGGTTGATATAGGCCAGGATCTCTGACTGGGCGGCATAGCGTTCCTGCCACTGCCAGTCGTTGGCCAGCGCCTCGTCGAAACTGTAGCAGTAGAACAGGCTTTCGACATCGCAGCGCGCGCCGGGATAGCGGTTCCAGTACCAGGTGCCGCCGACATCGTCGCCCGTCTCGATCACGCGTGCCGACAGTCCCATGCCGCGCAGTTTGTGGAGGGCATAAAGCCCGGCAAAGCCCGCACCCACGATCACGGCATCCAGCGTTTCGCGCATGGACCGAACCCTCCCCTCATGGCCGCTTGCGGGCCTTTTCGGACATGAGCATAAGCGAGGGCGCGCGCGCGGGTCCAGCTTTCATCGCAGCCGGCTTGCCCTTGCCCCCCTCTATCGTCCATGGGGAGGGCGTGACGATCAGAATCGACCTTGGAACCGGGGCGGGCGGCGCGCCTGCGCTGATGGACCTTGAAGAGCTTTTGGCGACCCGTCTGCTGGTGCAGGGCAACAGCGGTTCGGGCAAGTCGCATCTGTTGCGCCGCCTGCTTGAAGGCAGTGCCGGGCTGGTGCAGCAGGTGGTGATCGATCCCGAAGGCGATTTCGTGACGTTGTCAGACGCCTTTGGTCATGTCGTCGTCGAGGCAGCAGGCTATAACGAGGCCGAAATCAGCCGCATTGCCGGACGAATCCGCGCGCATCGCGCATCAGTGGTCCTGAGCCTGGAAGGGCTTGATGTCGACGCGCAGATGCGGTGCGCCGCCGCTTTCCTGTCGGCGCTGTTCGATGCGCCGCGCGACCAGTGGTATCCCGCGCTTGTCGTTGTCGATGAAGCGCAGTTGTTTGCGCCTGCGGTAGCGGGCGAAGTCTCGGACGATGCGCGCCGCGCCTCTCTGGCGGCAATGACCAATCTCATGTGCCGTGGCCGCAAGCGCGGTCTGGCCGGGGTGATAGCCACGCAGCGTCTGGCGAAGCTGGCCAAGAATGTCGCGGCCGAAGCATCGAATTTCCTGATGGGGCGAACCTTTCTCGACATCGACATGGCGCGTGCGGCCGACCTGCTTGGCATGGAACGGCGGCAGGCGGAGGCAATCCGCGATCTGGAACGCGGCCATTTCCTCGCGCTCGGTCCCGCTCTGTCGCGGAGGCCACTGCCGATTCGCATCGGGCCGGTGCAAACGGCGGCGCGCAGCAGCAGTCCGAAACTGGTGCCGCTGCCCGAATCCCCGGCCGAGAATATCCACGACCTTCTGTTCGCCCCCGCCGACAATGAAATGCTGCCGCTGCCCGAACCGGCGCGCAAGAAAATGGCGGCCGAGGAGATGATCCGGGAGATCGAGCAGCCAGCGCCCGCCGCGCCGTCGCCGCTCAAGTCCGGCATGCCGCCGCTGCCTGAAATCGACGCCGACGAACGTCATGCCCGGATCGAGGCGGCCCTGCGCGACATGGTGGCCGATCCTGAAACCGCCTTTCGTCCCGCCGCTGTGCTTTATCAGGATTTCCAGATGCGGCTGCGTATGCTGGGCGTCGCGGCGGTCGATATCGACCTTGCGGCTTTTCGGCGCCTGTTTGCCCTGGCGCGCGCCGGCCTGCCGCTGGCGGCCAGCGAGGATGATGGCTGGCAACAGGCGCTGACGATCGGCGAACAGTTGCCCGAGGACATGCTGGGCGTGTTCCTGCTGATTGCGCTGGCGGCACGCGAGGGGCGGGAATGTCCTTCGGATGCCCAGGTGGCGCAGGTCTATGGCACCCATTCTCTTGGCCGTGCGCGGCGTGCGCTTGCTTTCATGGAAAGCCGGGGTGTCCTTGCTACGCGCACCGATCTTGGCGGCAAGCGGTCGGTGGCGCTGCCCCATCTTGGCTGGACGACAGCCGCTGCCCACCCGGATGTGGCATGATAGATTGTCTTTCCGGGCATTAACCCCTTAATGCTAGAGGCAAATCCATCCCCGAAGCAGCTGGGGGCAAACAGGACGAGACGCGATGCAAAATGCCTATATCCTGACGCTGTCATGCGCTGACCAGCCGGGACTGGTCGCAGCCGTGGCGGGATTGCTGTTTGAAAATGGCGGCAACATCGTCGATGCCCAGCAATATGACGATCAGGAAACTGATCGTTTCTTCATGCGGGTCGTCTTCCAGATGCTGCCAGGCCGCGATCACGACACGCTGCATGCTCGCTTTGCCGATCTGGCGCCGCGTTACGGCATGAACTGGCGGATCACGCCGGTTGGTGCGCGCAAGAAGGTGCTCCTGATGGTCTCGAGGTTCGACCATTGCCTCGGCGACCTTTTGTACCGCGAACGTATCGGCGAACTGGCGATGGATGTTGTCGGCATCGTCTCGAACCATCCCAAGGATGCATTGAAGCTGGCGATGCTGGATGACATCCCCTTCCACTATCTGCCGGTCAGCAAGGACAACAAGGCGGCGCAGGAAGCCGAAGTGAAGCGCATCGTTGCGGAAACCGGCGCCGAACTGGTAGTGCTTGCGCGTTACATGCAGATTTTGTCGGATGACATGGCGGCCTTCCTGTCGGGCCGCTGCATCAATATCCACCACAGCTTTCTGCCGGGTTTCAAGGGTGCGAAGCCCTATCACCAGGCCCATGTGCGTGGCGTGAAGATGATCGGCGCGACGGCGCATTATGTAACGGCTGATCTTGATGAAGGCCCGATCATTGCCCAGGATGTCGAACATATCAGCCATGCCGACAGCCCCGACGATCTTGTCCGCAAGGGCCGCGACATTGAACGCCGGGTGCTGGCGCGCGCCGTCCATTATCATTTGCAGGACCGTGTGTTCCTGAACGGCAGCAAGACCGTCGTCTTCCGGGACTGAAATCTCCGCTCGTCGCAAAAAAAGCCCCGGCAGGGTGAACCGCCGGGGCTTTTTTCATATGTTTGGCGTCAAGCGCGTCAGAGCACGCCGGTCAGCGTCTTCACTTCCATGAAGTCGGTGATGCCGTATTTGCCGCCTTCGCGGCCATTGCCGGATTGCTTGTAGCCGCCAAAGGGGGCAGCGAGGTCAAAGCTGCCGGCATTGACGTAAACGCAACCGGCACGCAGCTTGGCCGCCACCGCCTGCGCCTGTTCGGGGTTGCCCTTGACATAGGCGGCCAGCCCGTAAGGCGTGTCGTTGGCGATGCGGATGGCGTCGGCTTCGTCCTCATAGGGCAGGATGCACAGCACCGGACCGAAAATTTCCTCGCGCGCGATCGTCATGTCGTTTGTTACATTGGCGAACAGCGTGGGGCGGACATAATAGCCGCAGTTCTGGCCATCCGCCCGGCCAGGGCCACCGGCGGCCAGTGTTGCGCCCTCGGCGATGCCCTTTTCGATCAGGCCCTGAATCTTTTCATACTGCGCCTTGTTGACGACCGGGCCAATATGGTCGCCGGGTTGGGCCGGATCGCCAACCGCCTGCGCGTTGAAGATGTCGGCAACCCGCTTGACAGCCTCGTCATGCTGCGACTTGTGGACGAGCATGCGGGTTGGTGCGACGCAGGTCTGGCCCGAATTCATCAGGATCGGAATCGCGCTGCCCGGAATGGCGTGCTCGAACTTCGCGCTTTCGAGCAGGATGTTGGGCGATTTGCCACCCAGTTCCTGATGTACGCGCTTGACGGTGCCGGCCGCATTGCGGGCAATTTCGATGCCCGCCCGTGTGGATCCGGTGAAGCTGATCATGTCGATGCCCGGATGCTGGGCGAGCGCGGTGCCAACGCCGGGGCCATCGCCCTGCACAAGGTTGAACACGCCGACCGGCACGCCTGCCGCATCCATGATTTCGGCAAAGATCGCGGCACAACCCGGCGTCTGTTCAGATGGTTTCAGGATCATGGTGTTGCCGGCAGCGAGGCACGGCGCGACTTTTGCGACGATCTGGTTCATCGGCCAGTTCCAAGGCGTGATGAGCGCGACCACGCCGATCGCTTCGTGGAGGACCTTGCTTTTGCCGACCACGCCTTCGAATTCAAAATCCTTGAGCGCAGCGATGGTGGCGTCAAGTTGCATGAGGCCAAGGCCGGCCTGCGCGGTTTCGGACAGCGAGATCGGGCAACCCATTTCAGCGGTGATGCTGGCGGCAAGGTCGCCCATGCGCTTGGCATATTCGGCCTTCACGCGCTCAAGCAGCGCCAACCGTTCCTCACGCGTCGTCTGGGAGAAAGTCTCGAATGCAGCACGGGCAGCGGCGACGGCCTTTTCAACGTCGGCGGCGGTGCCGAGCGTGATTTCAGTGGTCGGCTGTTCGGTTGCCGGGTTGATCACCTGATGGCGGCGACCGCCGTCACTGTCGACCCACTGGCCGTTGATATAATGCTGAAGATACTGCTGCATGATCCTCGTTCCCTTGTTTTTGTCACATGGTTCAAACATAGGACGCGACCTGTGGCTGCGCCATGAAAATGCGGTGCGCGCTAGTGTGTGGGGGACGCGGGACGGAACAGCACGCCGCGTTCCGTGATGTACACGAGCGCAAGCGACGCCATGCCCGCGATGACGAAACCGGTAATCAATGGTTGCGCCGTACCATCAAAGGTTTGGCCGATCGTGATGCCGATGGCGGCACCGCCAATCGTGGAAAGGCTGCCCTGAACGGCAGCGGCCGTTCCGGCGATATGGCCCATCCGTTCCATCGCCATGGCGCCGAAATTCGAGGCAGCGAGGCCGAAACACAGCATGGTGGCAATCTGGAACAGTGTGAAGCTGACCAGCGTTTCATGGCCCGCGACGATGACGCCAAGATGGCAGAGTTCGATCAGGATGAAACCGATGATCGCCGTATGCGATACGCGCCGTGTCCCCAGTCGACCGACGATGCGGCTGTTGAGCCAGGCCGCTATCCCCATGCCCATGGCGATCAGCGCGAAGATCAGCGGGAAACGGTCGTGGGCGTCGAAGGTATCGCTGAACAGTTGTTGCGCGCTGCTGATGAAGCCGAGAAGCGCGCCGAACAGCACGGTACCGGCCAGCGTGTAACCCAGCGAATAGCGGTCACAGAATGCAGCGCGCATGGCGGCGGCAATCTGGCGCGGTTCGATCGGCCGGCGCTTTTCGGGTGCGAGCGTTTCGGGCAGCCGTATCTGCGCCCAGAGCAGGACAGCCCCGGCAAAGACGGCAAGAAAAACGAATATGCCGGGCCATGGCGCGACATGCAGAATCGCCTGCCCGATGCTGGGGGCAAAGATCGGAACGCCGAGGAAAATCATGAAGGCAAGCGACATGACCCGCGCCATGTCGCGACCCGCATAGCAGTCGCGCACGACCGATGTCGTGATGACGCGGGTCGCCGCCGATGTTGCGCCTTGAATGAAGCGCGCCACCAGCAGCATCGAAAAACTGCTGGCCACCGCTGCCCACAGGCTGGCGAGCACGTATAGTCCGAGGCTCCAGCGCATCACCGGCTTGCGGCCATAGCGGTCGGCGAGCGGGCCATAGATCAACTGCGTCGAACCAAGGCCGAAGGCGAAGATGGCGATGATCCATTGCCGCCGGTTTTCTTCTGCCACGCCCAGCGCCTCGCCTATGGCGGGGAGTGCAGGCAGCATCGAATCGATACCGAGCGCATTGACCGCCATGATCGCGGCGATCAGCGCGATCATCTCGCGGGTGCCAAGGCCGGGGTGCGGACTAGCGGGAGGCGTTGCCGCGGTCATGGCAGGAAAACGCAGGACAAAACGCGACAGAACATCAGGACAGAACCGCCTTTTCCGCAACCGGCGACAGGCCATGGCCGGGCGTGGCCGCCAGTTGCCGAAGCCGGGCCAGCATCTGCGGTTCCCAGAACAGACGCAAGTGTTCGGCGGTTGCCGCGATGGCGGCGAGGTCGCCTTGTGCCGCGAGATTCCGCGCGATCTGGTTCGCCATGGTGACGAGTTTCCGGTCGGTATCGCTGAGGCTCATTGGGCGGCTTCCGGCGGCCGCGCGATCTGCCGCGCGCGTTTGCCGATCTTTGCCTGCGTTTCCTGCCAGTCGCTTGGGCCGTTGGAGGGGGAGACCTGCACCGCCGTCACCTTGTATTCGGGGCAGTTGGTGGCCCAGTCGCTGTAATCGGTGGTGACGACATTGGCCTGCGTGTCGGGGTGATGGAAGGTGGTATAGACCACGCCGGGGGCCACGCGGTCGGTGATCAGCGCGCGCAGTGTCGTCTCTCCCGTCCGGCTCGCCAGCCGGACCCAGCTACCGTTCTGGATGCCGCGGTTTTCGGCGTCGTGCGGGTGGATTTCCAGCCGGTCTTCCTGATGCCAGCGACTGTTGTCGGTGCGGCGGGTTTGCGCGCCGACATTATATTGCGAGAGAATCCGCCCCGTCGTCAGCAGCAGCGGGAAGCGCGGGCCGGTGCGTTCGTCGGTCGGGACATAGTCGGTCACGACAAAGCGCCCGCGCCCGCGCACGAAGCCGTCGACATGCATGACGGGGGTACCAGCGGGGGCGGCATCGGTTGCGGGCCATTGCAGCGAGCCTTCCGTTTCCAGCCGGTCATAGGAAACGCGGGCAAAGCTGGGCGTGAGGGCGGCGATTTCGTCCATGATTTCCGCCGGATGGGTATAATTCCAGTCCAGCCCCATGGCCTGCGCCAGCTTCTGCACGACTTCCCAGTCTTCCAGCCCGTTTTTGGGCGTCATCACCTTGCGGACGCGCTGGATGCGGCGTTCGGCATTGGTGAATGTGCCGTTTTTCTCCAGAAAAGTCGAACCCGGCAGGAAAACATGGGCGTAATTCGCCGTTTCGTTCAAAAACAGGTCGTGCACGACAACGCAATCCATCGCAGAAAGCGCGGCAGCGACATGGCGGCTGTTGGGGTCGGATTGCAGAATGTCCTCGCCCTGGATGAATATGCCCCGAAACCGGCCATCCAGCGCGGCGTCGAGCATGTTCGGAATGCGCAGGCCCGGCGTCGCATCGAGCGTCACGCCCCACGCCGTCTCGAAACTGTGACGCACGGCATCGTCCGCAACATGGCGATAGCCGGAAAATTCATGCGGGAAGCTGCCCATGTCGCAGGCGCCCTGCACATTGTTCTGGCCCCGAAGCGGATTCACGCCAACGCCGGGACGGCCGATGTTGCCGGTCGCCATTGCCAGATTGGCAATCGCCATGACGGTCGATGATCCCTGGCTGTGTTCGGTGACGCCCAGGCCGTAATAGACTGCGCCATTGCCGCCCGTGGCGTAAAGCCGCGCCGCCGCCCGCACGTCGGCGGCAGGCACGCCGGTGAGATCGGCGGTTGCTTCGGGCGAACGGGCGGGATCGGCAACGAATGCCGCCCAGTCAGCGAAGGCATCCCAGTCGCAACGCTCGCGTATGAAGGCTTCGTCCGCCAGCCCCTCGGTGACGATGACATGGGCAAGCGCGGTCAGAAGCGCGACATTGGTACCGGGCTTCAGTTGCAGGTGATGGCTGGCCTCTATGTGCGGCGACCGCACAAGGTCGATGCGGCGCGGGTCAATGACGATGAGCTTTGCGCCCTGACGCAGGCGCCGCTTCATCCGGCTGGCGAAAACCGGGTGGCCATCGGTTGGATTGGCGCCGATCACCATGATGACGTCGGCGACCGCCACGCTGTCGAAATCCTGCGTGCCGGCCGAGGTGCCAAAGGTGCTTTTCAGGCCATAGCCGGTCGGTGAATGGCAGACGCGGGCGCAAGTATCGACATTGTTGTTGCCGAACCCCTGCCGGATCAGCTTCTGGACGAGGAAGGTTTCCTCGTTGGTGCAGCGCGAGGAGGTGATGCCGCCGATGCTGTTCCGGCCATGATCGGCCTGAATCTGCCGGAACTTTGCAGCGACATGGGCAAAGGCCTCGTCCCACGACACTTCGCGCCATGGCTCGTCGATGCGGTCGCGCAGCATCGGCTTCAGGATGCGATCCTGATGCTGGGCATAGCCCCAGGCGAAGC
>CAZWMK010000055.1:0-331 GCA_964635065.1 uncultured Sphingomonadaceae bacterium | reverse complement strand
TGACGCAGCTGTGACCGCGATTGGCCTTGCCGTCCTTCCACGGCACCATGCGGACGAGCTGTTCGCCGCGCATTTCGGCGCGAAAGGCGCAGCCGACGCCGCAATAGGCGCAGGTGGTGACTACAGCGCGGTCGGGCGTGCCGATGTCGATGACGCTGTTTTCATTGAGCGCGGCGGTGGGGCAGGCCTGCACGCAGGCGCCGCACGAGACGCATTCCGACGTCATGAAGTCGGTATGCGGCCCCGGCGCGATCACGGAGTCGAAGCCGCGGCCCGCAACGGTCAGCGCCAGCGTGCCCTGCACCTCGTCGCAGGCGCGGACGCAGCGCGA
>CAZWMK010000054.1:0-15171 GCA_964635065.1 uncultured Sphingomonadaceae bacterium | reverse complement strand
GGCGGGATTGCCTCAAAACCCAAATGTCATAAATCCATTTATGTCAGTAGAAAAATTGTGGATAAGCGCTTTTACTGCGCGGCGGGGATGTCGGTTGCGGCCGGGATCGCCAGTGGATCGGCGGCCGGTGCCGGTGCGGGCGCAGCGGCAGGCGCTGTCACCGGCGCAAGGCTGGTGTCGATCTCTTTGGTCTTGTGATTCATGGTGGCGAGCACCGCAAGGAGAATGCTGGTCCCGACGAACATCGTTGCCAGCACGGTCGTTGCCCGTGTCAGGATATTGGCCGCGCCACGCGCCGACATCATGCCGCTTGGTCCGCTGCCGATGCCAAGCGCACCACCTTCGGAACGCTGCATCAGGATCACGCCAACGAGCGCAAGGGCGATCAGCGCGTGAACCACCAGGATGAAGGTAATGAGCGAGCTCGTCATGCGGACAGCCTTTGGTCGGGATCAGATGGATTGCGGGCGTTTAACCTGTGTTGCGCCGGGTGACAACCTCGACGCGATCAACCGGCGCTGGCCGCCTCTATAATCGGAACGAACTGGGCTGCGGTCAGGCTGGCACCACCGACCAGCGCACCATCGACATCGGCGGCCGACAGGAGTTCGCGGGCGTTGTCGGGCTTGACCGAACCACCATAGAGGATGCGCACGCCTGCTCCCTTGGCGCCAAGGCGCTGGCGGATGAAACCGTGCATGTCGGCAACATCGGCCACAGTCGGCGTCCGGCCGGTTCCGATCGCCCAGACCGGTTCATAAGCAACGACAAGGCGTCCCACATCGGCGGTTTCAGGCACCGAACCGTCGATCTGGGCGCCGACAACGTCCATTGCCCGGCCGCTGTCGCGCTCGGCCTCGGTTTCACCAACGCAGACAATCACGGTGAGGCCGGCGGCCAGTCCTGCTTCGGCCTTGGCACGGATCAGGGCATCGCCTTCGCCCTGATCGGCACGGCGTTCACTGTGACCGACGATGACGCAGGTCGCGCCAAGATCCTTCAGCATGTCAGCCGAAATGCAGCCGGTGTGGGCCCCTGAAGCTTTGGGATGGCAATCCTGGCCACCGGTTGCGGCCTGCGACCCGGAAAGCGCCTGCGCGACACGATCAACCAGCGTGAACGGCGGACAGATGGCAACAGCAACATTGCGGCCTGCCACAGCATCGGCAGCTTTGGCGATGGCGTCCAGTTCGCCAAGGCTCGCCTTCAGGCCATTCATCTTCCAGTTGCCAGCCACCAGTTTGCCGCGCGCCATCGTGTCGATTCCTCTTGTCCGGGTGGAAACAATGCCGGCGCCATAGCAAGGCGCAATGCTTTTGGCTACCGCCACCCTTGCTCCTTTGACATGCCATCCTTATGATCCGGCACCGTTTCGACCCGGCACAAGCCTTTCATCCGGAGCCGCCATGATTTCCTTTTTCCGCCGCGCCCTCTCCTCATGGGTCGTGCTGGCACTACTCGGCCTCGTTCTTGTGGCCTTTGTCGTGACCGGCATTCAGGACCCCTTCGGCACGGGTGGCGGCGCATCGGGTGCGAATGTGGCATCGGTCGGCAAAAAGCAGATCAGCGAAAACCAGCTGATCAACCAGTTCGAGCGCCTGATGAAAAGTCTGCGCGCGGATCAGCCGGAACTGACGAACGAACGGGCCGTGCGCGATGGCGCGCTTGAACAGCTGCTGGAACAGATGATCGGCGCGGATGCGCTGGAACAGTTCGGCTTGACATCGGGCCTCGTTGCAAGCCCACGCATGATCGATGCCGAAATCGCCGCGGTCGACGCATTCAAGGGCCCCAATGGCCAGTTCGACCAGATGACCTACGAACAGGCATTGAAGGCACAGGGCATCAGCGCGCGTGACTTGCGCGATGGCATTTCCGGCGACCTCATCCGCAGCCAGTTGCTTGTGCCGCTGATGGCCGACAAGGACGTGCCGCAACAGCTCGTCATCCCCTATGCCCAGCTATTGCTGGAAAAGCGCAAGGCGTCGATCGCCACGGTCCCTTCGGCAGCTTTTCCGGTTGCAGCACCGACCGATGCGCAGGTATCCGCCTTTTACAAGGCAAAGCTGGCCACCTACACCATCCCCGAACGTCGCAGCTTCAGCTATGCGCTGATCGAAAAGGCGCGGTTGCAAAATGACATCAGCGTCACCGCCGACGAAATTTCCGCCTATTACAAGGCGCATCAGGATGAATATGCCGGCACGGAAAAGCGCGTCATCGAACAGGCCGTGCTGCCCGACCGGGCGCAGGCTGACGCACTGATCAAGCGGGTACGGGCAGGCGAATCCTTTACAAAAACCGCTACCGAGGTCGTCCAGCTCAGCGCCAGCGATCTTGCGCTTGGCACGCTGGCACAGTCTGAACTGACGAGCCTGACCAACAGCGCAGTCGCCACGGCGGCTTTTGCAGCCAGTAAAGGTCAGGTCACGGACGCCGTGCAGTCTGACTTCGGCTGGCACGTCGTTTTTGTCCGCGATGTCGTGCAGTCAAGCGGCAGGTCGCTGGCGAGCGTCGAAGGCGAGATCCGGACGAAGCTGACAAGCGATAAGACGGACGCGGCCTTTGCCGAACTGACTGGCAAGATCGAGGACGCCATAGACGGCGGCGAGAGCCTGTCGGACGTCATCAAGACTCACAAACTGACCTTGGTCGAGGTGCCCCCCGTGACGCGCGACGGCCGCGTGTTCGGCAAGCTCTCTTTCACCCCCGATCAGCGCGTCGGTGCACTGCTGAAGCGGGTTTTCGAGAGCGATCCGGCCGACGGCGCTATTGTCGAGATACTTGATCCAAGCCTTGCCGCCGTGATGGCGATCGGCGATGTCGTCGTGCCTGCGCCGATGCCGCTGGCCGACATCCGCAGCGCCGTCGCCGCCGACTGGACCCGCGATCAGCAAATGGCCAGGGCCAAGGCCGCAGCGGACGCCATTCTGGCCGACGTCAACGGCGGCAAGACGCTGGCGGCTGCCCTGTTGGCGCGCAAGATGCCGCCCGCACAGACCATTGAAGGGCAGCGTCTCCAGCTCATCCAGCAAAATCAGCAGGTGCCACCGCCAGTTGCCATGGCCTTCGCCCTGCCCGCCAAGGCCATTCGCACCCTGCGCGCATCGAACAATCAGGGTTATTTCATTATCAAGGTCGACGCCGTCACCCCGGCAGAAGGACAGCCCGACCCCAATCTGATCGCGGCCCTGCGCAATCAGATGGCTGGCGTTGCCGCCAGTGAAATGGTCGAACAGTTCACGCGCGCGGTCGTCAAGGACAGCAAGGTTGATCGCAATCCAACGGCACTCGCCCGTGTCAAGGCGCGCTATACGGGCGCTACCAATGCGGCTGACGAATGATCGCGCCCGTCTTTGACGCCTTTGCCGCAGGTCTTGCGGCGGGCAAGCCCCAGCTTGTCTGGCACAAACAGGTTGCCGATACGGAAACGCCCGTGTCGGCAATGCTCAAGCTGTCCGAACCGGGGCGCGGTGATTTCATTCTCGAATCGGTCGAGGGTGGTGCGGTGCGTGGCCGTTATTCGCTCCTTGGCTTTGCCCCCGACCTGGTCTGGCAGGCGCATGGCCGCCAGTGCCGGATCAACCGGCGCTGGGCCGTCGATCAGGCCGCCTTCGAACCAGCAGGCGACGATCCCATCGCCGGATTGCGCGCGCTTGTTGCACAATGCCGTGCCGACATGCCGACGGAGCTGCCGCCTGCCCTCGCCTGCCTTGTCGGCTACATGGGCTATGAGACCATCGGCCTTGTCGAAACCATGCCACCGCCCAAAGCAGATCCGCTGGGTGTACCCGACATGCTGTTCGTGCGCCCGACGCTGTTGCTTGTCTTTGACCGGCTGAAGGACGAACTCTTCTTCATCGCGCCCGTCTTTCCCGATGACGCGATCGATGCCCCTCGCGCGTATGCGGCCGCACGCGAACGCATCGAGACGACAGCCGCGCGCCTTGCTGCCGCATCGCTGCCTGCGCGTCGGCCACTGGACCATGACGGCGACCTGGAGCGCGTGCCGGTGCTTGCGCCCGGTCGCTATGCCGAAATGGTGGCGCGTGCCAAGGACTATATCCTCGCCGGCGACATCTTCCAGGTCGTACTGGCGCAGCGTTTCACCATCGACTTCCCGCTGCCGCCAAGCGATCTCTACCGCGCACTGAGGCGTGTCAATCCATCGCCCTTCCTCTATTATCTCGATTTTCCTGGCTTTGCCCTCATTGGCTCCAGCCCCGAAATCCTTGTGCGGGCGCGCAATGGCGAAGTCACGATCCGACCGATTGCCGGCACCCGGCCGCGCGGTCGTACGGCGCTTGAAGATGCCGCCAATCGCGACAGCCTGCTCGCCGATCCGAAGGAGCTGTCCGAACATCTCATGCTGCTCGATCTGGGTCGCAACGATGTCGGCCGCGTATCCAGCCCCGGCAGTGTCGTTGTCACGGAATGCAACACGGTCGAATTCTACAGCCATGTCATGCACATCGTCTCGAATGTGCGCGGTGATCTGGCGGAAGACAAGGATGCCATCGACGCCCTGCTGGCGGGTTTTCCGGCGGGCACTGTCAGTGGCGCGCCAAAGGTCCGCGCGATGGAGATCATCCACGAACTGGAAAGCGAAAAGCGCGGCCCCTATGCCGGAGGCGTCGGCTATTTCGCGCCCGATGGCTCAATGGACAGCTGCATCGTGCTGCGCACCGCCATTATCAAGGATGGCGTCATGCACGTGCAGGCAGGCGCGGGCATCGTCGTCGACAGCGACCCGGCCTATGAACAGCGCGAATGCGAGGCCAAGTCAGGGGCGTTACTCGCCGCCGCGCGCGAAGCTTTGCGCTGCGCGCTTGACCCCGGCTTCGGTCAGTAGTCGCTCTTTCCGAGCCGCTCTTCCCGCGACCTCCGTGCTTGCGCGGCAATCGCTTCGGAGATGGTGACGCTATGAAAGCCCCGCGCCTCGGCGGTTTCCAGCCATGCCCGAAGGGACCGGAGCGAATCCGGGCGCGGATGCGCAATGATCACCGCAACACCTTTCGCCCTGGCCCGTGATTCGGCCTCTGCCAGTTGTCGCTGGAATGGCAGGCGCGCGCTATCGTCGTCCAGAAACACATCGCGGCGCGCATAGCGCAACGATCGTTCCGCCGCGACGGCATCGGCTACCGTCTCGCGACTGGTCCGCGAATCGAGATACCAGATATCGCGCTTTTCCAGCATGGCAAACAGGTGCGACAGACCCTCGGGCCGTTCACTGAACCGGCTGCCCATGTGATTGTTGACACCGGTATAACCGGGAACCTTTGCAAGGTTGGCGTTGATACGTCGTTCCAACTCCGCAGGCGGCAGATCAAGCGTCAGGGCGTCCGGTCCCGGATCGCGACGTTTGCTCCATGGCTGCATAGGCATGTGCACGGCAACCTCGTCTCCCTGTGCTTTCGCCATTTCCGCCACCTCTCTGGTGGCAGAGCCATAGGGAAGGAAACTGTAGGTCACACGCCCCGGCAGGGTCAGGGCGCTGAGGCTGGCCGCGCGATCCTGCCCCATGTCGTCGATCACGATCGCAACCAGCGGACCATCCGGCAGAGCAATGTCTTTGGGCATGTGCAACCGATGCAATGTGGTTTCGCGTACCATCCTGGGATCAGGCGACTCGGATGGAGTGCCATGCACACTGATCCCGGCCCACAGTGCCAGAGCCAGACCCGTCAGGGTCAAAACAGCCGTGCGGCCAGCATGATGCATGTGAAAACCCCTCTTCACCGCTTGCGGCATGGGTTGCAATAAAGCTAAGTCGGCTGGAACGCCAGCCGGACAACAGCATGATCCTTGTTATCGATAATTACGACAGCTTTACCTACAACCTCGTCCACTATCTTCAGGAGCTGGGCGCGGCAATCGAGGTTGTGCGCAACGACATGATCACTGTGCCGCAGGCACTGGCGCGCAAACCCCAAGCCATTTTGCTGTCACCCGGCCCATGCACCCCAAACGAGGCAGGCATATGCCTTGATCTCATCAAGGCGGCTGCCGAGACGCGCGTGCCGCTGTTCGGCGTATGTCTGGGGCATCAGGCCATCGGTCAGGCCTTTGGCGGTGTGGTCGAGCGTGCCGCGCAGGTCATGCATGGTAAAACCTCGCTGGTCCACCACGATAACAGCGGTGTGTTTCACGGTCTGCCCGATCCGTTCACGGCGGCACGCTATCATTCGCTGATCGTGCGGCGTGCCGATCTGCCCGAGGTGCTTCATGTCAACGCATGGACCGAAGACGGCACGATCATGGGCATGCGCCACCGCGATCTGCCAATCCATGGTGTGCAATTCCACCCCGAAAGCATTGCGACCGAACATGGTCACCAGCTGATCGGCAATTTTCTGACCGAAGCAGGCATTCGCTGGCAGCCAAAGGGGGTGGCATGACCACTCTGCCAGATGCACGGGCGCCGCTGCCCCCCGACGTTGCGCGCGATGCCTTTGACGCCATCATGGATGGCCGCGTTGCCGATTCCGATATCGCCCGCTTCCTCGTCGAAATCGCCAATCGTTCGGCGGCTGTCGTCGAAATTGTTGCAGCCGCGACAGCCATGCGTCGCCGCATGATCCCGATCATGGCGCCGGCTGGTGCCATCGATGTTTGCGGCACAGGTGGCGATGGACGCCACAGCTGGAACATTTCCACGGCTGTCGCCATTGTGGTGGCAGCCTGTGGCGTGCCGGTCGCCAAACATGGCAACCGTGCCGCATCCTCGCGTTCGGGGGCAGCCGATGTGCTCGCCGCCCTTGGCGTCAATCTCGACGTCCCGATCGACACGCTGGAACGCCAGCTTGACGAACTCGGCATCGCCTTTCTGTTCGCAGCCAATCACCATCCGGCGATGGCGCGGGTTGCCGCAGTCCGCAAGGCGCTGGGGCGCAAAACGATTTTCAACATGCTTGGACCGCTTGCCAACCCTGCCGGCGTCACGCGTCAGTTGCTGGGTGTCGGCGATCCGGCATGGATGGAACCGATGGCGCACGCTCTGGCCGATCTCGGCGCCATCTCCGCCATGGTCATCCACGGCAGCGACGGGCTTGACGAACTGACCGTCACCGGACCAAGCGACACGCTGACCTGGAATGGCAGCAACTTCACCCGCCGCCGTCTCACGCCTGCGGACGCCGGCCTGTCTGAACATCCGGCAGATGCACTCGTTGGCGGATCGCCCGAACAAAATGCCGCTGCCCTGCTTGCGCTTCTTGGTGGCGCGCCCGGCGCCTACCGCGACATCGTGCTGTTGAACAGCGCGGCGGCGCTGATCGTCGGCGGGGTCGAAACCGATTTCATTCCCGCCACACGCCGTGCGGCAGAGGCGCTTGATCAGGGGCGCGCCATGGCTCTTTTGGAACGCTGGAGGACTTACGCATGAGCGATACGCTTGCCCGCATCTGCGCTGACAAGGCCGTGCATGTCGCAGCCTGCAAGGCCGCCCGCCCGCAAGCCGACATCGAGGCGGCAGCCCTCGCCGTCAGCCGGCCACGCGGGTTTCTGGCCGCACTCCAGCGCGCACAGGCCGAAGGCCGCTTTGGCCTGATCGCAGAGATCAAGAAAGCAAGCCCATCCAAGGGATTGATTCGAAAAGAGTTCGATCCGGCCACGCTGGCGCAGGCCTATCTGGCGGGGGGAGCATCCTGCCTGTCAGTGCTCACCGACATTCCCTATTTCCAGGGAAGTGACGCCTATCTCGCACAGGCGCGCGCCGCCGTGCCCTTGCCCGTGCTGCGCAAGGACTTCATGATCGATCCCTATCAGGTGTTCGAAGCCCGCGCGCTGGGGGCCGACTGCATCCTCCTGATCATGGCCGCGCTTTCAGTCGCACAGGCACGCGAACTGGAATCCATCGCCTTCACGCTCGGCATGGACGTGCTCATCGAGGTGCATACCGCCGAAGAACTGCGCCAGGCCACGCAGTTGCAGACCCGCCTGCTGGGCATCAACAACCGTGATCTCAAGACGTTGAACGTCGATATTGAAACGTCGGTTATGCTCGCGCGGCTGTTGCCACAGGGCTATCATGTCGTTGGCGAAAGCGGGCTAAAAACCCGTGCCGATCTCGATCATCTGGCGTCGGTGGGTATTCGCAGCTTCCTGGTCGGTGAATCGCTGATGGCTCAGGACGATGTCACGGCTGCCACGCGCCGCCTGCTTCAGGGATAAGAGCATGACGCTGACGCATCTCGACGATCGCGGTGCAGCCCGTATGGTCGATGTTGGTGACAAGGCGGCAACGGCGCGCACGGCAGTGGCCGAAGGGCGTATCCGCATGGCTCAGGCAGCCGCCAGCGCGATCCGCGCCGGATTGGCCGCAAAGGGCGATGTCCTTGCGGTTGCCCGCATCGCCGGGATCATGGCGGCCAAGCGCACGGCGGATCTCATCCCGCTCTGCCACCCGCTGCCACTGTCGGCCGTGTCGCTTGATCTTGATGTCGGCCTGGATTGCGTGACGGTGCGCGCCACTGCCAGCACAGTGCATCAGACCGGCGTGGAGATGGAAGCGATGACTGCCGTATCGGTCGCACTTCTCACCATCTATGACATGGCAAAAGCCATGGACAAGGCGATGCGGATCGAAGCGGTCCGTCTGTTGTCGAAGACTGGCGGCAAGTCGGGCGACTGGATCGCACCCGATGCTTGATCTTGCCGACGCGCAGCGCCGCCTGTTGGCGGTTGCCTGCCCCACGGCAATAGAGAATATCGATATTTCAGAGTCTTGTGGAAGATTTCTTGCGCACGATGTAAAATCACTCCTGACCCAGCCGCCCAGCGCCATGTCGGCCATGGATGGCTATGCAATCCGCCATGCCGATCTGCCCGGCCCGTGGCAGGTGATCGGAGAGTCGGCAGCGGGCAAAGGCTTTTCAGGCACTCTCGGCGCGGGCGATGCCGTCCGCATCCTGACCGGGGCACGTCTGCCCGATGGGGCCGATACCGTCATCGTGCAGGAGGATGTAACGCGGCATGAGGACCAGTTGTCGCTTACCGGCGATGGTCCCGGCCGAAAAGGCGCACATATCCGCCCAGCCGGTCTCGATTTTACGGCAGGAGAAGTGCTGGTTACGGCAGGCACCCGGCTCGGTCCGGCGCATATCGGACTATTGGCGGCATCCGGTCACGGCACTGTGACGGTGGCGCGCGCGCCACGCATCGCGCTGCTGGCAAGTGGCGACGAACTGGTTCTGCCCGGCACGCTGCCTGGTCCCGATGCGATTGTCAGTTCGAATGGCGTCATGCTCGCGGCGTTGGTGGCCAGCGCGGGCGGGATCGCGATCGATCACGGCATCGTCCGCGATGATCTCCCTGCGCTTGTGACGGCGCTTGATGCGGCACGGGAGGCCGATCTGCTGGTCACGATCGGCGGTGCATCGGTTGGCGACCGCGATCTGATCCGCCCCGCACTCGAAGCACTGGGTGCCACGCTCGATTTCTGGAAAGTCGCGATCAAACCGGGCAAGCCTCTGATCGCGGGACATATCGGCCAGACACCAATCCTTGGCCTGCCCGGCAACCCGGTGTCGGCGTTTGTCTGCGCGCATCTCTTCCTGTTGCCGATGATCCGGCAAATGCAGGGCTGCCCTGCTCCCCTGCCCCCGACAATTGCCGCGCGTAGTCGCGTGGCGCTTGCAGCGAACGGCAATCGCCGCGACCATCTGCGCGCGCACCTCGCATGGGACAATGACTGGTGGGTCGAACCCGCGCACACGCAAGACAGCGCCATGCTCTCGGTCCTTGCCAGATCAAACGCCCTCCTTGTACGCGAAATCGGCGCTCCTGCCGTTACGCAGGGCGAAAGTGTGGCGGTGATGCCGCTTGACAGTGCGCACTTTGAGCCATAATTGTTCCTCATTCGTTCCAGTCAGGGAGGTGCATGGCTATGTTGACACATAAACAGCATGAGTTGCTGCGCTTCATCGAAGATCGCCTGAAAGCGACAGGCATTTCTCCCTCTTTCGAGGAAATGAAGGAAGCGCTCGACCTCAAGTCAAAGTCCGGCATTCATCGCCTGATCAACGCGCTTGAGGAACGTCATTTCATCAGGCGCCTGCCCAACCGCGCCCGGGCGCTTGAAGTTCTGCGTTCCGCCGACGCCCTGTCCCCGCGCGATGCGTCAACACTGACGGATGAAGTCGCGGTTTCCCTCCGTCCGACGACGAAGCAGCCCGGATTGAAGCACGCCGATGCCGCCAATGACGTCATCGACTTGCCGCTGCATGGGCGCATTGCAGCCGGTCAGCCGCTCGAAGCCGTTGAAACCGACCAACGGCTCAGCGTTCCAGCCGCCCTGCTTGGCCCCGGTGAACATTATGCGCTTGAAGTGTCGGGTGACTCGATGATCGAGGCCGGCATATTGGACGGTGATTATGCGCTGGTCCGCCGTTCCGATACGGCGCGTGACGGCGAGATCGTTGTCGCGCTTGTCGACGACGAGGATGCAACTCTGAAATATCTGCGCCGTGAAGGCAGCATGATCCGTCTCGATCCCGCCAATCGCAGCTATGCCCCGCAACGCTACCCCGCAGGGCGCGTTCGTGTACAAGGCAAGCTGGTCGGCCTGCTGCGTCGCTACTGACCGCCCGCTTGTCCGTACCCCGCCTCACTGAATGGGTTCACGGATATCGAGGCACAGGACTTTCGGTCATCGCGCGGCTTGTCCGCCAAATTTTGTTACTTTTGCCGTTGTCGCCCAAGGATGGTCCCCATGGGCTTCACGCACGCTGCGCAACCGCACGGGCGATAGCCAAATGGCCATGGCCCCGCTCTCTGCCAGCGCCACGCGATCAAGCGTCAGCCAGCGCCCCTTGCACCAGCGCGGCAGACGCCGGTCGCTGACAACGATATCGGAAGCATCACAAGAGGGCTGCATCGCGGCGCGGTCGATGAGATAGCGCGAGCGCGTTGCCATCAGGCGCCACACCCGCCGCTCGCCCCGGATGTCCGCAAGGCAGGAATCCGGACTGCAACGCGCGCCGGCCTGTTCAAAGCGCGTGGCCGCAGTTACGCCCGCCGCATCTCCCAGCATGTCGCGCATGTAGCTGCCGGTTTGCGGGCGCAGCAGCGCCAACCGTCCGTCGCGCATCAAGGCGACGTGGCGGCCATCGTCCGAAATCACGAGATCCGCCGGTTTTGCCAGGGCCATGCCCATGAGCCCGGCGGCAAGCGGCAGAAGCCCGATAAGGCGGGGCCGCGTGCGCCACAGCATCAGCCACAACCCACCCAGCACGATCATGCCATAGGCCCATGTCGGTGTCGCCGGCAGACGCAGGACCGCGCCCGGTAGGCTCTGCGTCCAGCGCGCCAGAGCAATGAGCGTATCGATTGCCAGCCCCAGACCGGCATGTATCGGCGCGGCGAGACCAAGCGGATCCAGGAGCAACGCCAGCCCCAGCAGCGGCATGATGACAAAGGTCGTCAGGGGAATGGCGACCATGTTGGCAATCATGCCGAACAGGCCGGAGCGGTTGAAATGAAAGATTGCAGTCGGCGCCAGCACCGCTTCGGCCACGATGCCCGACAGCAGCAATGCCAGAAGCCAGCGCCCCGCCCGCGCGGCCCCGCCCAGATCAGGCCGGGACCGCATGAACGCCTGGCCATGCCGCGATTCGTAAAAAGCGATGAGCCCGGTCACAGCGGCAAAGGAAAGCTGGAAACTTGGCCCTAACAGCGCTTCTGGCCGGAAAATCAGGACCAGCATTGCCGCCATCGCCACCAACCGGAGCGAAATCGCTTCGCGCCCGGCCAGGATGCCGGCCAGCACGATGATCGTCGCAATGCAGGCGCGCACGGTAGGCACGCTGGCACCGGCGAGCAACGTATAGAAAATCGCAGCCAGCGCGGCAGCCAGCGCGGCAACTGCCTTGGTCGGCCAGTGCAGGGCCAGCCACGGGCTGAGGAGCAAGCCGCGCCGGACAACCAGCATCACAGCACCTACGACGGCGGCAATGTGCAGGCCGCTGATCGAGAGGAGGTGGGCAAGGCCACTGTCGGCCATGGCATCTGCCGTTTCCCGGTCGATGCCACCCCGGTCTCCGGTAACGAGAGCGGCGGCAATACCCCCGGCATTTCCGCGGATTTCCTCCCGAAGGCGTGCTGTCAACGCCGTGCGCCAGACTTCGATGCGGGCGAGGAACATGCCGCTGTCCGGCGCCGGCTCCAGAAGATGTATCGGCCCCAGCGGAATGGCCGTCGCCCCGATGCCATCGAACCAGGCACGGCGCGCGAAATCATAGCCGCCGGGATAGACCGGACCTGCGGGCGGACTGAGCGCAGCGCGCAGGCTGATGCGCGCGCCAGGCCGTATGGCCGGATCGGGGATTCGCCGCAGCGTCAGCCGCACCTTTTCCGCCCATACCCCCTCAACTGCTGGCAGACCTGCGGTCTCCGGCACCAGAATCAGGCGCCATTTTCCCTCGGCCGCCCGGTCTTCAACCGCCAGCACACGTGCGGCAAGCGTAACGACCTGCCGATTCTCGGCACGCGGCGCCGCCACGCTTTCCGCCCGGACATAGGCCAGCAACAATCCGGTCAGAATCAGCAGGCCGCCAACCCGCAAGACTCGCCCCAAAAGGCCGGATACAGCCAGTCCAGCAAAACACAGACCCAAGGCCGCGCATCCGGTCGCACCCCACTGCAGCCGCCAAGGCAGCAGGAAATAGCCAGCGATACCGATTCCCACGAGGACCGGCATCCACAGCGGCAACTGGTGCCGTTCGGCATCAAGCCAATGCTCGATCGCAGCGCGCAGGGAAGTAGCAGCCGCAGAAACCTTGTGGCTGCGACTCGTCCATGCCGTTTGAACCCCTGTCGGTGCTATGCTAGACACCGCGCCCCCAACGCTTTGCTTTCTCGAATTGTCAGGCAGGTATCGCATGAGCGCAAGTGCTGAGACGCGTCAGGTCGTTACGCGTTTCGCCCCGTCACCCACGGGCTATCTTCACATTGGCGGCGCACGCACGGCGCTGTTCAACTGGCTGTTTGCCCGTCACCATGGCGGACAGTTCAAACTTCGCATTGAAGATACCGACCGCGCCCGTTCAACCGACGACGCCATTGCCGCGATTCTCGATGGCATGCGCTGGCTCGAACTCGATTGGGACGGCCCTGAAATCTATCAGTTCGCCCGCGCAGACCGCCATGCCGAGGTTGCAGGGCAGTTGCTGGCCAGCGGCCATGCCTATCGCTGCTCTCTCACGCCCGAAGAACTGGCGGCCATGCGTGCCGAGGCCGAAGCCGCGCGCAAGCCGTTTCGCCTGCAAAGCCCCTGGCGCGACCGCGATCCGGCCGATGCCCCAGCCGACGCTCCCAGCGTCGTTCGCCTCAAGGCGCCACGTGACGGCGAAGTGACGATCCACGACCGTGTACAGGGTGCTGTGACCGTCCAGAATGCCGAACTTGACGACATGGTGCTGCTGCGCTCGGACGGTACACCAACCTACATGCTGGCCGTCGTCGTCGACGATCACGACATGGGCGTGACCCACGTCATCCGTGGCGACGACCATCTCAACAATGCTTTCCGTCAGCTGGCGCTGATCCGCGCATTGGGCTGGGCAGAGCCGGTTTACGCCCATATCCCGCTGATTCATGGCGCGGACGGCGCGAAATTGTCGAAGCGCCATGGCGCACTCGGCGTCGATGCCTACCGCGACATGGGCCTTCTGACCGAAGCCGTCTGCAACTATCTCCTGCGTCTTGGCTGGGGCCATGGCGATGATGAGATCATCAGCCGCGAACAGGCAATCAAGTGGTTCGACCTCGATCATGTGGGTCGTTCCGCATCACGCTTCGACATGAAAAAGCTGGAAAACATCAACGGCCACTATCTGCGCGAAGCCGATGATGCCCGACTCGTGCAGCTGACGCGCCCGTTTCTCCAGCCCTTGCTGGCACGCGATCTGACCGATTCGGAGCAAGCCTTGCTGCTGCGCAGCATGGCGGAACTGAAACCGCGCGCCAAAAATCTCAGGGAACTGGCAGAAAGTTCTGCTTTCCTGTTTCGCACCCGCCCAATAGCCATGGACGAACGGGCGCGTAAGTTGCTAGAACCGGCCGCAATTGAATTGCTGGCGCAGGCGCACTCCGCTCTGGCAGCTGTTCCCCAATGGACAGCGCCACTGCTGGAATCGGCTGTGCGGGCGGTCAGTGAAACGGCAGGCGTCGGGTTGGGCAAGATTGCCCAGCCATTGCGGGCGGCTCTGACCGGTTCAAACACGTCGCCGGGCATTTTTGATGTCCTCGAAGTGCTTGGCCGCGAGGAAAGCCTGGGTCGCATTGGCGACCAGTTGTGCGGATAAGGATAGCAACAGCCATAAGGTGTTGTAGACGGGAGTGTAAAGATGAGCGGTGAAAACGCCAAGGTCACATTGAAGGAAGGCGACTTTGATTACGCGGTGCTTGATGGCACCATTGGCCCGAAGGTCGTCGACATTCGAAAACTTTATGGTCAGACCGGCTATTTCACCTATGATCCGGGCTTTACCTCGACGGCGAGCTGCGAATCCCGCATCACCTATATCGACGGCGATGAAGGCGTTCTGCTGCATCGCGGCTATCCGATCGAACAGTTGGCCGAAGAATCGGACTTCATGGAAGTCGCCTACCTTCTTTTGCGCGGCGAATTGCCGTCAAAGGCGCAGTATGACGATTTCGTCCACACCATCACGCGCCACACCATGATCCATGAACAGCTGGCGATGTTCTATCGCGGTTTCCGCCGCGATGCGCATCCGATGGCGATCATGTGCGGCGTCGTCGGCGCCCTGTCGGCCTTCTATCATGATTCGACCGACATCAATGATCCGCAACAGCGCATGATCGCCAGTCATCGCCTGATCGCCAAGATGCCGACGATCGCGGCGATGGCCTATAAATATTCGGTCGGCCAGCCATTCATGCAGCCGGACAACAGCCTGTCCTACAGCGGCAATTTCCTGCGCATGACCTTTGGCGTGCCTGCCGAACCCTATATCGTTGATCCGGTCATCGAAGCCGCGATGGACAAGATCTTCATCCTGCACGCCGATCACGAACAGAATGCCTCGACCTCAACCGTGCGTCTTGCCGGTTCGTCGGGTGCCAATCCGTTCGCCTGCATCGCGGCCGGCATTGCCTGCCTGTGGGGTCCGGCGCATGGCGGCGCGAACGAAGCCGCGCTCAACATGC
>CAZWMK010000053.1:0-15226 GCA_964635065.1 uncultured Sphingomonadaceae bacterium | reverse complement strand
TTAATCGTCAGCTTGCCAAGACCAGTCACGCTGACGACTGACGTCATCGCCTTGAACTGATCGAGCGTCAGAATCAGCGTCGAGTTGACGATGAATTCCGTACCGGATGCGATATCGACAGCGGTCAGGTCGACGCCGCCTTTGACGACTTCAATCTGGCTGAAGCCATTCAGCTTGCTATCCGCACTGATTTTGACAACGTCGCGTTCATCTTCAGGGAATATGAATTTGATGGCTTCGACACCCGACAAAGCTGACGTATCGAGTGTCAGAGTACGCAGTTCGGGTTGATCCGACAGACTTTCGATAACCAAGCTGAGCGTGTCCGACGACGAGCCCGCATCGCCTGTAAAAATCAATGCCGCCGCATTCGGGGCATTAATGGTAAAGCTATCATTCGCCGATGCACCGTCGATCACAAGTCTGATCGTGCTGCCAACGGGAACATCAAGAATTGCCTCTGAAAACTGGGCAACCGTATTGACAGCTTCCACACCAGCACGACTGAAAACAGCTTCATTAGCCGCATTCAACGTGATCGTCACTTCACCCGTGGCATTGCCTTCAAGCGTAACAACCGGCTTTTCACCAGGGGCGGCCGGCGCCTGCTCCGTAACATTGAAAGTAACGGTATTGACACTGTAGAGCGGGCTGGATGCAGCCTGACCTGCATTACCGGCTTTATCGGCATACGCCGTACCCAAACTGATGAGATTCTCGGCGGCAGTCTCGGCCTCTGCAGGCGTAAACTTCGCAGTCCATGTCACGCCACCGTCGGATGTCGCAAGGTCACTCAGTTCACCTGACTGGGCAATAAGGTCGGCAAGAGTGAAATCGGCAACAGCCTCGCTGAATGTGACCGTCACCGTGGCCGTCTCACCAGCCGTCAGCGCTGTGTCGGAAAGCGTGATCGTCGCCGTCGGTGGGGTTGTGTCCCGTGGGGCCTGATCGTCGCTTTTGCCACCACCGCCGCCAGCTGCAGCCGCCACACCGCCAAGTGCACCCAGACCGAGAAGCCCCAGAGCAAGAGTGCTGCCCGACATGCCGTCAGCACTGCCGGTCTGGGCGACCGTCGGGGCCGCCACTCCATTGGAGGAAGCACTGCCGCTGGCTTCAGACACTGCGGCCTGCGAACTGGTGTCGCTGCTGACGACTTCGCCAGAGCCATCGTCGATTACGAGGTGCGCTTCCTGCAGTTCGCCCTCTTCGACGACAGAGAGAATAATGTCCTTCCCTTCAACGCGGGACTTTGCAGAGGAGATCAAAACGCCGGTTTTGAGGTCGACGACCTCGACTTTGGCGCCGACAAACTGCGGATCCAGCTTGATCTTGGCACCAAAGGGTACTTCCTTGATCGTGCCGTTCTTGGCTGTCAGGCGAATGATCTTGGCCATGCGGATTCTCCTCTTGCTCGTCTCGATTGCTCAACGTTCCCCAAAAGACTGATCGACAGTCTTGATCAGGGGCTTGAGCAGATATTTCAGTATGGTGTTGTGCCCGGTGAGGATTTCGGTGGTCGCCGTCATCCCGGGCTGGATTTCGATTTTCTCGTCCGCACGCGGACGCATGGTGCGCGTGTCGACACGGATGTGAACACGGTAAAAAACCTGTTCCCCATTGGGCTTTTGTTCGGCCAATGTATCGGGACTGATATAACTGACCCGCCCATCTGCCGAGCCGTAGATGGAAGAGTCGTAAGCATCGAACTTGACGGATGCCATCTGACCGACGCGCACATAGGCGATATCAGCCGGCGACACCTTTGCCTCGACGATCAACTCTTCCCCTGTCGGGACAATCTGCAGCACTTCATCCGAAGGGCGCAAAACGCCGCCAATCGTCGTCAGCCGAACATTCTTGACGATGCCATCCGTCGGCGCTTCAAGTTCAGTATCGGCAAGCGCGGCCTCGCGCTGGGTCAGCGTCTGCTCGGCCGTCACCAGTTCCTCTTCGACCTTCGCATATTCGGCCTGAAGATCCTGGAGATATTTATTCTGCCGGTTCGCAATCTGGCCTTCAATGTCCGCCACGGAACGTTCAAGACGGAGCACCTCGGAACGGCTGACGTCGCCATTTTCGAGAAGCGGCTGGTTCATCACCAGTTCCTGCCGCACCAGACGCAGCATGCGATTGAGGGCGGCGATATCCTGGCTTTGCGCGGCGCGGCGTTTGACAAACAGCTGACGCTGATTAGCCATGAAATCAGGGAAGTCTTTGACATCGTCAGTAAAAACCAGTGACCTGCCAAACAACTCGGCCTCGATGCGCGCTTTGACCGTTTTGAGAGATGCCACTTTTGCGCGGCCTTCATCGACGCCTGCCGCGAGCCTGACGCGATCAAGGGTCACGAGAATCTGACCCTTGCGAACCCTATCGCCTTCCTTGACATTGATGGCTTCGATCACACCGCCATCCGTGCTTTGGACGATCTGAACGCGCCCGGAGGGAATGACTTGCCCACTGGCACGGCTGACCTGATCAATCTCTGCGACACTGGCCCAACCAATGGCACCGGCAAAGGCGATGGCGGTCAGCAGGATAACCATGCGCGACGATGTCATGGAACGGCGGTCAAGCATGACCAGCATCCTGCATGACCTTGCGCTGTCCGGTCGGCTGCGCCTGAGCGGGTGCCGGACGCAGACGCTCAAGGACCGCTTTCGTCGGGCCGTCGAGTGCAATCTGACCCTTGTTAACAACCAGCAATCGCTGGACCAGGCTGACCAGCTGCATTTTATGGGTCACGAAAACCAACGAACAGTCAGGACCGATCGCCTGCAGGATCGCCTGCAAGACACGCAGTTCGCTCTCTTGATCGAGATTAGCCGTCGGCTCATCGAGTAACAGCATTTTCGGCTTGGCAAGCAACAAGCGGGTCAACCCAACCTGCTCACGCTGGCCACCAGACAAGCCATTGCCACCTTCAGATATCGGCAGGTCAAGGCCCATGGGGTGGTTCCTGACCAGATCGGCAAGCCCGGTTTTGGCTGAGGCATCCAGCAGAACCTCATCATCCGGGGTTGGCAAACCGAGGGTCAGGTTATCCCGCAACGTGCCTGTAATAAGGCGATAATCCTGCGGGAAATAGCAGATCTGACGTCGCAGATCTTCCTCGGCGATCTGCCGTATATCCACACCATCCAGCAGAACATGGCCTTCCTGGGGCGCATAAAGACCAGCAAGGAGCTTAAGCAGCGTTGACTTGCCAGATCCAACCGGCCCGACAATCCCGATCCGCTCTCCAGGTGCGATCTTCAGGCTGGGCAGGTTTATGCCCTGCCGACTGTCCTGATGCGCGAATTTGACCTGCTCCAAAGACAACTGACCGCGCATGTCAGGTTGGCGCACCATCTGATGCCCCTCGGGCTGATCGCTCGGCATTTTCAAAATGCCGTCGAGTGCGGCCAAAGACGAACGGGCATAGCCCCACTGGATAATCAGATTGGGGAGCGCTGCGACAAGCGGACCGTTGACCCGACCGCTCAGAATGGAGCAGGCGATGACGGCACCCATGGTCATATGGCCTTCCGCAACCTGAAAGGCACCAACGCAGACAACGCCCACATAAGACAGTTGCTGAATGAAGGAGAAACCTGAACCCGAGAACGTCGACCAGCGCTTGACCTTGAGGTCATGGCCGTGAACTTCATCAACGAGCCGGTTCCAGCTTACCAGCATGTGCCAGCCGCCCTGGTTGGCCTTGATCGTCTCCGCTGCATCAAGGGCTTCGACAAGTTGCCCGTTCTTGCGATTGCCCGTGACCTGCGCCGCCGCCGTATCGTTCCGGATAAAGCGCGCCATCAAGGCCGCCAGCACGAGAGCCAGTGGAAAGGCAATAAGCGGGACGAGAGCCACAATGCCGCCAAGCCAGGCCATGACCCCCATGAACAAAAGTGCGAACGGCAGATCGGCAAGAACAAACAGACTGGCTGAAGACAACAATGATCGCACCTGATCCGTGCCGCGCAGTTGCGCTGCCATGGTCCCGATAGAGCGCGGGCGGGCATCAAGGCGCACGGCCTGCATGCGGGCGTAGAAATATTCAGAAACTTCGCTGTCGATCCCGCCGGCCTCTCGATCGATCATGATCGCGCGCGTGCTGCGGATGAGCATATCGACAACAAGCGCAAAGATCATGCCGACAGTCAGAACAACAAGTGTAGCAAAGCCGGCGCGCGGGATCACCCTGTCATAAACCTGCATCGAATATATCGATGTCGCGAGTGCAATGAGATTGATGACAATTGTTGCAATCGTCGCATCAAGGATCATCGACTTCCGGCGCATGATCGCAGACCAGAACACGTCAATCGCACGCTGTGCTCCGGAGACCTGTGTCTGGCCTGGAAAATCGATATCAATGATCGACAGACTGTCGGACCACTCGACTTCCGCAGGACCGCCACCCGTCAGTATGCGCACGTGGTTTTCATGCACCCAGCTCTCGGCGATCCCCCAACCATGAGCGGGATGAAACGCAAGCAGCGGAAAATGATGCGCCCTTGGCTTTTCTTCGCAGCATGTCACCGTCAAGCCAAGGGCCGCACACAGCTGATGAAGCGCATTCGGATCATCAAAACCAAGATTCCGAGGGGCATTCAGCGCCCAGTCCGGCCCCAGCGTTACGTTCTTGCGGCGCGCATAGACAGCGACCAGATCTATCAACGGCGTGGTCATCCAGCCGCCTCCGATGAAACCGGCGCCCACTGACCGGACAGAAGCATGATCCGGATGAGAGCGGACTGCCCTGAAATGCGCGCTTCCAGCGCGTCAATCTCGGCTGTCGTTGTTTCGCGCACCGCATTCATCACATCGAGCCAGGTGCGTCGCCCGCTGGTGAACTGGCGCATGTAGGATTCCATTACGCTTTGGGCGGCGACCGAAGCGGCCACACTGCCCTCCAAGCGCGACGTCGCCGCTTCATATTCACGCAACAGCGCAAAGACCTGATCGCGCACCTGACGCTCACCTGCCGCGACCTGCAGTTCACGTGCCTGAACCCGCTGCGCGGCAGCATCCGCCGTCGCAAAACGGGAGAACCCGCCATCGGTTTGCGCCTTGAGTACCAATCCCACCCGGTGACCGAATGTCTCGCTGTAACTATATTGGCCGCTCAACTGCGGCAGGACAGATGCACGGGCGACACGCGCCTCGGCGCTGGCGCTCTGGGCGTCAAATCGCAACCGCTTTAAGAGCGGGCTGTAACCAAGCGCCTGCGCAGTCAGGGCGCCATCCTCAAATCGAGGCCAGTTCGCCGGCAGTGCGGGCAAAGAGCCAATCGTCCAGAACGGGTCACCGACCAGCTCGCGCAGCCGGCTCATCGCAGCGCCTTCCTGCGCACGCGCCTGATAGAGTTGCTGCTCAATCTGCAAAGCGCGCGAGCGGGCCAGCTCAAGATCCGAAAGAGGGCTGACGTCTTGCGCGTAACGCCGCTCCATGGTCCCAACCATGCGCCTGTGCTGGTCAAGACTGTGCGTCAGAAGCAGACTGCGTTCGCGCCAGCGATGCACTTCATAAAATGCCTGCGCAGTGGAGACAGCAATTGACAGAACTGCCTCGCCATAGGCTGCGTTGGCCGCACTTTCCTGGGCTGTCGCTCGCCTGACCCCGCCTGAAATCCGCCCGCCAGTCCACAAGGGCTGATCGACAACCGCCTGCGCCTGCGTGCTATTGCCCGGCTGATCAAGCAACAAACCTTCGATGGAAAAACTCGGAAAACGCTGCCACTTGGCGGCACGCACATCAGAACCTGCAGCACGCGCCGAAGCTTGGGCAGCCGCAATGGAGGGGTGCGTATCAACCGCCTGCTCAATGGCCATAACCAAACCCTCACCAGAGAAAAGCCCTGACGCACACACAGAGGTGGCGATGAGAGTGGCCGTGGAGAGAGATATGATCTGAATGGTTATGGCAATGGGATTTGGCAGGATGCACTCGTTTGGCTGGATCACACATCCAACCATTCCGACTTACACTGCCATCAGACAACTTGTTTAAAAGCCATAATAAACTCTTTATTGGCCATATTGGCGGTATCAATTGATACCTCCACGATTCCGTGAGCGGGCATAATGCCTTGCATCATGCCCTCAGTGCAGAAGTGCCCGACTGTCACATAACCCTTGGCGCTACCCACCACCCGGTTACTTTGATGAATGCTGTCTGATGGCGTTGTGATGGTGCGGGATGCACCAGCGCATTTTCTCCAGACAGAACAGACGGGCGGGATGCCCTGATGGACTGCGGCCGCGATGGCCGCACCGTGTCACGACCAAGGGCGGGATGCCTGTCGATGACACGCTTCACTGCCGGTTTGCGCTTGGGCGTCAGGCTGCCGTATTGCGGCCGCGCGTCTAGCTCTGGTCGGCGTTGATCCATCGGCGCCTGTCCTCACGCTCTGACGCAGGCGCCCTCTCCACGAGGAGGCGCATATGGCGCGCAAGATCAAGACACCCGTATCCGTCACCCTCCCCGCCGCCCGGCTGATGCCGGTCGACCAGCTGGTTCCCGCCGAACGCAATGCGCGGAAGCATTCGCCCAGGCCGCGTTGACAAAAGACTTCAGCCATAGCTGGGCGGCGGCGAGGTTGAGGAAGCTCTCGAACGAGAGAACGGTCTTGTCATAGCGGGTGGCGATACGGCGCTGCTGCTTCAATTTGCCGAACATCCGCTCGATGCGGTTGCGATCCTTGTAGCGCCGATAATCGGGATGGACTGGCGCTTTTCGGTTCGACCGGGGCGGGATGATGGGCAGGATGCCGCGCAAGAGCAGGTTTTCCCGGAACCGGTCACCGTCGCAGCCTTTGTCGGCCAGCAGCGCGTCGGGCTTGGGCAATGGCAGCGCCATCAGATCATCGACGGCGGCATAGTCTGAAGCCTCGCCGCCGGTTAGGATGAACCCGATAGGCAATCCTTGATTGTCGCAGCGGGCGTGGACCTTGCTCGTAAAGCCGCCGCGTGATCGACCAAAAGCCTGCGCACAAGCCCCCCTTTTCCGCCCACCGCCGAGACGTGGCCGCGAACCGTGGTGCTGTCGATCATGTGCTGCCAGTCGTCGGTCAGGCCCAGATCGACCAGTGTTTGCAGCAAAGCGTCCCTCACGCCTTGCAGGGCCCAGCGTCGGAACCGGACATTGACTGAGCTCCACTTGGTGTAGCGCTCGTGCATGTCGCGCCAGGGGCAACCTGCCCGCAGCACATGAAGCATGCCGTTGAGAAAACGACGGCTGTCGCCGGCAGGCCGCGCCCAGCGCCCCCGCTCGGATGGTAGCAGTGGTCCGATCAGCTCCCATTCCGCATCCGACAAATCCCCACGGCCCATGACTGCTCCCCAAAGAGCAGCCTTGAATCAGAACGGCCCAGATAATTATTAAAATATTTATTTGCCAAATATTTCAAAATTTCATGTCAATACTGACACCATATGTTCTTGGTGGATTGGCGTGCGCGTATATGAATCCAAGAACAGAGGCATCGATCTTGTTTGTCCTGTAAAAGGTATTGGTCAGGTTCTTGACCCAGAATGCGATGCCATAGCGATCTTCCGCGGGATGGAAACGGACACGACCGTTGACGAGCGCATAATCGCCTTCGGTTGTCGTCGCGCGGTTGAGGATGTCGTAATATTGCTTCGATGCATAAGCGAGATCGACATGGGTATCAGCGGCCCAGTTGCCGAGCGGCACCGTCCAGTCGATTGATGACGTGAGGGTAAAGGCGGGCGCGCTCACCAGATGGTTGCCCCTGACATCGACGCCCTGCACCGATCCTTTTTGCACCTTTGTGTCGACGAACGCCACCCCGGTCGACAGCGTCAACTGATCCGTGGGACGAACCTGCAAATCCAGTTCAGCGCCGAACAGCCGTGATTTCGGCAAATTCAGCAAGCGCTGAACACTGGTCTGTGGATCAATGTCGAACACCTGCTGGTTCTTGTAGCCATACCAATAGACGGCACCGTTGAGACGCACCATCCGATCAAGGAACTCGCTCTTGAAACCAGCCTCGGCAGCCTGGATTTTCTCGGGCTTGGCAACCGTCAGTTCGACGGGCGAAAATAGAGCCTGCGCATTGAAAGCCGCACCGCGATAGCCACGGCTATAGCTGGCATAGAGCATCACGCGCTCGGTCGGCTTGTAATCGATACCGATCTTGCCCGAAACATTATCATTCTTGAAATCGCGCGACGTCGTGGCGAACAGGTCAGTCGCGCTGCCTGGGACAGTATTGAACAGAGGCGTCCGGTCAGCTGCACGGATTTGCGCGACAAAGTCCCTGAGTTTGCCGCGGTCGTGCGTAAAGCGCAGACCACCGCGCAAGGTCAGCTGTTCATTCAGTTCGTAGCTGGCATCCGAATAGAGCGCGTAGCTGTTTTTCTTCTGCTTGAACTGGTTATAGACATTGCACGCCAGAAAGCCGCCGCCATCGATGCAATCCTGCCCATCGACACCGCCGTCGCCATTGACGTCGATCTGCGTGAAATAGCTGACGTCATTGTAGCTGCGGATTTTTTCGCTGCTGAAATAGCCACCGACAATGAAATTGAAGGCACCGTCAAAGCTGCTCGTCAGGCGCAGATCCTGCGTGATCTGGCGCGTCTTGCCATAATAGGTGGCCTCCGAGGTGAAGGCGGGCGTCCCGTCGGGATCTTCGGCATAATAGATGCTGCCCTGATCCCATGATGTAATCGAGGTGAGCGTCATCACGTCGCTCAGCTGGAAATCCGCATTGGCGGCCAGCGCATAGGTACGCAGGCGGCGGCGCGAGATATCGGGCGTGTTGATCTCGCGCTTGCCAAGGCCGGTGCGATAATCGGTGGTCAGGCCGAAAATGTTGAAGATTTCACCGCCGACACCATTGGCTCCCGGAATGGAGATAATACCGTAGTTCTGCGGGTTCTGGAGGGTCGTAGACCCACGAAGGGTGATATCAACGCTGTCGTTCGGGTTGTAGCGCAAGCTACCCCGTATGCCATATTGACGCGCGGAGTTGGCATCGGGCGCGCCCGGATAGCGGTTCTTGACCCAGCCGTCCGCGCGCTCGAAGGTGTAGGCAATGCGGGCAGCCAGCGCGTCGTTCAGCGCGACCTCGGCGGCACCGTCTGACGTGATCTGATTGAAGTTGCCAAAGCCGATCGAGGCATAGCCGCCCGTCTCGAAATTCGGCTTGCGCGTGATGAGATTGACCGCGCCACCAGTGGTGTTCTTGCCGTAAAGTGTGCCCTGCGGCCCCTTCAGCACTTCGACCCGTTCGAGATCAAACATGCCAAGGCCCATGATGGCGAAGTTGCCCTTATAGACCTCGTCATAATAGACTGCGATTGGTCCATTCTGCACCAGACTGAAATCCAGCATCGAAATGCCGCGCAGCGAAAAGATCGGCAGCCCCTCGCCCAAAGCGCCATTGACTTGCAGACCCGGAACGCTGGTCACGAGATCTTCTGCCGCGCGGATCTGGCGCTGGGCGAGCTGGTCGCCGGAGATTGCCGAAATCGAGATCGGAACCTTCTGGATACTCTCGGAACGTTTCTGCGCGGTCACAACGATTTCGCCGCTATCGTCACCAACTGCCTGAGCCGTCGCTGTTGCATCCTGCGCATGGGCGCCAGTCGCCAGCACAAGCGCCAGCAAGGACGTTGCACCCGAAAAGCCATAAGCGGCACACCATCTCATACGCATGTAGCCCAACCCCTTTTGTCGTTTGTTTGTATGTGCGTTGCTTCTGGAACATATCCGGCGGCCGCATTGTCATGCGAATGTCACGGCCATCAACGGACATGACAATCAGCCTTTCGATCTATTCGGGTGCATCGGACATCCGGGCGGGCCGGCCTGCCGCGACTGGCAATACATCCAAAGGCGCATTGATAAGCCAGGCCCATCGCTGAAACCTGTCGTCACAGAAATTCGAGCTGAATGCGCGGCCACTGCGCATCAAAGGGGAGTCAGCGGTTATGGGATCTGGTCCGATGCATGATGAGGAAACACAGTCGAACTGGCTGAAGGACCATGTCGTGGGGCGCACATTCCGGCCCATGTCGGCACAGGATGAAATGCAGGGCGACATGCCCTCGATCATCAACCGCGGCGAAGGCGTTCACATTACCGATATCGACGGCGCACGCATGATCGACTGCGTCGGCGGCCTTTGGTGCGTCAACGCCGGGTATGGACGTCAGGAAATCATCACTGCAATCGAACAGCAGCTACAGAAGCTGTCCTACAGTTCGATCTTTCCCGGAAGTGCGAATCCGCCATCAATCGCGCTGTCCGAAAAGATCTGCGAACTCGCCAAAGAAGAAAACATCTCCAAGGTTTTCTATGGGTCAAATGGCTCCGACGCCATTGAAAATGCCCTGAAAATTTCTCGCCAATACTGGAAGATCATGGGGCGGGCCGAAAAGTACAAATTCATCTCGCTACGCGGCGGCTATCATGGAACGCATTTTGGCGGCATGGCAGCAAACGGCCTCGATAACGCCTTCCGGCGCAGCTACGAACCGATGCTGCCAGGCTTCGTCTCGGTCGAGACCTTCAATGGCTACCGTCCGCTGATCGACGGCATGGAGCCCGAAGCGCAGGTCGATCTCCTCATCAAGCTGATGGAGCGCGAGATCGAATATCAGTCGCCCGAGACGATTGCAGGCTTCATTGCCGAACCCATCCAGGGTGGCGGCGGCATGCATGTTCCGCCCGCCAGCTACTGGCGCAAGTTGCGCGCACTGTGCGACAAATATGACATCCTGTTCATTTCGGATGAAGTCGTCACCGGTTTCGGACGAACGGGTCATATGTTCGGTGCACGCGGATGGGGCGTGAAGCCGGACATCATGTGCTGCGGCAAGGGCATTTCCGGCGGTTACTCGCCGCTCAGCGCAACGCTGGTCAATGAACGAGTCGCCAGTGCCTGGGCCAGCGACAGCGACCACGCCTTTGTTGCAGCAGGCTACACCCACAGCGGCAACCCCGCCTCTTGTGCCGCGGGGCTTGCAGCACTCGACATTGTCGTCAAAGAAAAGCTTCCCGAAAATGCAGGCGAAGTCGGGGCCTATTTCCTCGCGCAATTGCGCACACTCATCGACAAGCATGAGGCCGTCGGAGATGTCCGCGGACGTGGGCTGATGATGTGCCTTGAAATGGTCAAGGACAAGGACAGCAAGGAGCCCTACGAGCACGGCCATCGCTTTCCGATCGACATTTCGAAATTCTGCCGCCGGAACGGCGTCTGGCTGCGACAGGTCGATCACAAGTTCATCATTTCGCCGCCGCTGACCTTCACCAAGGCACATGTCGACGAGGTCGTGAGCGTGCTCGACATGGCCTATACGAACACGCCGCGCTGACAGAGACCGGGGATCAAAGTCATGCGGATGGAACAGCCAGACGCTGCGGCCACGGTGGAGCATCAACCCCTCCGCCCGCGACCGCTCCTGCCGATGACGCGGTGGCCCGCCGCCGCGCGTCCGTCCAGGGCAAGTCGGTTTGCAACAGCCAGCCTTGAAACCGGCCCCGGTTCAAGGGATAGTCAGCAACATGACTGCTCTTGGAAGGCCGATACGCCGCACGACGTGGCAGGTGCGGACGCAGAAATGACGCCGCTGCGCAGCCTCGTGCATGTCAGCGATCAGATCGCGGTCGCCTCCTCCGCCACATCTCTGCCAACGGATCGACGTCACCTACAGCAGATCGCCGAACTGGAAGCCGTCCTCGGCCTCGCCCTGCTTGCCGATCAACGTCATGGGCTCAGCCTGACAGCCGCAGGTGCCGAACTTGTCGCCTTAGCCCGGCGGACCATACCCGACCTGTCGGAAAGCGCACTGCCACGCCAGCCGGAGCCGTCCAGAAGCCTGCGCGAACGCCGCTTCATCACGCCTGAAGCCGAAACCGGTTCCATCGAACTCGTTGATCAGACAATGGCATTCGTCAGGGGCCTTGCCCGAGCGCGATCGAGCATGTTCTTTTGGGTCGGTCCGAACTGCGAAATAATGGATGCGCGTTGCCAGAACATCGAACAGGAAAGCGTTACCAACTACCTAGACGAAATGTGCGAATATGACCCCCTGCACATTGCCAAGCTGAAATCGGGTGGACAGCTCATCGCAACCCTCAGCGCCCATCATGAAAAGGGCTTTATCGAGGGCGAGGCATACAGGAATTATTGCAATTCGATCGGCGTTGGCGACGAAATCGATATGCTTTTCTGGCGTAGCGGACAGCCCTTCGCCTGTCTGGCCCTGTTCCGCGGCCCCGAAGAGCCACCTTTCTCATTGAGCGAACTGGACTGGGAGGCGCTCCGCCGGCATGTGCAGGCATCGCTGCGCATGCATTGGCGCGTGCGGTCAGGCGAGGTAGAGCAGGTTCTCACTGAACGATACGGGTTGCAACCGCGCGAACTGGATGTGGTTGAACTTATACTGCAAGGAAAATCGAACGCCGACATCTCGGACATCCTGCAGATCAGCATTGCGACCGTGAAGGTTCACGTGGTCAACATCCTGAAAAAACTGGGTGTTGACAGTCGCTTGGCTGTCGCTTGCGTTATCAGTCGCCTGTGTCAGGCCTGAACCGGCCCCATCGCCGCGCTTAGCGCAGCCCTCGCTCCTCCACCACCAACCGACACGCTCTCGCCACAGGCGGAGGCTGTATTCAAACATGGGCGTGACAATGGCGTTGCAGCATCAGGCCGGTCCGTGCGCATGGGCAAGGCTGACGATCGATCTTGTCGCCCTCAAGGCCAATTATCGCATGCTCGCGGCACAGGTCGCACCGGCACAACTCGCTGCCGTCATCAAGGCCGATGCCTATGGCCTTGGTGCCGCGCGGGTTACCCCTGCGCTCGTTTCGGCGGGATGCCGGCATTTCTTCGTCGCGCACCTGTCCGAGGCCGAGGCGCTGCGGTCGCTTCTGCCGCCCGACGCGGTCCTTTATGTCCTGAACGGACTGCCGCCAGGCGCCGAGCACCTCTGCACCCGGCCGGGCATTGTGCCCGTCCTGAATACGCTGGATCAGGTGCGGCATTGGGTCAGTATCTTTCCAGATGTTACGCGCCAGCCGCCAGCGGCCTTGCAGATTGACAGCGGCATGCCCCGCCTTGGCCTGCCCCCCGCAGACGTCGCGGCGCTGGCACAGGACAGGGATCTGATGGCGCGGCTTTCGCTTCGCCTGATCATGAGCCATCTGGCCTGTGCAGATGAACCGGCACATGCCGCAAATAGCGCGCAGTTGGCGCAGTTCCTGAGCCTTGCTGACCAGTTGCCGCCCACTTCCCTGTCACTTGCCAATTCGGGCGGCGCATTTCTGCCCCAACCCTTCTATCTCGATCTTGTCCGTGCCGGCATTGCCCTCTATGGCGCTGCGCCGAGCAGAGACCACGCCAGCTCCATTCGGCCTGTCGTCCGCCTTGCCGCACGGATCATCCAGGTCCGCTCGATCCCGGCAGGCGCAGGCGTTGGCTATGGTCTGACCTTCCGCGCGACGGAGGAAACCCGCATTGCCACGATTTCCGTCGGATACGCCGATGGGTGGCCGCGCCATCTTGGTAATCGCGGCGCGGTCTACTGGCGCGGCATGCGACTGCCGATCGCAGGCCGCGTCTCAATGGACAGCCTGTCGATCGATGTCACCGCCCTGCCCGATAGCGTGCCGCAGGCGGGAGACTGGGTTGAATTGATCGGAGCGCATCAGTCGCTCGAGGCTGTCGCCGCCGCCGCCGACACCATCCCCTATGAAATCCTGACCCGCCTCGGGCCGCGCTATGATCGCGTCTATCTGGACGACGACAGCGGCCCGATGCTTTGCCCTGACAAGGAAGCAGCATGAAGATCGCGGTCCTCGGTGCCGGTGTTATCGGCGTCACGTCGGCTTATTACCTCGCAAAGGCAGGGCATGAGGTGCTTGTCATCGACCGCCAGCCAGGACCGGCGCGGGAAACGAGTTTCGCCAATGCGGGCGAAATTTCACCAGGCTATGCAGCGCCGTGGGCTGCGCCGGGCATCCCGCTGAAAGCCATGAAATGGCTGATGATGGAACATGCGCCACTTATCCTGCGCCCAACATTAGATGTCGCCATGATCCGATGGCTTGCTGCCATGCTCGGCAACTGCTCTGCGCGTCGCTATGCTGCAAACAAGGAACGCATGGTGCGCCTTGCTGAATACAGCCGTGATTGTCTCATCGCGCTCCGCGCAGACACAGGCATTGCCTATGACGCACGCATGCAGGGCACACTCCAGCTGTTCAGAATCCAAAAGCAGCGCGAAGGCGTAGAAAAGGATATCGCGGTGCTGCGGGCCAGCGGCGTTCCATTCGAAGTGCTCGATCCCGCTGGCTGCATCGCGGTCGAACCGGGCCTCGCCCATGCCAAAGACACGATTATAGGCGGGCTGCGCCTGCCCAATGACGAAACCGGCGATTGCTTCATGTTCACCACGCGACTGGCCGACATGGCTGCGGATGCAGGTGTCCGGTTCGATTATGGATGCCAGATTACCAGCTTCGATGTCGAAGCCGGCGAAATCCAGGCAGTCCATACAGACCGGGGAGCAGTCAACGCCGACGCCTATGTCGTTGCTACGGGCAGTTATTCAGCCAAGCTCCTTGCGGCCTTGCGCATTCGACTGCCAGTGTATCCCGTCAAGGGTTATTCGCTGACGGTGCCGATCCGTGACTCTGCACGCGCGCCGCAATCGACGCTGATGGATGAAAGTTATAAAATCGCAATCACGCGTTTGGGTGATCGCATTCGCGTGGGCGGCATGGCCGAACTCTCTGGTTTCAGCGATGACCTGCCACCAAGGCGCAGGCGAAGCCTTGAACACTCGCTCGGCAGCCTGTTCCCCGACGCCGGAGATCTTACGGCAGCAACCTTCTGGTCAGGCCTGCGTCCGATGACGCCCGATGGCACACCGGTCATTGGCCCCACACCGATCCGGAACCTCTACCTCAATACAGGTCATGGCACCTTGGGCTGGACGATGGCCTGTGGTTCAGCCCGCATCCTCGCTGACATGATCAGCGATAGTGCACCTGACATCGACACCGCCGATCTTTCGATTGCACGCTACTAAGCCCAAAGTGGATTGAGCACCATCTGGCGAGCCTTCACCCCGCGCCATTGGAAGCGAGACAAGCCGAAAAAATAGAGCGATAAAGGGCGGCTCCATGGAGAGCGTGCAGGTTACGGATCCGCAAGACAAAATTACATTCAGCCAGGACATGCCCCTGATGTTGT
>CAZWMK010000052.1:0-15334 GCA_964635065.1 uncultured Sphingomonadaceae bacterium | reverse complement strand
TCAGACGCGTTCGATCACCATGGCGATGCCCTGACCGCCGCCGATGCACATCGTCATCAGGCCATAACGCCCGCCAGTGCGCTGCAGTTCGTAAGCCGCCTTGACGGTCACGATCGCGCCCGTCGCGCCGACCGGGTGGCCGAGCGAAATGCCCGAACCATTCGGGTTGACCTTTTCCGGATCGAAGCCAAGTTCCTGCGCCACGGCCAGCGCCTGAGCGGCAAAGGCTTCGTTCGCTTCGATGACGTCGATGTCGGCAAGCGTCAGGCCCGCGCGTTCCAGCGCAATCGGCACCGCCTTGACCGGCCCGATGCCCATGACTTCGGGCGCGACACCGGCATGGGCCCACGAGACGATGCGCGCAAGCGGCTTGAGCCCCTTCTGCTGCACCACACTGGCCGATGCGAGGAGGACGGCAGCCGCTGCATCGTTGATGCCCGAGGCATTGCCCGGCGTTACCGTGCCATCCTTGACGAAGGCGGGCTTCAATTTCGCCATGTCTTCAGACGAAACGTCGGCACGGAAATGTTCATCGGTATCGAACACCGTCACGCCCTTGCGGGTCTTGAGTTCGACCGGCAGGATCTGGTCCTTGAAGCGACCTTCGGCGGTCGCGCGCGCGGCGCGGCGGTGGCTTTCGATCGCCAGATTATCCTGCATTTCACGCGTGATGCCGCACTGCTTGGCGACATTTTCCGCCGTCACGCCCATGTGGCCATGGCCGAAAGGATCGTTCAGCACCGAGATCAGCGTGTCGATCATCGTGACATCGCCCATACGCGCGCCAAAACGCTGCTGGGTGTTGACATAAGGCGCACGGCTCATGCTTTCCGCGCCACCTGCAACCGCGACATTGCATTCGCCAAGCTTGATCATCTGGGCGGACGAAATGATCGCCTGCAGGCCCGAACCGCACAGGCGGTTCAGCGTCAGCGCAGGCGCGGAGGCGGGAATACCCGCGCCGATGGCAGCAACGCGCGATAGATACATGTCGCGTGGTTCGCTCTGGATCACCTGGCCCATGACGACATGCTGGACGTCTTCAGGCGTCAGATCGGCGCGACGGATGGCTTCGGCGATGACAAGCTTGCCAAGTTCGGACGGCGGAACGTCTTTCAGGCTGCCACCGAAGCCGCCAATTGCCGTGCGGGTCGCCGAAACGATGAAAACATCTTCCATCACGCCATCCTTTCTTGCAGCCACCTGCGCGGGCCTGTCAGGCAAAGCAGGTAACGAATCCAACAATATTCAGTCGAATTGGTGCTTAACGGGCAAAATTGCCCGCGCCCACCCCCTTTTCGCATAGGTGGGAGATTAAACAGGCGGCAGATCCCTGTATCCGGCCTGTATCAGGCGGCCCGGCTGCCGCGCCGATCCGCAATAATGAGGTCTGACGCCCGCCAGCCCAGCGCCATTGCAGGGCCATTGGTATTGCCCGACACCAGGGACGGCATGGCGCTGCAATCGGCCACCCGCACCCCCGACACGCCGCGCACGCGCAGACGCGCATCAAGGACCGCACGATCGTCATCGCCCATGCGGCAGGTCGCCACACCATGCGTGCCGCATAGTGACAAGCGGCGGAACTGGTAGAGAATATCGTCGTCACTTTCGACCGCCGCCCCCGGCACCAGTTCCTCGCCGACATAAGGCGCGATCGCGGGCTGCTGCATGTAACGCCGCATGTAACGGAACATGGCAATAGCGCTTTGCTCGTCTTCGGGCGTCGTCAGCCAGTTCGGCGCGATATCGGGTTTTGCGGCTGGATCGGCGTCGCTGATCCTGACCGACCCTTCGCTCGTCAGCCGCAACAACTGGCCATAAATGGTCATGCCCGGCTCGCGTTCGACATCGGCCAGCGGCACCGGGAAATTGTCGTCACCACGCGCGAAAGTGAAGGCGCCGAGATAAAGCTGGGCATCGGGTCGCGCGACAGAATCGGCGGTGCGCACAAAAGCGCCGACCTCGAACGGGCCGGTCGCCATCGGGCCGGTGTGAGTCAGATAATACTGCAGCACGCTTTTCACGAGGCCGAGGCCGTAGAAGCGATGGTTGATTCCGCGGTCGCCTTTCAGGCGATAGGGGATGGAAAAGCCGAGATGCTCCCGCATCCGCTCGCCGACATCAGGACTGTCAACGATCACGTCGATGCCATGCCGCGACAAAAGGCCGGGCGCACCAATCCCCGAACGCTGAAGAATGATCGGTGACATCAGCGCACCGGCCGAAAGGATCACCTCGCCCCGGACGGCGAAGGTCCGTGTCTCGCCATTTACGCGTGCGGATACGCCCGTCGCCTTGCGCTCGGCATCGAACAGCAGGCGATCGACTTCGACTCCGGTGAGAATGTCGAGATTGCGGCGATTGCGTGCAGGACGCAGGAAGGTGACAGCAGCACTCTGCCGGCGGCCGTTTTTGATGTTGTGACAGTAATAGCCGACGCCTTCCTGATCTTCCTCGTTCAGGTCTTCCTTGCGGGTCAGGCCCATCTCCTCGCCCGCCCGGATCAGCGCATCGGCCACGGGATAGCGGAACTTGCCGGTGCTGATATGCACCGGGCCACCCGCGCCGCGCAGATCGTCGCCGCCCAGTTCATGATCCTCGATCGCCTTGAAGGCGGCCTTCATCGACGTCCAGTTCCAGCCCGTGGCGCCCCGGCTCTCCCATTCATCATAGTCCTCGGGCTGGCCACGGACATAGATCATGCCATTGATCGAACTGGAACCGCCCAGCCCCTTGCCACGCAGCCACAATTCACTGGGCGGCATGTTCGACATCCGCGGCTGCGCAACCGGAAAATGCCATGCATGATTGGGGTCAAGAACCAGCTTGCCAATGCCTTTGGGCATATGGATGAGCGGGCTGGTGTCGCGCCCGCCTGCTTCGAGCAGCAGGACACGATGCGCGGGATTTTCAGACAGGCGATTGGCAAGCACGCATCCGGCGGAACCGGCGCCAACGATAATATAATCATAAGGCGCCGTCGCCGTCATGGTCACGTCCTCAATCGCCCGTCCGGGCAAATCTGTCTGTAAATAAAGTGTACGCTCAGTTGTTCGGCGCGCCGGCCTGGATCCAGGCGCGGATCTTGGCACGGATGGCCGGGTCGAGCGGTTCCGCCCCGAAAGGCATTTGCGACCCCTTGCCGCCCACGTTCAGATGGGTGCCATCGAGCTTGTGCACCAGATAACTCTCGTCCGGCGATCCAGCCTTGACGCGCAGCATCTTGCCTTCCTTCGCGGGAACGCCGACCAGATTGGCATAGGCCACTTTCGGCGCCAGCGCGATGTTGCCGGCTTCGTTGCCAGTGAGATGGCACACGGCGCATTCGGTACGCAGCACCGGGACAATGTCCTTGGCAAAGCTGACCGGTTCGGCTGCAAATGCTGCTCCCGACGGGAGCAGCATGGCAATGGCGGTCAAGACTGTAAGACGAAAGGTCATGCGGTCACTGGCTCCTTCAGCACGTTCAGGCCTGCGATGTAGCCGTAGGTCACCGCAAGGCCGATCGTGCCGCCTGCCGCAAAATAGGCATCACGGGCCGGGCTGGCGACGCAGTTTCCTGCGCCATAGAGCCCCGGAATCGGAGTCTTGCGATCAGCGGCCAGCACCTGTGCCTTTTCGTTGATCATCGGTCCGCTATTTGTATCAAGCGCACCTGCAGCCAGGATGAACGCATAATACGGTCCCTTCTTGGTGAAGGGGTGCATGGTGATGTTGGGGTTCTTGTTTTCCGGCTGCGTTGTGCCTTCGCGGCGGGCCGAGAACAGCAGATGCCATTCGCGATCATATTCGTGCAGACCACGGTCAAACACCGGATCCTTGCCAGTCTTGGCATAACCGTTGAAAGCCGCAACCTCGCCCTTCATGTTGGCCGTGAATTCGGGCGCCAGCGCCACGCCGCCGGTCTTGTCGGCGATGGAGGCAAGGCGTTCCGAAATTTTCGCGGACAATTCCTCGAAAGTCGGCGCTTCGATCAGGAAGCGCGATTCGCGCTTGTCCTTCGGGAAGGGGAAGGCACCGCCGAACGCATCGAGCGAACGTTCATCGAAGATCATGAACATCAGCTGGTTCGGAAATTCTTCGCGCGTCGGGTCATAGGTGAAGTGCACACGGGTACGATCGTTATAGTCGCGCTTTTCGTTCGTGACGCGCTTGCCATATTTGTTGACAACGATCATCGAATCGCCCGGCAGCACGAAGGCGCCAAGACCGACCGCGCGATTTTCCAGCGCTTCTTCCAGCACCACCTGCGTACGCCAGGCCGAGCTGAGATTGCCCATGGCAGCACCGGCTTCGGCTGCGATTTCAATGAAGTCGCCGGTCGAGCCAGGCATGGCGCAGGCGCCGTAAAGGGCGGTCTGGTGCAGGCCGACGAGTTCGGTGTTGTGGGCAAAGCCACCGGTGCCGAACACAACGCCACGGCGCGCCTTGATGCGCAGCAGCTTGCCGTCGGCATCATTGGCTTCAACGCCGATGACGCGGCCATTTTCCTTGATGACGCGGGTCACGCGCGTGTCAGTCAGGATCGGCACATTCTTGGCGCGCAGCCACTTTTCCAGCTGGGCCGCAAGGCTGCGACCGCCGCTGCTCGATCCCGCGCCAGCGGCCGGCTCAAGTGCACGACCTTTCGGCGTCTTGTTTTCCGGCAGATGGTCAGCATAGTCGGGCGCCGGACGGTCGACGAAGAACATGCGGAACTGCTTGAACTTCACCGCATCAACGGCTTCGAGATGCTCGATGGCAGGCGAGCCATGATCGTAGAAGGCTTCGATCATCTTGTACTGCGCTTCCGGCAGGCCAAGCGTCGGGCTGTTGGGCGTATATTCCTGCGGGAAGGCATAGCGCGCCATGTAGCGCAGCGCGTCTTCCTTCTTGTCGTCGATGCCCTGTTCGCGCAGGCGCGGGTTGTTCGGCACCCAGGTGACGCCGCCCGATTTGCCGGTGGTGCCGCCGAGCAAAGGCATTTTCTCGATCATGACGGCGGTTGCGCCCTTCGACACCGCCGTCACGGCAGCCGTTCCGGCCGCAGCGCCACTGCCGACACAGACAACGTCGACTTCCATGTCCCACTTCGGCGCCTCAGGCGCCTTGGCCTTGGGCGCGGCAACCGCGGCTCCGCTTGCTGCAACGGCAGCGGCAAAGCCGACGCCGGCAAGGAGTTCACGGCGGCCAAGACCACCCTTGTTGTTGTCGCTCATGCTAACCCTTCCCCTGAGTGAAAATTACCAAGACGATCAGCCCTCGACGGGGCGTTCAAGATATTTATCCAGCACCATGTGCATATGACGGATGCGGACTTCCTGATAGGTCGCGAGTGTGGCGGCCTTCTTCTTGGCCGATCCGAAGCCTTCCTGCATCCAGCCCATGTTGCCGGTGTCCTGATCGTAGATCACCCCCATGCCCGGATCCATGCCCGGCGCTTCGCAATAGGACTGCTCGACCTTGAGATAGGTCGGCTCGGCGGGCGCGGGGCGCTCGCCGTCCTTCGGCACCGGGTTGAACAGCATGAGATCAAACAGCGTCTTGTCGTGCTGCATGCCCAGCGGGCGGAAACGGTAGACGATCGGGAACGACACCGCGAGGAACAGGTGCGTGTTCGGGAACAGGAGGTAGCCCAGTGTGTCGATCATCTCGGCAGTGCTGTAGCCCGACATGTCGCGGCCGCAGCCCTTTTCGACGAGATCCTTGAACGCATCGGCCATGATCTTGCGCGGATTGAGGTCACCCGAGTTGGCGATGATGTCCTCGACCTGCGAACGGTCGCCAAGCGGCATCGAGTTCAGGATGTCCATCTTGCTCGCCTTGCCATCGAGGTGCGGGCTGGCCACGCCGGCGGGCACATAGAGGCGGTTCACATGGTCGGACAGGATGTCATACTGGCCATTGGCATCGCCAACGCCCGCCAGAAGCTGCGGATGCGTTTCGAGAACATGGTAGGATTCCATGAAGGCTTCCTGCGCCACTTTCCAGTTGCAGGGCAGTTCCTTCTGGACGTGGAGCGCGATGTAGCGATCCTCGAACGCGGCACCGGCGGCATGCTCACCAAGCGGTGCCATGTATTCGGCCAGGGACGGAGCATTTTCGTCCATGTTGATGAAGACAAAACCGGCCCAGGTTTCGACGCGCACTTCGGGCAGGCTGAACTTGGCGGGATCGACGTGGGCGAAATCCCACTTGCACGGCACGGTCTTCAGTTCGCCTTCCAGCGACCAGGTCCAGCCGTGATAGGGGCAGCGCAGGTCGTTGGTCGCACCTTCGGTGCCCGAGGGACGCAGCTTGGTGCCGCGATGCAGGCAGGCATTGTAATAGGCCTTGATGTCGCCGTTGTTGGTGCGGACGACGATGAAGCTGTGCGGGCCGATGTCATAGACCTGATAATCACCGGCTTCGGGAATATGCTCTTCGCGGCAGGCCCATTGCCACACGCGCGGCCACATGCGCTCCATTTCAAGCTTGAAGAACTCGGGGCTGGCATAGCGCTCGAAGGGTATGTCATCGTCGCCGAGATACTGATAGGCTTCAAGCGTATAGGCAGCGGGCGGCGTATCGCCGTCTTCGCGGATGATATCCTGCGGACCCGGCCCCGGACAACGGGCAACCTGATGTTCACCGGGCTTGAACGGCACGTTCATGTCACTTCTCCCCAAGAACCGTTTTACGGAATCTCTGAGACGATCTTATAACGATTGTTATAAAATCAATCAAGCCGACGATGCCACACCCACCTCTGCGGCAAGGGCCGCAATTTCCGCTGCCATGACAGCGCATTGCCGTTCAGCTGGCCAGTCGTCGGGATCGAACGTGCCTTGCGTTGCCAGACCTGCCAGCGTTGCCAGCAGGCGCCGCGACTGCATTTCCCGGTCGCCACCCGAATCGCGGAAAGGCCCTGGCGTCGTCGACAATAGCCGTTCGATCATCTGCCGCGATTCACGCCCGCGCTGCTGCTGTTCGGCACGGAATTCGGGGTCGGTCATCGCCTTGCCCCAGAAGGCGAACCAGATCAGCCAGTTGCCCCGCCTTTTATCATCCAGCGGCAAGAGCGCCGCGATGCAGGTCTGAAGATCAGCCCCGCTCTGGCGCAGGCGCTCGACTTCCGACGTCGCCTCTTCGAGCACGGTGCGAAAAACGATCAGCAGCAGTTCGCGCTTGTTGCGGAAATAATGCGACACGACCGCCGTGCTGTATCCAGCCTCGGCGGCGATGTCGCGCACAGTGACAGCTTCAAGCCCCGAACGAATGATCAGACGCGCCGCCACGCGCGCAACTTCAAGCCGCCGTTTTTCATGATCAACGATGGCTGGCATCGCGACGCCTTTCTTTTTCCGTTCTGCGCCGGGCGAGCGTTAGGGCGTCTTGCAGATGGAAGCAACCATGGCACTGGCGCCGATCAGTTGATCGGTACAACACGGAACAGGTCGAACACCGAACGGCTGTGGTCGATGAAATTGCGTTCGTCCGCCAGCGCATCACGCGCCACCTCGACGCGCTGCAACTGCGCCTGAAAATCGGCAATGCTGGGGAATGTGCATTCCGCAACACCCATGTAATCGCGCACAGCAAAACCCGCAGCCGTCGTCAGCCGGGCGCTGGCCTCGGCATCGCTGTGCAACTGGGCATAGCTGCGCGGCGGCTGGATATTGCGCCGACCGTAATCGGCATGGGTATTCAGCCAGTAATCATAGAATTGCGGTGGCGCCAGATGCGGCAGCCGCCGCAAGACGAACGACAGGATGACCGGCTTTTCACCGGGCACGATGGCGTGGCGCCTGGTCGCCAGAACAGTTGACCGGGCGCCATCCGACATACCGCGCACCCTGTCGGCCAGTGCCCGCACCTGCACCTCGGCCTGATCGATACTATCGGCCTCGAAACTGAGGATCGCATCCCACCGATCCTGTGCGCCCTTTATGGCCTTGGCATGGGCAAGGTCTTCAAGCACATCGTCAGACAGGCGAAATGCGAGACGGCAGGAGGCCCCGCACTGGAGACTGGCTTCTTCGGCCACGCGCTCTTCGAACAATGCAGGATAAATACCGAATGCCCGTGCCAGAAACATCTGCACTTCCAGTCGCATATAACCTCCCCATTCTTGTGTTATATGCGCAGGCTATACCTGATTGTGCGATTTGCAAGCGTCAGCAATGGACGAAAGCCGCGCAGCCATTATAAGCGGGATTTATACGGCTGTCTGATGAACAACAGGGGCAGCCATGCCTTGGGAGACACCATGATGCTGCTGAAACAGCCCATTCGCCAGATTGCCTATTTCGTTCCCGATGCCCGCGCCGCAGCCCTCGCGCACAGCGCCGCCTTCGGTTCCGGCCCCTATTTCGTTGCCGATCATATTCCGCTGAAACGTGCGGTGCATCGCGGCGTGGAGCGCCCGCTCGACCACACATCGGCCTATGGCCAGTGGGGCGATCTGATGATCGAGTTCGTGCAGCAGAACAATCCCGATCCCTCGCCCTTCTTCGACATGTATCCGAACGGCGAAACCGGCATCCACCATGTCGCGATCATCGTCGACAATCTCGCCGACGCCATGGCGACCGTCCAAAAGGCTGGTTTTGAAACCGCGCTCTATGCCGAAATGAACGACGGCTTCGCCTTTGCCATGATGGATGCTGTCAAGGTCCACGGCCACATGATCGAGCTGTATGAAGGCGTGCCGTCGCTGACCGGTTTCTACGATTATGTGAAGAAATGCGCCCAGACGTTCGATGGCACGAACGTCATCCGGGAGATCAAGTTCAGCTGACCCCCCGGTTGCGGTTCAGGCCGGGACGGCAGGGTCAGCGATAGCTGGTGCGCCGCCCGGTCGCCGCCGATTCCTCGATGGCGGCGATCATGCGATGCCGCAGGACGGCATCGTCGAAATCGGGCACCGCGACATTGGACGCCAGCCGCGCATAGGCCTGCGCGACATTGTAGGGCGCGCCCTCCGGCGCCTGTGGCGCGGCGACATAATGCGCAGGGATCGACATTTCCGCCAGCGGCGCATCGCCCTGCGCCCCATAAAGGGTGGCCGGGACGATCTGGAGATGGCCGAAATCGGCAGTGAGCCGCAGATCGCCCTTGGTGCCATTGATTTCCCATAGGAAATTGGTGCCGCGCGACATGCCGCCGCGGTAATGGATCGATGCGACCGCCCCGCTTTCGAGCGTACCGGTGACGGCAATCTGGTCCTCGGCGGTCTTGACGATATGCGCGCCGGTATCGACCACCGTGACGTCAGGACGGCGCACGGCAGTCGTCGCCATCAGGTCGCGGAACTCGCCCAGGATCCAGCACAGCGCGTCGACCGTATGGCCGAACGGGATGGTCAGCATCGTCGCACCCGTCGCGCGGTCGTGGATATAGGCATTGGGCTGGGTGACGACATCGCCCCATTCCCCGCCCGACGCGATCATCGATGTCGACAGTACCTCACCCACAAAGCCTTCGGCGATCAGATCGCGGACATAGCGGATTGCCGGCGCCGAACGCACCTGCAGGCCGACATGGCTGCGCACCCCGCGCTGGCGGGCGAGTGCCGCCAGATGTTCGGATTCAGCAAGGCCATTGCCGAGCGGCCATTCGCAATAGACGTCCTTGCCCGCCTCGATCGCAGCCGTCACCAGCGCCAGATGCGTCGGCACCTTGACCGAGACGACGACGAGATCGACGTCGTCCCGGCGCGACAGTTCGGCAGGATCGGTGCAGGCGGGCACGCCGAACGCCTCGCCGGCGGCACGCGCCGATTCCAGGCGGCTGGTGCTGACGGCGCGCAGTTCATAGCCGTCGAGCGCGCGGATCGCTGGAATATGGGCTGACATCGCCCAGCCACGGTCGGCCGTGCCACCAATGATGCCGACCCCAATTTTGCCCTTGCTCATCTCTTGTCTCCGTTTCAGATCAGATCGACTTCAAGGACCGATTTGCCGATGGTGCGACCGCCCATCAGGTCGCTGAACAGCACCGGCGCATTGGCAAGACCAACCATCTTGTTTTCGATGACCTTGATCTCGCCCGATGCGATCCACGCTTCCAGCTGCTTGAGCGCTGCCGGGATGGAATCCGCATAGGCAAACAGCAGGAAGCCCTTCATCATCAACTGGCGCGAGACAAGTTCCCACATGTTGAAGATCGGCGGCGGCGCATCCTGATTGTTATACCCCGCGATCATGCCGCAGCCGATAACCCGGCCAAAGGTCTTCATGTTGATCAGCATGGCATCGAGCGTCGGCCCACCGACATTGTCGAAATAGACATCGACGCCTTCGGGGCAGGTTTCACGGATGGCCGCGGCAAGGTCGGAACAGTTTTTATAGTCAATGACCGCGTCGTAGCCCATGGTTTCAAGGGCGATCTTCGCCTTGTCCGTGCCGCCGACGATGCCGACAACGCGGCAGCCGCGCAGCTTGGCGACCTGGCTGGCGACACTGCCGACCGCGCCGACGCCTGCGCTGATCACGACCGTCTCACCCGCCTTGATCTGGCCGATATCGTGCAAGCCGACATAGGCAGTCAGACCTGATCCACCCAGCGGGCCGACATAATAGGACAGCGGCATGCCCGGCGCTGGATTGACCTTTTCAAGGAGGATCGTGTCCTTGTTGAGGATCGAATAATCTTCCCAATTATTCAGGCCGCGCACCGTGTCGCCCGGCTGAAAATCGGGATGGCGGGATTCAACGACCTTGCCGATCGTCGGGCAGCGGATCGGATCGCCGATCAGAAGCGGCGCGAAATAATTGGCTTTGCCGTCAAGCCAGCCCCGGATCGCCGGTTCCATCGAGAAGAAATGGTTGCGGATCAGGATCTCGCCATCCTGAAGCGGGCGCACTTCGACCTCGTCCATGGCGAAATCGGCAGGCACCGGCACACCGTTCGGATGCGCCTTCAGAACAATACGACGATTCACGGTCATGCAACTTCTCCCCTTGTCTATTCATCGCATCATGAGACTGTGACCTTGTGGACACACCTGATATTTAGATGAGCCTTCTGCGGCCTTTTGCGGCAACAACCCTATTTATGACACGCGTTGCAATGCTATAACGCAACTGCGATCCGCAATGATCATACATAAGCATCGCATTCGACAAGGGGAGTTACCAATGACAGCACACACCATCCGTCCAACCTGGACGGCGATGCGCCTGATGGGCGGCCTGTCGGTCGCCGCACTGATGGCTGGCACCGCCTTTGCCCAGGCTGCCGCGCCCGCTGAAAGCCAGGGCGGTCTCGAAGAAATCGTCGTCACCGCGCAAAAGCGCGCTGAAAACATTCAGTCGGTTCCGATTTCGGTCAGCGCTGTCACCGGCGAAAAGATCGAACAGATGCAGGCCGTGACCATCCAGGGCCTGCAGGGCTCGGTCCCGAACATCCAGATCAACAACTTCTCGAACACGCCGAACACCGCTGCCATCACCATCCGCGGCATCGGCGTCATCGAACCCGATCCCTATGCCGGCAATACCGTGTCGGTCGTCGTCGACGGCGTGCCGCAGTATTTCAGCACGGGCGCACTCGTCGACCTGTATGACGTCCGCAGCATCGAAGTCCTGCGCGGCCCGCAGGGCACGCTGTTCGGCGCGAACACCACGGGCGGCGTTATCAACGTCACCTCGGAAACGCCGCAGGATGAATTCGGCGGCAAGGCCGAAGTCACCGTTGGCAACTGGAACCGCCTCGATGTCGCCGCCGCGATCAACGCTCCGCTGATCCAGGACGTTCTGACCAGCCGCATCTCGGTCAAGCACCACGGTCGTGATGGCTGGGTGACGAACATCGTCGACGGCACCGACATGGGCCATCGCAACGTCACCATCCTGCGCGGCGCCCTGAAATACACGCCGACGGCCAACTTCGAAGCCAATCTCATCGGCGAATATGTCCGTGCCCGCAACGGCTCTGCACCTGTGGTTGCCGGCAACCGCCCGGGCAATGCGGCTGAGGGCATCATCGGTGACGCGGAATATATCCCCGCCGGCACGACCTTCCCGCTGCCTGTCGGTGCCTTCGGCCGCCCGGCTGGTACGCCGCAAATCGTCTCGGTGCCGTCGGTGCTGCCGATGTATGCCTCGCCCTGCCCCAATGCTGACCAGCGCTGCAACGCGCCGAGCAAATATTATTCGGCGCATGCGGGCGTGGCCAACATGAGCAACATGGACACCTATCGCGGCGTGTTGAACCTGCAGTGGAGCGACACCGCGATCGGCGACATCACGGCGATCACCGGCTACAAGCACTTCGAAGTCAACGAAGCGACCGACCAAGACGGTTCGCCTGCCCTGCTGATCGACACCTATCGCACCACCAAGGGCTGGCAGCTCAGCCAGGAACTGCGCAGTTCGCTTGATGTCACCGACAGCATCAACCTGCTGTTCGGCGGCATGTACATGAAGACCCACTACGACCATGTGCAGAACCTGCGCATCGAATTCGCGGCACCGGGTCTTTATCAGCAGAACCTGCAGGATCAGGACAACGAGTCGATCTCGGCCTTCGCGCACAGCTTCATCGACGTGACGGAACGCCTGCGCCTCCAGGCTGGCATCCGCTACACGCATGAAAAGACGCAGATGGACGTGTCGACCGCGACCTCGATCAACCCCGCAGGTACGCCCAGCCGCTTTGATGGCGCCGGCAACATCTCGCTTGGCACCGTGGTTGGCGACGGCTCGAAGAGCTGGAACAATGTTGGCTGGAAGCTTGGCGTCGACTATAAGGTCACCGACGACGCGATGCTTTATGGCTACTGGTCGCGCGGCTTCAAGTCGGGCGGTTTCACGGGCCGTATCGGCCTGCAGCAGGACTCCACGCCTTATGATCCGGAAAAGGTCGACACCTTCGAACTGGGCCTGAAGGCGGACTTCTTCGACCGCCGTCTGCGCACCAACCTGGCCGGTTTCTACACCAGCTATCGTGACATGCAGATTGCCTCGATCTACTTCACGACGGATGCCAACGGCACCTTCGTGCAGGGCAACCGCATCATCAACGCGGGCAAATCCGAGATCAAGGGCTTCGAACTTGAAGTCACTGCGCTTCCGGTCGATGGCCTGACGCTCAGCGGCTCGCTCGCCTATCTCGACTCCAAGTACAAGGAGTTCGACTTCTTCGATGCCGTGCAGAACCGCACCTACAGCCTGAAGGGCGCAGACCTGCAGAACGCCCCGAAGTGGTCGGGCACGGCTGGCATCGCTTATGAATTCGCGCTCGGTTCGGGCACGATGAAATCGCGCGTGCAGTACAACTATGTCGGCAAGAAGTATCTGACGGCCATCAACAACACTGGCCGCGCGACCGTTCAGCCGACGCATGTGGTTGACGCCAACCTCGACTGGACGCCTGAGCATGAAAGCTGGACGATCGGTTTGTGGGCGCGCAACCTGTTCGACAACCGCTACATTGCCAGCGTCTTTGACTCGCCGGGCACGCTTGGTCTGACCAACTATGCACCGCCGCGCGAATGGGGCGCATCGTTCAAGTACAAGTTCTGATCGATTGTAAGATCGTCAGAACCCTCTGACTGAAACAGCCCGGCAAGCCCCCAGTGGACTTGCCGGGCTTTTCTTTTTTTGCGCCTGCGCTAAGCGCTGTGAAAACAAGAAAAAGTACATCGCATCAGAGGGAGTTTCACACATGAGCAACCATCAGAACCAGCGCCTCGCCGGCCGTGTCGCTCTGGTTACCGGCGCGCTACGCGGCATCGGGCTTGCAACCAGCGAACGTTTCATTGCCGAAGGCGCAACCGTGATCCTGACCGACCTGTCCGCCGCAGAGGACGCGCTGGTCACGGAAACACTCGCCCGGCTGGATGGCAAGGCACATTATTACAAGCTGAACGTCGCCAGCGAAGATGACTGGCTTGCACTGCGTGACGCCGTCACCGCGCAATTCGGTCGCCTCGACATCCTCGTCAACAATGCGGGCATCGACCTGACCGGGGCGATGGGCGAGATCAAGCTGGCCGACTGGCGCCGCATCATGGCGATCAACGTCGACGGCGTGTTCATGGGCCTCAATGCCTTCACCCGCCTTCTGGCCGAAAGCGGCAAAACCACGCCCGCCGGGTCGAGCGTGGTCAACATCTCGTCGATCATGGGCATTGTCGGCATGCCCGAAGCCTCGCCCTATAATGCCAGCAAGGGCGCGGTGCGTCTGTTCACCAAGGCGACGGCGCTCGAATTCGCACAGGCGCGGACGCCGATCCGGGTCAATTCGGTCCATCCGGGCTTTGTCGAAACGCCGTTGCTGCGGACCGGCATGGAGCGCTGGGCCGACGCCGGTCGCGCCGAAAGCGCGCAGGCGCTGGTCGACAGTGTCGCGCAGGCGACGCCCATCGGGCGCGTTGCGCGCCCTGAAGAAATCGCCAATGCCATCATGTTCCTCGCCAGCGACGAAGCCAGCTACATGACGGGCAGCGAAATGGTCGTCGATGGCGGCTGGACCGCGCAATAAGCGCACGGCCAACAGCGGTAAACATCGTCCCGCGCCGGCGCAGACACAGTGGCTCAGCCGGCTGTCTGCGCCGGTCTCGACGACCGCTTCTGATGCCGCCGCTGGCAAAGTTGCAGAATCATGCTAAAATGTCATCGCAGGTGCTGAACTTTGACCTGAATCATGTTTTTTGCCTGCACTGGTGATGATAACGTGCTGGCATGACAGCATGACAGGGTATCTTGGGCAGGCAGGAGGATCGCATGGATTATCAGAACGAATATAACCGCGCTGTCGAGCACATGCTCGACTATGTCGAAAACAACAAGACCGATCAGGCGGATAGCGTGATGCGCATCCCGGCAACGGCCTATAATGACCCCGAACAGTGGCAGCGCGAGATGGACAAGATCTTCATGCGCGTGCCGATTCTCGTGGGCATCACCAACGAACTGCCCAATCCCGGCGATTTCAAGACGACCGAGTTTCTGGGCAAACCGCTGCTGATTTCGCGCCAGAAAGACGGCAGCCTGCGCGCCATGTTCAACGTCTGCACGCACCGCGGCATGGTGCTGAGCAGCGAGAAATCAGGCAATTGCAGCCGCTTCACCTGCCGTTACCATGGCTGGACCTTCGGCAGCGACGGTCGCCTGCTCGGCATTGCCGACAAGCAGAAGTTCGGCGAGGTTGACCAGTCGACCCTCAACATGCCCCAGCTGCCGGTCTATGAACGTGCCGGCCTGATCTTTGTCATCCTGACGCCCGGCGTCGAAATTGACTTTGATGCCTATTTTGGCGGCATGATCACCGACCTTGAACGCTTCGACTTCCCGAACTGGTATTATTGCGGCCAGCGCGAGATGTATGGCGCCAACTGGAAGGTGGCCTATGACGGCTATCTTGA
>CAZWMK010000051.1:575-15496 GCA_964635065.1 uncultured Sphingomonadaceae bacterium | reverse complement strand
GCTGTTCCAAGGTGCCCGACATCCACGATATCGGCCTGATGGAAGACCGCGCAACGCTGCGCATTTCCAGCCAGCTGCTCGCAAACTGGCTGGAACATGGTGTCTGCACCGCCGCGCAGGTGATGGAAACGATGAAGCGCATGGCCGCCATCGTCGACCAGCAGAACGCCGGCGATCCGCTCTATCGCCCGATGGCGCCGGACTTTGACAGCAACACCGCCTTCAAGGCGGCGTGCGACCTCGTCTTCAAGGGTGCGGCACAGCCGAACGGTTATACCGAGCCGCTCCTCCACGCCCATCGCCGCACGCTGGTCGGCTAAGCCATCCTCTCAAGGATCACGCCGCAGCCCCGCGTCTTTCCAGAGACGCGGGGCTTTTTCATTCATGCCGTTTTCAGCGGATGAAGGCGGGTGCCCAGCCGGGCATCGTCGATATGGCGCACGCCGCGATAGGCGGTCGGGTTCTGGCCAAACCAGTCTTCGGCCGCATCCTGCGTGCGGCACCAGTCGCACACCATCTTGCGATAGGCGATTTTCCAGATGCCATCGCGTTTTTCGAAACGGTCGAGATAACGGCCGCCCAGGATCATTTCCGTCTCGCCCTCGGGCCAGGCAATGTCGTCACCGCCGCCCGCCAACTGCGCTGCTGCTGCGCGTGCCGCCGCGCCGAAACGGTGATAGGCCTGAAAATAGGTCTCGCCAAAGGCGATGTCGCCCTCGACCTCGATCAGGCTTTGCATCAGGCCATGCTGCGTCACGGCAAAGACTGGCAGCACATTCAAAGTCCACCCGATCCAGTCGTGCGCGCGTCCGATGAAAAGCCCTGCACCGCGATCCTCAATGGCGTCCTCGTGATAAATCGCCCTCAGCGTCGCCTCGTCGATCCGGTCGAGACCACGGCAATAGTTGGCGACAAGATCGCCAATTTCAGCGCGGGCGATAACGGTGTGCATGTCCATGATGATCCTCCCTGTCTTTTCCGGAAATGCCAGATGCAACCGAGCATGTTTTGCGATGCTTGGCAAATGCGGCCCTATCCTTGCCGATTCTGTCGGAAAATTTTACACATTGGCGCCGCATAAAATGGTCACAAATGATTAACCTTCTGAAAGCTACGACGAATCCGAATTTGGCACAGAATATGCTTCACTAGGCAAGTCAGATAAGGAGCTTGCCATGACCACTTTCACCAAACGCTTTGCAGCCGTCATTGCCGCAGCCGGCCTTTTCGCCATCCCGGCGCAGGCTGCTCCGGTCGTCACCTGGGATTATGTGCTGGTCAATGAATTCACCGGCGCCACCTTCGATTCAGCCGGCGGTGATCAGAATGTCAGCCAGCTTGCCATCAACTGGGGTTCGCCCTTTGGCAATGCCGATCCCCGCTTGAATGATGATCGCAGCGGCCTTGAACTGACCGGGACCACCACAAATGGAGCAGGCCAGGCGCAAACCTCGGGTTCGTATGACACCAATGATTTTCTCAATCCTGGTGAGAACCCGACGATTTCGCACATCAACAACCCCATCAGCGGCGCTTTCGGTACGCTGACCACCGCATCGCTCTTTGCGTCGCTCACCCTGACTCCGAGCGACCCGGTCGGTCCCGAACTCCTGCCGATCGACATCAACTTCAACATCAACTTCTCCGAAACGGTGAACCAGGCACCGTGCGACGCCAACAGCACCGCACCTTGCGCCGATATCTTCGTCATCGACTCCAGCTCGCTGAACACGATGTTCAATTATGACGGTGAGGACTATTTCGTCAGCATCTTCGAATTGACGAACGCTCTGGTTCCGCTTGAAAGCGCGGTGTGCGCGGCAGCTGGCGCCCCCTGGCCGTGCCTTGGCTTCGTGACACAAGAAAATGAAATCACCGACGCACAGTTCGGTTTCGTCATCACCACACGACCGGTTTCGGTGCCCGAACCGGCCGCTCTCGGCCTGTTCGGCCTTGGCCTTGGCGCCCTCGCGCTGCGTCGCCGCAAGCGCTAAGCGCTCCCGGCTGAACAAGCCAGACATGAAGCGCCTGACGGGCATGGGCTGCGGCCCGCTCCGTCAGGCGCTTTTTTATTGCCGATCAGCCGTTCAGGTCATGAAAAAACAATTTCGTCAGCCCGTCGTCATCTGACTGAAACGACCATGGCGTATGCGGTGTCTGAAATAGATATTTCGACATTCCAGCCAAGGCGCCATCATGAACACCGCCGCACCAATGACTGACATCTCGCCTGCGCTTGTCGCAGAAGAAACGCTGCACATTCTTCTCTGTCCTTACGCCAGCCTGCCCCCGGCGCTGCGCGACAGCAGCAGCCTGCTCCGCTCGCGCCAGCCTACGACCACGACAAATCCAGCATCAACCTCACGCACACCGCATCAGGGCTGATACCAGATGGGCGAACTGTAGGCGCGGTCCTGCACCGTCATCGGGATGTTGGCCGCCATCGCCTTGTGGAAGAAGGCGGCGTCATAGGCCGTCCAGCGCGGTTTCGGGATTTCGAGCACGCGGACATAATAGAAGGCGCGCGCCTTGGGATCGAAGTCCGGATCGGTCCAGACGGTCGCCAGTTCGGGGGCGCCGATGCTGTTGGTGTAGGTCGCGTTCTTCACATCGACGGTCGAGCCGACTTTCGGGGCCTTGCCGGTTTTCGGGTCAACCTTGCGGCCATCCGACAGCACGACATCATAGATCTTCTCGTGCGTCTGGCCCTTGGCGTCGATCCAGCCCTTGATCACCTGCACGCGGTCGAGGTTGGCTTCATCGGGGTCTTTCGCCGCGACGATCATGAAGCGCGGCGCCTGACCTTTGGGTGCCGCCATCAGGTCGCCGCCCATCGGCACGCCTTTTTTATAGCCGATCTCGGCATAGTTCGGGCGCGTCACGTCGTTGGCGGCAAAGTCCCAGCCGCCGAAGAACCTGAGCTTGATGCGCGAACCGGTGGTGCCGTAAACTTCTTTCCGCTTGAACGCGGCAAAGATCGCTTCGCGCGTGTTTTCAGGCGCCCAGACGGCGGCAAGGCCGGAAGCACCAAGCTGCCACGCTTGCCGGGCGACGACATCGGTATTTTTGCCATCCGTGCGCGCGGTCGAGGGTTCGTCATGCGGGAACTTGCCGAAATAATTATCCTCGGTCGTGGTTGCGAGGCCGTTGTGACTGTCGGTGCTGCCGATCATGCCGAACTTGAACGGATTGGCGCCCGTCTTTGCCTGATGCTTCAACCCCTCACCCAGCGCCGAGCGCGCATATTCGGTGCGCAGCATCCACGGCTGTTTCGGGTTGGTCATGACGATGTCGCCTTCATCCCAGCGTTCGAAGTCTGCGAATTCATCGGTCGGTGAAAGGGTCGGGTGCGTTTCGCCATCGCCCTTGGTCTGCGTCACTTCATAGACGGGTTCCCAGCGCATACGGCGCTTGGCATAGTCCGCATCGATCGGCTGGCCATTCATGCGGGTCGGGGCGAACATCGCACCGTTCGAAACATTGCCATTATGGGCAAATGCAATGACTTCACCGCCTGTCGTTTTCTCGTAATTTTCGAGATAGGCCCAGAGCTTTTCCGGGTCCTCGCTATCGAGCGCCGAGAAGGGAACCGTTTGTCCGACCTTGCTGGCACCGTCCTTGAACATGACGATACGATGGAGATTCCGACTGCCCGGCGTCGAACTCCATTCATAGCCCGACAGCGCAGTAAAGCGGCCCGGTGCATTGAAACGGTCTGCCGTTTCCGAAACTGTCTTCCATATACGCGCCCGCAGCGCACGGGGTAGATTCACATCTTTGGATTCACTGCCCATGATGCTGGCGGTGACGGTTGGCAGCAACGTGCCTTTTCCTCCCTGCGCAATCAGTTCGGCCCAACGTTTGCCCATCGGCGCTGCCAGCGTTTCGGCATCGCCTGCTTTCGCCAACTGAAAGCCGCCCATGAATTCGGCATGATCGGCCACCACGAGAAAATCGAGCGGGCGACGCAGCTTCACCGGCAATCCGGTTTCGGATGTCAATTGTTCGCCACGTGCAAAACGATAAGCTTCCGCAGGCGAGAGTGTTCGTGCGCCCATGTCGAAGGCATCGATGGAATTGTCTGTGTGCAGGTGCGTATCACCCCAATAGACATTGGTGGTCACACTGGCATCGCGCACCGGCGGGGAATAGACAGCAGTCGCATCGCTGGCGGGAACGGAGGCCCTTGCGGCAGTCTGCGCCTGCGCGGATGCCTCCTGCCCGGTGAATTCTGCGGCCAGCAGGCCAAGGCCCATCACGGCAGCCGATGCGCCGATGGCCAGAATCCAGCGATTTTCTTGCAAAGTCATCATATCCCCTCCCCAGGCGGATAGCGTGTCATGTCAAAATGGTCCCGCTGCCATGCCCGGTTCGGGCATGGCAGCGGGACAGCGTTCATCAGAAGCGATGCATGAACTGCAGCAGCACTTCGCGCGGACGCCCTGTCGCCGCGGAGACTTCACCCACAGCCCCCAGCGGCTTGTCGGTCGAGGCCGTGGCATACCATTTGTTGGTGAGGTTGCGGCCGATCAGTGCCAGTTCCCACTTTTCATCCTCGTCATAGAGACGTGCGCTGGCGTCGATGCGGGCAAAGCCCTTCTGCCAGGCGCTGGGATTTTGTGTTTCCTGCAGCCAGTATCCACTGGTGTAATTGGCATCCGCCGTCAGGCCGATCATCAGGCCGCTGCCGACCGGCAGATCATAGGACACGCCGCCCGCCAGGTTCCAGCGCGGCGCGCGCGCCAGTGCTTCGCCAGACAGATCCTGCACGCCCCCCGAACAACCCTGCGCCGCACTCTGCCCGGTCCAGCAGGGCGACAGCGGGAAGTTCAGATATTTGGCCCGGTTATAGGCCACGCTGCCGCGCAGGCTGACATAGGGGCTGACACGCCATGAACCATCCAGTTCCACACCCGATGTCCGCGCCTTGGCGGCGTTGCGGATGGAATAAAGGAACGTCACCGCGTTGAACGACGTCTGCTGCAGATCGTCGAAGGTATAGCGGTAAAGCGCAAGGTTGAGCTTGACCGCGCGATCGAACAATTCGGCCTTTGCACCGATTTCCGCACCTTCCGCTGTTTCTGCGCCGAACACGGGCGTCAGTTCGTTCCACGATCCCGGAATGCCGCCCTGCGGGGTCGAGAATCCGCCCGATTTATAGCCGGTCTTATAGGCGACATAGAGCGTCGAACGATCCGTCGGGTGCCAGCTCAACGTCACTTCGGGCGACCAGTTTTCGTCCTTGTAATCCGAATTGAGCCACAGGCCCTGCGGACGGCGGTTGAGCGGGTTCACGAGGTTGGCGGTCGGATGCACATAGTTGTTCTGCATCCGTGTCGACTTATCTTCCTGCGTCCAGCGCACGCCACCAGCCAGTTCGACCGTCTCGGTGATATCGAGGATTGCCTGCCCGAAGAAGGAGAGGGTTTCGCCCTTGTTATGCACCAGATTTTCGCTGATCAGGCGGTTACCCGACACCGGATCGACCGGCCGGTTCAACTGCATATTGGCGACATCGTTGCGGCGCTTCACCGTTTCGTAAAGCCCGCCGAACGCGAAATTGATCGGCGAGTCAAAATCGGTGACAGCGCGGAGCTCTTGCGAGAAGGACCGGTATTTTTCCGCAAAAGTCGTCCAAAGCCCGCCGGGTGCGCTGAAGCTGAATTCGTCGAGTGCGGTGAACTTGTAATCATAATAGCCGGTGACTGAGGTGATCGTGATGTCGCTCACCTGATAATTGGCTGTCAGCGAGGTCAGCAGAAACTTGTTCTTGGAATACATTTCGCCGTTGCCAGCGCGCGGGACATTCTGCGCCAGTTCCTCTGGCAACGCCGATACCGAACGACGTCCGTCCAGCTTGCAGTCGCCGGTGGGATCGGTCACGCCCAGCACCTTCGGCTTATCGACGCAGCCGATGTTTTCAGCCAGCGCCAGACCATTTTCATTGCGCTTGGCGCCAAATACCTTGAGCGTCGCATCGAAATTATCGACGGGCGTATAGGCAACCGTCAGGCGGCCCATCAACTCGTTGGTGGCGGACTGACGGGTGTTGATCGCGCCGGGCATCGCGACACCGGGGAAGAAGGGGCTGGCGACACCAGGCCTTGCAAGGTTGCGGATATAGCCTTCGGAATCGCTACCGCGCAGAGCAAGACGCATGCCCAGCGTATCCGTCACTGGTCCGGAAACTGCGCCTTCAAGGAAACGCTCATCGGTGCGGAATTCATAACCGCCGCGCACAAAGCCCTCGAATTCATCGGTCGGACCGGCAGATGTCACCGAGATCACGCCGCCCGGACTGTTCTTGCCAAAGAACAGCGCCTGCGGGCCTTTCAGCACTTCAACCTGGCGAACATCGAAAAAGCCCTGACCGATGGCGCGGCCGCGGCTCAACTGCACGCCGTCGAGGTTCAGCGTCACCGTCTGTTCAATGCCGGTATCGCCTTGCGACGAGCCAACACCACGGATGATGAACGATGCACCCGAACCAGCACCGCTTGACCGCGCGATGATCACCTGCGGCACCAACTGGCCGATGCGCGACAGGTCGGTTGCGGCATAACGCGCGACTTCGGCAGCGCCTACTGCCGTGATCGCCACCGGCACATCAACCAGCGTTTCGGCGCGCTTGCGGGCCGTGACGACGATATCGTCCGCCATCTCAGGCTCAGCCGCCGCAGCGTCTTGCGCCAGCGCCGGGTTTGCCTGCCCCGCCAAAAGGACCAGCGCTGACGATGCAAGCGCCAGTCTCTTCAAATTCAGAACCCCCTTGTTCATTTCATCCTCCTGGTTGTGTTTATGTGCCCCGCGTCTGACGTCAGGGCGTGATCTTCTCGATGGCGGGTGGTGCCCAGCTCTGGTCGAGAATGGCTTGGCGAGGGATGTAAAGCCGCATCATCAGGTAAAAGGGGCCATCCGGCGTCGGCAGCCAGTTGCCTTTTTGTGCCGGGTCGGGTTGCGTCTGCTGAAGCAGGATTTCGATCGTGCCATCCTTGTCGCGCACAAGGCCCGGCGTGCGATCGCCGATGGCATAACGCTTGATCGGATTGTCGATCATGAAACCGTCATCATTATAGACGGTGATCGACCAGAAACCGTCGACTGGTGGCAGATTGTCGCCCGCCATGCGGATGCGATAACTTTTGCGACCATCCAGTGGTTGCCCGTCAGCATCGACGCGACCGATCGGGTAAACCGATTCCTCGGGGATGGCGACGTAGATCTGGTCCTTGGCGACCGCAGCGCGCAACAGATGATCATTGCCGAAACGCGGACCGGCATAGTTTGTGGTCCAGCCATTCTTTTCGATGCCAAGATCAAGCGACTTGCGGCGCACCAGTTCGGCCCCCTCGCGCAAGCCACGCTGGAGGGCGGCACGGTCGGCGGCGGACAGACGTTGCCAGTCGAAACCGCGCGCGGGGTCGAGGCCGATCCGGGCGAAAGAAGCGATGAGGGCCTGGTCATGTGGCGCGACCACCCAGTCACGCAGGACATTGCCCAGCATTTCCATGAAGCGCAGGTCTTCCGGCGCGGGATTGACCGCATCCACCAGCGGACGCTGCGGTGACGGCGGTGCCACAACATCGCGCCCGGCCTGATAATCAGCCCAGCGCCGCAGCTTGAGCTTGTCTTGCAGCGCATGAACGGCTGGCAGTTCGCTGGGGGCACTGACGAGAAAGCGCCCGGCAATCTGCAAATAACGCGTGGGGCTTGGAATCCCCAGCATGCCGTCAGGCACCGGCCCCTTATAGTCCGGTCCATACATGAAGACGGGCGGCAACTGTCGGCCATGCGTACGCTTGCCCGGTGAATATTCGGCCGCCGAGTCCGCCTGATTCATCGAAAACGTATAATAGCGATCACCGAAGTCGGGCGTTTCGAGCACGAACGGTCCATCCTTCAGGTCCATCCAGGCAAGGCTGTAAAGTGTGTCGTTATTCGGCCCCACGCCCATGCGTGCCGTGTGATCCGACAATTTGCGGCTGAGGGCGAAACTGTTGATCGGTGCGTGAATGTCAGCATCATCCGGACCGGATGCAGGCTGCCCCGGACGGGTAATCTGAAAACGAATGCGGGCTGCCTGTACCAGCGGATAGCCCCAGACATAGGCGCGCATGGCCAGCGTCTGAACATCCTGCGCCTCACCCTTGAACAGCGCGTCATTATCCAGCACTTGATGCGTCACGGTCGGAGCCGCCTGCCCGCCTGCCAGCGCAGCGGTCGGCGCCAGCATCGCCAGCGCAAGGCAGGCGGAGCCTGTCATCAGACGCGACAGGGCGGACAGACGAAGTCCCATTGCACTCACCATTTGATCCTCTCAATGGCGGGCGGCGCCCAGCGGCCTGCCGCAATATCGGGAGACGGCCCTTGTGCACGGATAGCGATGTAGAAAGGGCCGTCTGGCGTCGGCAGCCAGTTGGCGGCTTCACGCCCCTTCGGCTTGTCGCGACGCATCAGGATGGTGACCGAACCATCCTTGCCACGCACAAGGCCCGGCGTGCGGTCGTTGATAATGTAGCGACCAGCGGGATTGGGGATGAGTTCGCGCGTGCGCGCATCATAGGCGGTCACCGACCAGAAAAACCGCGCGGGCGGCGGCGGGGCCAGCGTCAAGCGATAGTGGCCCGTCGCGCCGTCAAGCCGCGCGCCGTCCGCATCGACGAAGGTGGTGAAAGGGTAGTTTTCATCTACGACATTGGCACCGGTGCCAAGCGTATTGATCGCCGCGCGATAGAGGTAATTCTCGCCATAACGGCCGACATCGACAGCCGCGCTCCACCCGCCAACCGGGCGCCCGCCCTGTCCGATGCTGCGCTCGATCACCTGCAAGGCATCGCGGCGCCCTTCGGACAGAGCAGCACGCAACGCAGGATCGGCCTCGGCTCTCGCGCGCACTGTGCCATCCCCGATGCCAAGCGCACGGAAACGACGAACCAGCACGGCTTCCTCTGCGGGATAGCCGACCGCACGCAGCATGTAATCCACACTGGAAAAATAGGTCAGATCGTCATCGAGGCCCGCCGCCGGAAAAGGCATGCGGCGCGCAGCCGGGACGGTAGGCGTCAGACGAAAGCGATCCTGCAAGCGATTGACGCGCCGGGCATCGGCGGCATCCGTCGTCAGGATACGCATCAGAATCCAGACATAAGGCGTCGTCACCCTGAACAGGGTGACGTCGGCCGGCACGTCGCCCTGCCAGTGGGCGGCTGCAATCCAGTAGCGTCCACCCTTGGTGCCATGGGTGCGCGCACTGATGTTTGTGGCATTGCCATAAGCATCGAGGAAATTGACGGTGTAATAGCGCCCATCCGTATCCGGCACATCGAGTTGCACGGGACCGCCGCTGAGATCGAGCCAGGCATTGGAATAAAGCGTATCGGCGTTGGGCGACTTGAACGGCTTGTATCCGGGGGCCGCCAGTTGGCGATCATGCGCAAAAACGTTGAAACCGGTATAATTGGGACCGGCCGAATCCAGCGCCTGCGCCCGCAGCTGCTGATAATGCAGCGCCAGAACCTGCCCATAGATGGCGGCGTCATAGGCCAGGTGACGCGCCCATGTCTGCCGCGCTTCAGTGTCGGCTGGCACAACATCGGCCAGCGTCGCCGACTGCGCCTGATCGGCACGCGCCCGGTCATAAGCCGCAGCATTTCCGTCGCCCGCCGCTACTGCCGCACCGCCCCAGAGCGCAGCGCCCGAGAACAGGCCCAACATGAAACGCGCGCATGAAATTTCAGAAAGTTCCAAATCACCTCCCCTTTACGATGCGCGGTTTTTTTGGATTCTTGACGCTGCGTCGCGCCTTTTGACCTCGCTTCTCGCTCGTTTTAATTCACAAGATATATTAAGTCAATAAAGTTACATATTGAGAAAAACTTCATAAAATCAGCGCTTATCAGGGCGTTTTAATCGGTTTTTGAGAATTTTTTATCTCAATCGAGTTAAACGCATGTTCAACTTCCTTGAGGCCGCCACTTTCAGCCCGGCAATGTGCACTGGCCCCACTGGCCGATTGCCGCTAAACCTCTATAAACATGTGGTTGGAGCACCATTTGATGATCAAGCAGTCAGCGCCTGACAGCGTCGATGCGACAAAAGGGAGCAAAGCCGGCAACAGCCGCGCGCCAGACGCCGCCCCCCCGAATGCGCGCAGCAGCCGGACGCGCGAACTTCTGATCCTTGCCGCCGAACGCCTGTTTGGCGAATCCGGCATTGAGGGCGTATCTCTGCGCCAGATCGGGGCCGAGGCCGGACAGGGCAATACCCGGGTCGTGCAATATCATTTCAACGACAAGGAAACCCTGCTGCGCGCCATCATGGCCTATCGTGTGCCACAGATGGATGCCCGGCGCCTCGACATGCTGGCCGAAGCCGAACGACAGGACCAGCTGGGCGACATCCGCACCATTCTGAAAATTCTCTGCCTGCCGCATCTTGATCTTGTCGACGAAGAAGGCCGCCACCCCTTCGCGCGTTTCATGGCGGAATATATGACGCGCTATCGCGCCATGGGTATCCTGCACCCGCAGGAAGAACGGCCACAAGACCACCCCGGCCTGACACGCACGCTCGCCCTGATCTCGGAGCGCCTGCACTGGATGCCTCCCGAAATCATCATGTTGCGCGCCAACATGTGCGTAACCTTGTTCCTGAACGCCCTGGTCCAGAGCGACAATCGCCTGCGCTATGGCCCGTCGCCGATGACCCAGGCGCAGATATTGGACGAAGTCCTTGAAATCATGACGGCAGCCCTGACCGCTCCCTTATCCAGTCAGGTGCGCAACCTGGGGAAAGAAGAACATCGATGATCAAGGTTCTGGTATTCATCCGCAAGCTGCCGTCGATCAGCATGGATGATTTCATCCGCTACTACGAAGACAAGCATGTGCCGCTCGTCAATCAGCTGTTGCCAATGTATGCGGCCTATGTCCGCAATTATCGCGACGCCGTGCTGTTCGGACAGCCCGGCGATCTGCCCTTCGACGTCGTGACCGAACTGGGTTTTGCAACCCGTGCCGATTATGATCGCTGGTGCGCCTGCCTTGCCGATCCGGAAATCATCGCCCAGATCCGAGCCGACGAAGCGCATTTCCTCGATTCCAGCGCCACAATCGTCTGGACCGTCGACGACCGCGCCAGCGCCTGCACTTAAAGGGCGTCCGCCCCGAATGCGTCGATCAGGTCCATGAAATTGCGCGCAGCCTCGCGCGTCTCCGGGTCGGAAAAGGCGATGTCGAGCGCCGGCGCATCGCCCAATATGTACATCAAGGCCCATAGGCCGAAACGCCGCCCCGCATCGCTCTCCAGCCCGAAATCGACACGCACGCGCTCCAGCCCTGCCGCCAGTCCGGCGGCAGGTAACCCGGCCAGATCATGCTGACCGAAATAGCGGTGCAAGAGATCATGCAAGTCCACGCTACACCTCCTGCTTGTCCGGCACGCGCCGGATAGTGGCACCCCAAGCGCCTTGCGCAGATGCCATGACCTGTTTCCTGTCGCGGGGGAGGTGGTGAGTCCAGCTGGATTCGAACCAGCGACCTACTGATTAAAAGTCAGTTGCTCTACCGACTGAGCTATGGACCCGCCTGTGTTGTGGCGCTTCACATAAGGAGAAGTGACGGGCTGGTCAATCATAAGGATGCGGCTTCATGAGCCGCGCGCGTAATTGTCGCGTCGTGCGCCCGTGAATGGGGTGACGCCAGTCGGGCGCAACGGTCAGGAGTGGATCAAGAACAAAGCTGCGCGATGCAAGCGCCTTGTGTGGAACCGCCAGCCGTTTTGCCTGTCGCCAGTGCAAGCGGTGCGGCCATGTCCGGTCAGCAATGGCCAGAATATCGATATCCAGTACGCGATCGCCCCAGCGTCGCCCCCTGCCCCGCCCGAAAGCGCGCTCAACCGCTTTCAGGCGCAGCAGCAGTTCGGGCGGTGCCACATCGTCGGGCGCGGCAACGCTGATGACCGCATTGGCATAGCGTCGCTGCCCCGGCCCGACCGGCTGCGTTTCCATGATCGGGGACGATGCGAGAACCGAAAAGCCCATTTCATCAAGCGCCGCGATCGCCGCCGCCAGCACCGCGCGCGGGCGGCCATGGCGACCATGCGGGCGATTCGAACCCAGCGCCAGCAATATGGTTGCCTTGTCGGGGGATGGCGCTTTAGAGCCTTTGTTCATGTCATTGACCATTGATCCGCCCCGCGACTGTCCCGACTGTCCGCGTCTTGCCGCGTTCCGCGATGAACTGCGCACCGAACATCCCGACTGGTTCAACGCGCCCGTGCCCGGTTTCGGTGATCCCGATGCCTGGCTTCTGATTGTCGGCCTTGCGCCCGGCATGCACGGCGCCAATCGCACCGGCCGCCCGTTTACAGGCGATTATGCCGGCGACCTGCTGTTTGCGACGCTGCTGAAATACGGGCTGGCCGAGGGCGCCTATGACGCGCGCATCGATGACGGACTGACGCTGAAAGGCGCGATGATCGGCAATGCGGTTCATTGCCTGCCGCCGCAAAACAAGCCGCTGCCAGCCGAAATCCACCAGTGCCGTCCCTTTCTTGAACGCCGCATCGCCGCCCTGCCGTCGCTGACCACCGTGATCGCGCTTGGGCAGATCGCACATCAATCGGCGATCAAGGCCCTGGGCGGAAAACTGCCGAAATACCGCTTTGGCCATGGCGCGCGCCATGTCATGCCAAATGGCATCGTACTTTATGACAGCTATCACTGCTCGCGGTACAATACCAACACCGGTCGGTTGACTCCCGCGATGTTCGAAGCCGTGTTCGAAGCCGCGCTGACCGGACGGAAAGGCTGACCGCATGAACGGTCAGCCTCTGTTTCAGATGTCCTGCGCCAGCCGGGCGTAAAGTTCGGGCCGACGGTCACGAAAAAAGCCGAAGGCCGCGCGGCGTTCGCGCGCCTGCGCAAGATCGAAACGGTGCACCAGCACGCCGACATCGTCGCGGCCGAATTCCTCGACCATGTCGCCACGTTCATCGACCATGAAGCTGGTGCCATAGAAACGCTGGCCTTCCTCGACGCCCGTGCGGTTGGATGCGATCACCGGCACCACATTCGACACGGCATGGCCGATCATTGCGCGCTGCCACATCCGCTGGGTATCGAGATCCGGTTCCTGCGGCTCGGACCCGATGGCGGTCGGATAAAGCAGGATGTCCGCCCCCAGCAACATCATCGCGCGCGCCGTTTCCGGATACCATTGATCCCAGCAGATGCCGACGCCGACTGTGCCATAAGGTGTCGACCAGACTTTGAAGCCGGTATTGCCGGGACGGAAATAGAATTTTTCCTCATAGCCCGGTCCATCCGGAATATGGCTTTTGCGGTAGGTGCCCATGATCCGGCCTTCGTCGTCGATCATGGCGAGACTGTTGTAATAATGCTGGCCATCCGCCTCGAAATAGCTGGTCGGGATATAGACCTTCAGTTCCGCCGCCAGCGCCTGCATCGCAACCACGGCCGGGTGCGTGGCTGTCGGATAGGCGCGGGTAAAGAAGCGCTCATGCTCATGGCGGCAGAAATAATAGCCCTGGAACAATTCGGGCGGCAGAATCACCTTCGCGCCGCGCGCCGCTGCCTGCCGCACCAGGTCGGCCACGGCGGCGATATCGGCTTCCATATTGTCGGTAAAACCAAGCTGAAGCGCGGCGACAGTCATCTCGGACATGGTCGGTCCCTTCTCTCTCAGGCCGGCTGCTGCTGGGTGATGCAGTGGAACGAGCCACCGCCCGTCAACACGGCATCGGCCGGAAGACCTACCGTGCGGCGGTCGGGGAACAGTTGCGACACCGCCTCCAGCGCCGCCGCCGTGTGGGGCGTGCCATAGGTCGGCACCACGACGGTCTTGTTGGCGATATAGAAATTCATGTGGCTGGCAGGCAGCACCGCGCCGTCATCGTCAGTCACAAGACCCGGAGACGGGATGGTAACGACCTCGACGCCAAACGCCTCGGCGCGCTCACGGGCATCGGCATAGACATCGGCGTTCGGATCGTCCTTGCCGCTGGCCGACGGCAGCGCCAGCACACCGGGTGCCACAAAGCGCGCGAGATTGTCGACATGGCCATCGGTATGATCGTTGATCAGTCCATCGCCCAGCCACAGCACGCGGTCGAGGCCAAGGTCGCGGCGCAGGCGCGATTCGACTTCTGCGCGCGTCATGCCAGGGTTGCGGTTGGGATTGAGCAGACACTGTTCGGTTGTGACGACAAGGCCGGTGCCGTCCACGTCTATCGCGCCGCCCTCCAGCACCCAGTCGTGCCGTGCCAACGGCACATCGGCCAGCCGTGCGATCGCCTGACCGACCGTATTGTCGCCAGGCAGATCATATTTTCCGCCCCAGCCGTTGAAACGGAACCCCGCTGCCGCAGGGCCACCGGGGCTGGCCAAAAACAGCGGCCCGGTATCGCGCAGCCATATATCGCCGAACGGTACCTGATGGATGCGGACATTATTATCTTTGAACAGGCGCGCAGCAGACGCCACCGCTTCTTCGGTTGCCGCCAGCAGTTCGACGCGTTCGCCCTCTGCAATGGCACGCACCATCGCCGCCACCTGCGCGCGTGCCGGTTCCAGGTCTTCCAGCCACAGATCTGCGGCGGACGGCCATGCCGTCCATACGGCGGCATGCGGGCTCCATTCTGCGGGTTGGCGGCTCATCACATATCCCTCAACAATAGGCGGCCCCAAGTGGGCCATGACTGGGCGTTCTCATAACCGGGCGAACGCCGGCTTGCCATAGGCGCGCGTTATTTCACTCCTGTGGCACTGCCCGCCTTGAAGCCTTGCGCGATGACATACCATTCCGACGAATCCTTGCGGCTGGCGGGCGGCTTGGCATGTTTCACGCTGGTGAAGTGACGCTTGAGTTCGGCAACCAGATGACTGTCAGCTCCGCCCGCCA
>CAZWMK010000051.1:0-565 GCA_964635065.1 uncultured Sphingomonadaceae bacterium | reverse complement strand
TGGTGCGCAGATGATCGGTCTGCTTGTGGCCGACCGTATTGGCCGCCATGTCCGACAGCACCAGATCAGCGGGACCGCCAAGGGCCGCTTCCAGCAATGCAGGCGCATCGTCATCCAGAAAATTCTTCTGCATGAAGGTGACCCCTGGAATCGGATCCATCTCCAGAAGATCAATGGCAACGACCGCAGCCTTGGGCCGCTTTGCCCGCAACACCTGACACCAGCCGCCGGGGGCCGCACCGAGATCGACCACGCGCTCGACGCCCGCGAGCAGGCCAAAGCGTTCGTCCAGTTCCAACAGCTTGTAGGCCGCGCGCGAGCGATAACCCTCGGCGCGTGCGGCCTGGACATAGGGATCGTTCAGCTGACGCGCCAGCCAGCGGGTTGATGCGGCGCTGCGCTTGCGTGCCGTCTTGACGCGCACATGTCCGCCCTTCGACCGTCCGGACGGTCCGCCCGGCGTGGGTGGCTTTACCATGTCAACGTCCTCCATCGCGCGTCATCAGCGTACGCAATATGCCTTCACGAATACCGCGGTCGGCAACCCGCAGCGTTTCGAATGACC
>CAZWMK010000050.1:0-15728 GCA_964635065.1 uncultured Sphingomonadaceae bacterium | reverse complement strand
TGTTGCCGGTATCGCTGAAGGCTGCCGCATCGCGCACTGCGCGCTGATCGGCGGCGAAACTGCGGAAATGCCGGGGCTTTACGCGGCTGGCGATTATGATCTGGCCGGTTTTTCGGTGGGTGCGGTCGAACGGGGCGAACAACTGACCGGCGAGCGCGTTGCCGTTGGCGACGTGCTTCTGGGCCTCGCCTCATCGGGTGTGCATTCAAACGGCTTTTCGCTCGTCCGTCGTCTGATTGCCGACAAGGGCCACAAGCTAGAAGACCCGGCGCCCTTCGCTCCGGAACAGACACTGGCTGAGGCGCTTTTGACGCCAACACGCATCTATGTCCGCAGCCTCTTGCCACTCATCCGCGCGGGCCAGATCAAGGCGCTGTCGCACATCACAGGCGGCGGCTTGCTTGAAAACCTGCCGCGTGTGCTGCCCGAAGGCGCGCGCGCCATGGTCGATGCCGGCGCCTGGGCGCTGCCGCCCGTCTTCGGATGGCTTCAGGCAGAAGGCGCCATCGAGCCGGGTGAAATGGCACGCACATTCAACACCGGCATCGGCATGGTGCTTGTTGTCGATGCCAGCGATGCCGATGCCGTCACTGCGGCGCTCAGCGAAGCGGGCGAAAGCGTCTACCGCATCGGCCAGATCGAATCCGGCCAGCGCGGCTGCACCGTGCGCGGTCCGGCGGGCAGCTTTGGCGCATCTGCGGCCTGGGAAGCCGGTCACGATGCCTAAGATGCGCGTAGGCGTGCTGATTTCAGGACGCGGCAGCAACATGGCCGCGCTGATGGCGGCTGCGTCCGATCCTGCCTATCCGGCTGAAATTGCCTGCGTCATCTCGAACAAGGCATCGGCAGCCGGGTTGCTGACGGCGGCGGATGCCGGAATCGCCACCGAAGTCATTGCCCACCGCGACTTTCCCGACCGCGCCAGCTTCGACCTTGCGCTCGACAGCGCGCTTCGACGCCATGGCGTCGAACTGGTGGTACTTGCCGGCTTCATGCGCGTGCTCACGCCCGTGTTGATTGATCGCTGGCCCGACCGCATCCTTAACATCCACCCTTCCCTCCTGCCTGCCTTCCGGGGGCTGGACACCCACCAGCGCGCGCTGGACGCCGGGTGCAAGCTGCACGGCTGCACCGTGCATATCGTCCGCCCCGAACTCGACGAAGGCCCGATCCTCGCTCAGGCTGCGGTTCCGGTGCTCGATGACGATACCGAGGCAACACTTGCCGCGCGCGTCCTTGAACAGGAGCACAAACTCTACCCTGCCGCCGTCGCCGCAATTGCCGAAGGCCGCGTCAGCATCGATGGCATGCGCGCCCGCATCGCGCCCGCGCGCTGATCGTCCGGCCAAAACAAAGGGGCCGGACAGCGATGCTGCCCGGCCCCTATTCGTTTCTGCCGATCAGACGGCTCAGCCGACGATTTCTTCCGGCTTGAAGAAATAGGCGATTTCAATCGCGGCATTTTCCAGGCTGTCCGAACCATGAACCGAATTGGCTTCGATCGATTCGGCATAGGTCTTGCGGATCGTGCCGTCGGCTGCCTGCGCCGGGTTGGTCGCACCCATCACTTCGCGATTCCTGAGAACGGCGTTTTCGCCTTCCAGCACCTGCACGACGACCGGACCCGAAATCATGAAGTTGACGAGGTCATTGAAGAACGGGCGCTCGCGGTGAACGGCGTAAAAGCCTTCGGCCTGTTCACGCGTCATGTGAATGCGCTTGGACGCAACGATACGCAGGCCCGCGTCTTCCAGCATGGCGGCAACCTTGCCGGTCAGATTGCGGCGGGTTGCATCGGGCTTGATGATCGAAAAAGTGCGCTCGGTGGCCATGATCGGGTCTCCGTCGTCTCTGGGGAGGATTGCAGGATGGCGGCGTCTCTATCCGCGCCGCATGCGCTTGGCAACCGATCAGGCCGTCTTTTGCCAGCCGCCCGTCTCATTCTGCGTCCAGTAACTGCGCGCCATGCCATCGATCCGCCCCGCAGCACGCCATGCATCACGCGCTGCGGCAACTGACGCCTGATCCTGTCCATCGAAGATGAGAACCAGCCGCTGAAAGCGCGCCGCATCCGCAGGCAGCAGCGGGTCGAGCATGACGCACAGGGTGGCAGCATTTGGCACAGATTCGGACGATGTCAGAAGAATCGGCTGCAAATCACTGTAATCACATGGAAACAATCCATGCGGCAGGAAGCCGTCGGGCGGACGCGTCCATAATTGTTCGTCCAGCAGACGAAGCAGGCCACCATCGCGGGCGCGCACGACGATGCGATGACCGGCTGCCTGCGCCTTTTGCAAAAGACGCGGCAGCACAGTCTCCAGCCGTCCGCTGGTCAGATGATAGAAACCCGCCTCGCAGCCCACGCCTTATTTCGTCTCGGCCACGGCTTCAACGAAACGATCGAGCAGGCGGACGCCATAGCCGGTCGCGCCCTTGTCCCAAAGCGTCCCTGCCGCCGATGCCCAGACCATGCCGGCAATATCGAGATGCGCCCATTTGACACCGTCCTTGACATAGCGCCCAAGGAACTGCGCCGCAGTGATCGAACCTGCGTTGCGCGCACCCGCATTCTTCATGTCGGCGATCTGGGAATCGATCATCTTGTTATAGGCATCGCCGAGCGGGAAACGCCAAAGCTTGTCGCCGGTCTCCCGACCTGCCTTGGCAAGATCTGCCGCCAAGTCATCGTCATTGCTGAACAATCCGCCATGTTCATTACCAAGTGCGACGATCATCGCACCGGTCAGCGTCGCAAGATCGACCATGATCTCCGGCTTGAAGCGTTCCTGCGCATACCACATGGCATCACACAGAACGAGACGCCCTTCGGCGTCGGTATTGACGACTTCGATCGTCTGGCCCGACATCGACGTCACGACATCGCCGGGACGCTGGGCATTGCCATCCGGCATGTTTTCGACAAGTCCGCAAACGCCCACGATGTGGGCATTGGCCTTGCGACCGGCCAGCGCCATCATTGCGCCCGCGACAGCGCCCGCACCGCCCATGTCCCACTTCATGTCTTCCATGCCGGCGGCAGGCTTGATGCTGATGCCGCCGCTGTCGAACGTCACGCCCTTGCCGACGAACAGCACCGGTTTCGCGCTCGTGTCGCCCGTGCCATTCCATTTCATGATGAGAAGTTTGGGGCGGCGCGCCGATCCTTGCGCCACGCCCAGCAATGCCCCCATGCCGTGCGCACGCATCTCGTCTTCATCCAGCACCTCGATCTCGACGCCGAGCTTTTCAAGGGCGCGGCAGCGTTCGACGAAACTTTCCGGATAGATGACATTGCCCGGTTCGCTGACCAGCTCACGCGTGAAGGCGACCGCTTCCGCCAGCGGAGCAAGCCGGACGTGTGCGGCTGCAGCGTTTTCCGGCGCATTCAGGATCGCCAGTTCGTCAAGGCTGGGCTTTTGCTGCGGCTTCAGGCGTGTGCGATATTTGTCGAAACGCCAGCACCGCAACGTCGCACCGTGCGCAAGTCGGGCAGCGGCCTCTTCGACCGGGGTCGCAAGATCGCCGACGCCGTCGAAATCGACCGTGATGACCGTCTCGCCCGACACAAGAAGGCGTGCCACGATCGTGGCACCAATGCGTTCAAAGGCGGCATTGTCGGCCTTGCCGGGAACGCCAAGACCGACCAGCAAGAGGCGCGATGCAGACAGACCGCCTGGCGCTGGAATCTCGACGATCTGCGCCAGATCGCCTTCGAACCGGGCCGTGCCAGCTGCCCGCCGCAGGGCGCCTGACATTTTCTCGTCCACAGCTTGTGCGGCGCGTGTCAGCACCACGTCCTTGGCAGCAAAGACGACGTGGACGGCGGCATCGCCGCGCGCAGGCTGACCATAGGTAATCCGCATCTGCAACTGACCTTTCCGGTGGAATGATGTTTCGACTCATGCTTCTAACCCGGTCGGGCGACCGGCGCAAAGTGCGCGGCGCTTGAAGCCGATGCGGCCGCGTGCTTTAGAGAGCGCTGTTCCGCCGCAGGGAGTGTCGCTTGTCCCGTTCGTTCGTCGCATTGCTGCTCGGCACCGCCTTGGGCGCACTGGTTCAGCCCTCTGTTGCGGCGGCGCAAACGGACAATCCGCCGGTGCAGGCTGCGGACGACAGCGGGGCCTTGGCTGAAAAACCGCAGCAGATGATCGATTTTGCCGCAGACCAGATCGATTACGACAGCGAAGCCGATATCGTGACCGCGCGTGGCAATGTCGTCGTCGTGCGTGATGGCGACCGCGTCGAAGCGAATGAAGTCGCGTGGAATCGCAAAACGGGTCTGGTCGAGGCGCGCGGCAATATCCGCGTCACCGACAAGGACGGGAACCGTGCCTATGGCGAACGCGTCGAACTCAGTGATACGCTGAAAGACGGCAGCATCGACGCATTCCTGCTGGTTCTGGACAATGGCGGACGTCTCGCCGCACGGTCGGGCAAACGGGAAAACGCGCGCTCGGTACTGGACCGGGCCGTCTATTCGCCCTGCGACGTGGCCGGGGCCGATGGCTGTCCCAAAACGCCGATCTGGCAAATCAAGGCGGGACGCATCGTGCATGATCCAGCCAAGCAGCGCATCCGCTATCGCGACGCGCATCTCGAACTGCTCGGCATTCCCATTCTCTACACGCCAAGCCTTTCGCACCCCGACCGCAGCAACCTGAACGCAAGCGGCCTTCTGGTGCCCGATTTCCGGCTCGACCGTACGCTCGGCCTCACGACAGAGCTGCCTTATTACATCTCTTTCTCGCAACACAGCGACCTGACGATCACGCCAACCATCTACACCAACGTCAACCCGGCGCTGGGACTGGAATATCGCCATCTGACGGAAGGCGGCCCGCTCAGGCTTGGCGGCATTGTGACTTATTCGTCCAAACAGATCGGCACCGACAGGACGGGCACGGCCCTGGCCAACAATGAGGTGCGCGGCGCGATCTGGAGCAACGGGCGCTTCCAGCACAGCCGCCACTGGCGTTCGACCTATGGCTTGCGCCTGACCAGCGACGACACGTTCCTGCGCCGCTACGATATTTCCCGCGACGATACGCTGCGCAATTTCTACAGTCTCGAATATCAGTCGCGCGACATTTATTTCGGCGTCGAGGGATGGGCCTTCCAGGGCCTGCGTAAAACCGACGAGCAAGGGCACATGCCGATTGTCCTGCCGCTTGTCGATTTCCGCTATGCACCGCAAAACCGCTTTGCGGGCGGCAATTTCAGCGCCCGCTTCAACACGGCAGCCGTCACCCGCTGGGATGGTCAGGACATGCAGCGCGCCACCGCCGAAACGGCATGGCGCGCAACGCGGTATACCAGCATGGGACAACGAATCACGGCAACGGCACAGCTGCGCGCCGACGCCTTTCACATGACCGACCAGAGCCTTGCCCAGTTGCAGGTCTATTCCGGCCGCAACGGCTGGGAAGGCCGTGCCATTCCGGCAGCGGCGCTGGATATCGAGTGGCCATTTGCTGGCGGGGCCTTTGGCGGTCGCCAGACGCTGACCCCGCGCGTGCAGCTGGTCAGCAGCCCGACCGGTCTCAACGACCGGATCGGCAATGAAGATTCGCGTTCGGTCGAACTCGACGATCTCAACCTGTTCGACATCAACCGCTTTCCCGGCTTCGACCGCTGGGAAGGCGGTACGCGCGTCACCTATGGCGCACAATGGACGCTCGACCGGCGCAAATGGCGCATCGAGGCGGAACTCGGCCAGAGCTATCGCTTTTCGCAGGACCAGGGCCTGTTCCCCGCCGGAACCGGTTTTGCCAGCGACTTTTCCGACATCGTCGGGCGCACGACGCTGCGCTATGGATCGCGCCTTGATTTCACTCATCGCTTCCGGATCGACAAGGACAGCATGGCGATCCGCCGCAATGAAATCGACGTCACCTATGGCAGCCGCAGAAGCTATGCGACTGTCGGCTATGTCAAACTGAACCGTGACATTTCGCTCGAAGATCTGGGCGACCGCGAAGAAGTGCGGATTGGCGGCCGCCTCGCCTTTGCGCGTTACTGGTCCGTTTTCGGCTCGGCCATCGTCGACCTGACATCGCGCTCCGAAGATCCGCTCAACAATTCGGACGGGTTCGAGCCGGTGCGGCACCGTGTCGGCGTTGCCTATGAGGACGAGTGTTTCTCCTTTGGCATCAGCTGGCGTCGCGATTACACGCAGGACCGCGATTTCCGCCGGGGCAACACCTTCCTGTTCACCATCGGGTTCAAGACGCTGGGACAATCGGTCAGCCGCGGTTCAGCAGATCAACGCTAAAGGCTGCTCTTGGCGCTTGGCCTTTGACCCGCTAGGGATAGGCCGCGTCGGATAATCCGGCCCTTTGGAGACAGGAATGGCAGCAGGTTCCAAGCTTTGGTTGGCAGTAGCGGTATCGGCGGCGGCCTTGTCCACATCCGCGGTCATCGCCCAGGGAACCGGAATGTTCGGCGGCAAGGGAGACTCCGACATCGAGGTCTTCGGCACACCCGATGACCGCAATGTCCGCAAGGCGACGGCCATCGTCAATGGCGATGTCATTACCGACACCGATGTCGAACACCGCCTTAATCTGGTGCTTGCCGCCAATCAGGGCGGGCAGATCAGTCCCGAGGAACGCGCACGTCTGCGCGTTCAGGTGCTGCGCAACCTCATCGACGAAAAGCTGCAGGTCCAGGAAGCCAAGGCACAGGAAATCGTCGTCCCCGGCGAAGAAATCGATCAGGCCTTCGCGCGCGTCGCCGCCAATTTCCGGCAGACGCCATCGCAGTTCGAAGCCTATCTGCAAAAGAACAATACGTCTTCCAACACGCTGAAACAGCAAATCGGCGCTGAACTGCACTGGAGCCGCGTGCTGCGCCGCAAGGTGGAACCGATGGTCAATGTCGGTGACGATGAAGTGCAGGCCATCATCGACAAGCTCAAGGCTGCAAAAGGACAGGATGAATATCGCATCGGCGAAATCTTCCTCTCCGCAACGCCCGCGACGCAGGCACAAGCTCTGGACGGAGCGGCGCGCATTGCCGAACAGGTGCGCGGCGGCGCCTCCTTTGTCGCCTATGCCCGCCAGTTCTCGGAAGCCTCGACGGCGGCCGTCGGGGGCGATCTGGGCTGGGTCCGTCCGGCACAGCTGTCGGCGCCCGTGCAGGCCGCGCTTCAGAATCTGCAAAAAGGCCAGGTCAGCGATCCCGTCGTCGTTCCGGGTGGTGTGACGCTGGTGACCATCATCGACAAGCGTCAGGTGCTTGCGGCCAATCCCGATGATGCGCTGCTCAGCCTGAAACAGATCTCGATCAAACTGAAGCCGGGCATGACGCAGGCGGAGGGCCGCAAGCTGGTCGACGCCATGCGTGAAAAGACCGCATCCATGGGTGGCTGCGGGCGCGCGGAAGAAGTCGCAGCAGAGCTTGGCGCCGAAGTTGTCGCCAACGACCAGATCCCGCTGCGCGAACTGCCGCCGCAATTGCAGGAAATCCTGCGCAACCTTCAGATCGGCGAAAGCACGCCGCCTTTCGGTTCCGCTCAGGAAGGCATTCGCGTCCTTGTGCTGTGCGGTCGCGATGATCCGCAACAAAACGAAGGACCGAGTTTCGATCAGGTCTATTCGCAACTCAATGAACAGCGCATCGGCATGATGGCGCAGCGTTACCTGCGCGATCTGAGGCGCGATGCCATCATAGATTATCGCTGATGCTGAAACCCATCGCAGTTGCGCTTGGCGATCCGGCCGGAATCGGCCCGGAAATCGTCGCCAAGGCTTGGAAAAACCGGGAATGGCTGGGCCTGCCGCCGTTTTTTGCCGTTGGCTGCCGGGACAGTCTGACGGCGGTCTGGGATGGCCCGATCGAAACCATCAGCGCACCGCAAGACGCCGTTGATTGCTTCGCCCATGCCCTGCCGCTGATCCAGCTTGACGCCAGTGGCGGTGTCACACCGGGCGAGCCGGCGTTGGTCGGCGCCCGCGTCGCGCTCGATGCGCTTGAAATGGCGACCGGAATCGTCCGCAAGGGCGCGGCCTCTGCACTCGTCACAGGACCGGTATCCAAGAAGCAGCTTTATGCCATAGGCTTCACTCATCCGGGACAAACGGAGTTTGTTGCAGAGCGTTGTGGCATCGCCAGCGAAAACACGGCGATGATGCTGGCAGGCCCCACGTTGCGTACCGTGCCGGTCACCATTCACATGGCACTGGCAAAAGTACCGCAGGCATTAACAAGCGAACTGATCGTGGCCCGCGCCCGGATCGTGGCACGCGGCCTTTGCCGGGATTTCGGCATTTCAAGCCCGCGCCTTGCCATCACGGGTCTTAATCCCCACGCTGGCGAAAACGGCGAGATGGGCATGGAGGACATCGAGGTGATCGCACCTGCCATCGCCACGCTGCAAGCGGAAGGCATCGATGCCTTCGGCCCCCTGCCCGCAGACACCATGTTTCATGAAGATGCGCGCAAACGTTATGACGCCGCGTTGTGCATGTATCATGATCAGGCATTGATCCCGCTGAAAACGCTGCATTTCTATGATGGCGTCAACATGACCCTAGGACTGCCGATCATCCGCACGGCGCCCGATCACGGCACGGCCTTTGAAATTGCAGGCAAAGGGCTGGCCCGGCCTGACGCGATGGTCGCCGCCATCCGCATGGCAGCCGAGTGCGCCCAGCGACGCGCACAGGATGCCTGATTCCCTGAACGACCTGCCACCGCTGCGCAACGTCGTGGCGCGTTTCGGCCTGTCTGCCAAAAAGACACTGGGGCAGAATTTCCTGTTTGATGGCAATCTGCTCGACCGTATCGCGCGCGTGCCCGGCCCGCTTGATGGCGCACAGGTATACGAGGTCGGCCCAGGCCCAGGCGGCCTGACCCGCGCCCTGTTGCGGGCGGGCGCACAGGTAACGGCTGTTGAACGCGACGACCGCTGCCTTCCTGCCCTTGCCGAACTCAATGAAGCCAGTGGCGGGCGACTTAGGGTGATCTCTGGCGACGCCCTCGCCATCGACGAATCTGCGCTTGATCTTGCGGGCGCCCACATCGTCGCCAACCTGCCCTATAATGTCGGCACCGCACTTCTGGTGCGCTGGCTGACGGTCGATCCATGGCCTCCCTGGTGGGCTTCCCTGACGCTGATGTTCCAGAAGGAAGTGGCCGATCGCATCGTCGCCAAACCCGGCACCGACGCCTATGGCCGCCTGTCGGTTCTGGCGCAGGTCCGCTGTGAGGCGAAGATCGCACTTGAAGTCAGCCGCAGCGCGTTCACCCCGCCGCCGAAAGTCGCGTCTGCGGTTGTGCATCTGCGCCCGGTCGCCGGGCCGGAGGGTCTTGTCATGTCCGCGCTCGAACAGATCAGTGCTGCCGCTTTCGGCCAGCGGCGCAAGATGCTGCGCGCAGCCCTCAAAGGCCTGCCGAAGGGGGTCGAGGCGCTTGAAGCGGCAGCCATCAGCGGCGAACGCCGGGCAGAGACTCTGTCGGTCGCGGAATTTGTCGCGCTCGCGCAAAGCTGGGAACGCCTCCGCCGGGGACAGGCCTAGACCATCTCCGACCTGTAGTGGTGCCACATGAAAACGGCCGCCGCACCGCGCCAGGGCCGCCAATTTTCAGCAAGCGCCCGCGTGGCATTTTCCGATGGTCGCGCCTCCAGTTGCATGATGCGCCCGCTTTCGATCTGAACGCCCAGATCGCCGGCGGGCCAGATATCGGGACGCCCTTCCGCGAACAGCAGATAGATTTCCGCTGACCAGCGTCCGATACCGCTGACCTGCATCAGCCGGGCGATCGCGGCATCGTCCGCGTCGGGCAGTCGGTCAAGATCAAGCGCGCCCGCCGCCACCTGCTCGGCAAGGCTACGCACATAGCCGATCTTCTGGCGCGACAGGCCTGCGCGTCGAAGATCCGCATCGTCAGCCGTCAGCATGGCGGCGGGGTTCACAACCTCGCCCACTGTCTGCGCCAGTTTCAGCCAGATGCTGTCGGCGGCCTTGATCGACAACTGCTGGCCGACAATGGTTCGCAGCAATGTGCCATATCCAGGCGGACGGATACGCGGTTCGGGATAACCGACGCGCGCCAGCGCCGCTGCCATCCGCGGCTCGCGCGCGGCGATCAAGTCCAGCCCAGTGCGCAATTGCTCAGCGGTCAGCCCCATCGTTTTTTTCCGTTCCATGTTGATTTCACGCCACCAGTCGCTATGACCCGCTGAAACACGCAATTTACGGGGAAGTTCATGGCTAAGATCACTGTCGTCAACCGTTCTGGCGCCGAATCAACCATCGACGCGCAAAACGGGCTTTCGGTCATGGAAGCTCTGCGCGACGCGGGCTTTGACGAACTTTTGGCACTTTGCGGTGGCTCCTGCTCCTGCGCGACCTGCCATGTCTATGTCGATGACTCATGGACCGCAGCCGTTGGCGGCGCCAGTGATGATGAAAGCGAGCTTCTCGACAGCTCCGACCATCGCAAGGACAACTCGCGCCTGTCGTGCCAGATCAAGGTTGCTGACAACCTCGATGGCCTGCGCGTCGTCATCGCACCGGAAGACTGAGACATTTCACGCTCTACCGCGCAGTCAGACATGACTGCGCGGTAGTAGTCGCTTTTTCTGCAGCGAGAGTGCTATGAACGCCGCCATGGCGTTCAATGAACTTCGCAACCAAGGCTTCATTGCCGATAAAAACCGGGCGTTCTGGCTGCTTCAGGGATGCGGCTGGGGCGCTTATTTCATTTTGCGCGCCCTCAGCGGTTTGGCCAATCGCATGGAGCCGGCGTTCATCCTGCCAACGATCATCGTCACCATTTCCGGCCTGTCGCTGACGTTGCTGATGGCGGCGGCCTATCGCCGTATCATCCGGATGAAGCCAGTTTTTGTCTGGACGCTGACGCTTTTGATCCTCGTCATGACATCGGCCATTTTCTCGGTCATCGAGGTCTGGGCCTATGCCAGCTTCTACAATACCGGCATACGTCCCGAAGGTATCGCCTTCCTGGGGGCGATCCTGATCGACCTGTCGGTTCTTGGCGCATGGACCGGGCTTTATTACGGAATCAATTTCTATCTGATGCTGTCGGCCCAGTCGGAACGCATGTTGCGCATGGCGGCACAGGCCAATGCCGCGCAGCTCGCCATGCTCCGGTATCAGATCAATCCGCATTTCCTGTTCAATACGCTGAACTCGATCTCGACGCTTGTGCTGCTGAAGGAAAGCGAACGCGCCAATGCGATGCTAAGCCGCCTGTCGAGCTTCCTGCGTTACAGCCTGGTCAACGAACCCACCCAGATGGTGACGCTCGAACAGGAAATCGAAGCGTTGCGGCTTTATCTCGACATCGAGCGCATGCGTTTCGACGAACGCCTGCAAACCCGCTTCGACATTGATCCCACCGCCCTCGCCGGGCGCCTGCCATCACTGCTGCTTCAGCCACTGGTGGAAAACAGCGTGAAATACGCCGTGACGCCAATGGAAGAAGGGGCGGAAATCGAGATCAAAGCCCATGTCGCCGCCGATCGCCTGATCATCATGGTCAGTGATACCGGCCCGGGGTTGACGGATGGGGTGCCTCGTCCCACCTCTGTGACATCGTCAGGCGTCGGGCTTGCCAATACCCGCGACCGTCTGGCGCAGGCCTACGGGCCTAACCATCGTTTCGAGACGGGCAGTCGTGAACCGCAAGGATTCAGCGTCACGATTGACATACCGTTCCAGTCAGACGCGACTGCTGCCAAGGATGCCGCGCAATGACCATTCGCACCATTCTCGTCGATGATGAGAAACTTGCCACCCAAGGGCTTGAACTGCGCTTGCAGGCCCATGCCGATGTCGAGATCATCGACCGCTGCACCAATGGACGCGAAGCCATTCGTGCGATCAAGACACATAAGCCCGATCTGGTGTTCCTTGATGTGCAGATGCCGGGTTTCGACGGTTTTTCGGTTGTTCAGGGGTTGCTCGATATCGAGCCGCCGCTGTTCGTTTTCGTCACCGCCTATGGCGATTATGCCCTGAAGGCGTTCGAGGCGCATGCCGTTGATTATCTCATGAAACCAGTCGAAGAAGAGCGGCTGGCCGCGACCATGGAACGCGTGCGAAGCCGCCTGGCCGACAAGCGCGCGGCGCAGGAGACGGAACGGCTGAGAGAATTGCTGGCCGAAGTTTCCCCCGAAACCGCCGCCACCCTTGAAGACTCGCACGAAGCGCCAAGCATCGACCGTTTCGAAAAGGTGCTCAACATCAAGGATCGCGGGCAGATTTTCCGCGTCGAAATCGCCGATATCGAACGCATCGATGCTGCAGGCGACTATATGTGTATCTATACCGGCGGCAATACGCTGATCCTGCGAGAAACGATGAAGGATCTGGAAAAGCGCCTTGATCCGCGCAAGTTTCAGCGCATCCACCGCTCAACCATCGTCAACCTCGATCAGGTCCGGCAGGTAAAGCCGCACACCAATGGCGAATGCTTCCTCGTGCTTGGCAGTGGTGCGCAGGTGAAGGTATCGCGCTCCTACCGCGACGTGGTCGCTCGCTTTCTCTGATCCGCTTGCACCCGCTCCTCAACTGACGCATTGCCGACATGGGCCTGCGCCAAGGAGGGCGGATGTCACAAAAAAGCCTGTCGTCATTATTCGCCTTCTGGACCCGCATCGGCTGCCTGAGTTTTGGTGGTCCTGCCGGACAGATCGCCCTCATGCACCGCGAACTGGTCGAGCGGCACAGGCTGCTGTCTGAAACAGAGTTCCTGCGGGCACTGAATTTCTGCATGTTCCTGCCTGGCCCCGAAGCGCAGCAACTGGCGACATGGGCGGGCTGGCGCCAGCGCGGATGGGTCGGTGGCCTGATTGCGGGCCTGATGTTCATCATCCCCGGCGCGCTTTTAGTCGCGGTTCTGACGTGGCTTTACCTGTCATATGGACGCATGCCGGCTGTCACGGCGCTGTTCGACGGTGTGCAGGCAACGGTGCTCGCCATTGTTGTTCAGGCTGTCGCCCGGGTGTCAAAGCGGGCACTCAGAGACAAAATTGCAATCGCGCTGGCCGTTTTCGCATTTGTCGCCCTGTTTTTCTTTACCATCCCCTTCCCGCTTGTGATGCTGGCGGCGGCGGCTTTCGGATGGTTCCGACGCCATGCCGCCCCGGCCTCCCACAATGCTGTCGCCGCCAGCTGGCTTGCGTCGTTGCGTATCATGTCGCTTTGGCTGACGGTCTGGCTTGCCCCGATCGCCTTGGCGGCCCTGACATTGGGCTGGGATCATCAGCTGACGCAGATCGGCACTTTTTTCGCGCGCATGGCAACGGTCACCTTTGGTGGGGCCTATGCAGCGCTTTCATATGTGGCGCAGGCTGCCGTCAGCACGCACGGCTGGCTGAGCGCGCATGAAATGCTTGATGGGCTGGGCCTCGCCGAGACGACGCCGGGTCCGTTGATCCTCGTGTTCGAGTTCGTCGGCGGTCTTGCCGGCAGCCGCATGGCAGGCTGGCCGCAGGGACTTGGCGCAGCGCTTGGCATGACCATGGCGCTATGGGCGACCTTTGCGCCGTCATTCCTGTGGATTTTCACCTTCGCACCCCATCTTGAGCGCCTCAGTGCCCTGCCACGCCTTGAAGGCGCGCTGGCCGGAATCACAGCGGCGGTTGTCGGGGTCATGGGGAATCTTGCACTGTGGTTCGCGCTTCACCTGTTGTTCCCGGCCGTCCGTCCCGAACAACATGGCTGGCTGAGGCTGTGGGTGCCCGAAGGCAGCTTCGACTTCTATGCCGCCGCCATCGGCCTGATCGCCTGGGGGCTTTTGACCCACACCAGAGCTGGCCTTGCGGGCAGCCTGGCGTTTGGCGCGACGGCTGGATTGGTGCGTTACGCCCTGACGGCGCTGCCGATATAGTTGATGCGCTGATCGTCGGAGACGACAAATCCCCGTGCCGGCGAAAAGCTCAGCCCCTTCACATCGCGCATGGCAAGACCCGCCTTCGCGAGCGATGCGGCCAGTTCATCGGGCGTTACGAACTTGTTCCAGTCGTGCGCGCCTTTTGGAATCACACGCAGAACATCTTCGGCCGCCGAGATCAGGACCGCACGCGACAGAGACGTGCGGTTGGGGGTGGAAAAGATCAAAAGCCCACCCGGCGCCAGCACCCGCGCCAGTTGCGCAATGAAATCGTCAAGGCCCATGACATGCTCGATCACTTCCATGCAGGTGACGAGATCATAGCGTGCACCTTCATCGGCAAGGGCTGCAAGTTCGCCACTGCGATAACTGATCTCCAGTCGCTGCCCTTCGGCATGGGCGCGGGCGACGGCAACATTGTCGGGCGAAGCATCAAGGCCAGTCACCGTGCCGCCCATGCGCGCCAAAGGCTCCGCCAGAAGGCCCGCGCCGCAACCGACATCGAGCACGCGCTTGCCCGCAAGCGGGTGGCGTTCACGAAAGTCGAGACCAAAATGCGCGTCAATGCGGCCTCGGATATAGCCAAGCCGAGCTGGATTGATCTTGTGCAGGAGGGCGGACTCTCCACGCGGGTTCCACCAATCGGCGGAAATCGCACCGAAAAGTGCGGCCTGTTCGGGATCAATGCTCGGATTTTGCGTCGTCATGGCACTTAACTAGGGCGACAGGCGTTAACAACGCAAGGCGTCAGATCGACGCCCCTTGTGTTGCGAAAAAGTCACACCATATCGACGATGTGATCCCGAAACATCTTGGGGGCAAAGCAGCCATATGAACCTCGAAAAATTCAGCGACCGCGCCAAAGGCTTCCTGCAATCCGCGCAAACTGTTGCCATCCGCATGAACCACCAGCGCATCGGCAGCGAACATCTTCTGAAGGCCCTTCTGGAAGACGAGCAGGGCATGGCAGCCGGCCTGATACGGGCCTGCGGCGGCCAACCCCAGATTGCCGCGCAACAGACCGACATGGCGCTTGCGCGCATCCCGCAAGTGACGGGAGGCGGCGCAGGCCAGGTCGGTCTGGATGGCGATTCTGTCCGCGTCCTCGATCAAGCCGAACAACTGGCGACCAAGGCGGGCGACAGCTTTGTTACCGTCGAACGCCTGCTTCTGGCCCTGACGCTGGCGACATCAACCGAAGCCGGAAAGGCGCTGGCCGCCGCCAGTGTCAATCCGCAGGCGCTGAACGGCGCTATCGAACAGCTTCGGAAGGGCCGCACGGCCGATACGGCGGGTGCCGAAGACCGCTATGATGCGCTGAAGAAATTCGCGCGCGACCTGACACAGGCAGCACGCGACGGCAAGCTGGACCCAGTCATCGGTCGTGACGAGGAAATCCGCCGCACCATTCAGGTGCTGGCGCGCCGCACCAAGAACAATCCCGTTCTGATCGGCGAACCCGGCGTCGGCAAGACCGCTATTGCCGAAGGTCTTGCGCTCCGCATCGCCAATGGCGACGTGCCGGATGGCATCAAGGACAAGACGCTAATGGCGCTCGACATGGGCAGCCTGATCGCCGGCGCGAAATACCGTGGCGAGTTCGAGGAGCGACTGAAGGGCGTGCTCGATGAAGTCCGCGCGGCTGAAGGCGGCATCATCCTGTTCATCGACGAAATGCACACGCTCGTCGGCGCGGGCAAGGGCGAAGGCGCGATGGACGCCTCGAACCTCCTGAAGCCGGCGCTCGCGCGCGGCGAACTGCACTGCATAGGCGCAACGACACTCGATGAATATCGCAAATATGTCGAAAAGGACGCAGCCCTCGAACGGCGATTCCAGCCGGTGTTTGTCGGCGAACCGAC
>CAZWMK010000049.1:0-15760 GCA_964635065.1 uncultured Sphingomonadaceae bacterium | reverse complement strand
AGATGCTGATGGTGATGGCACCAAAGGCCTGATCAACCGGCCACGGTCGAAGAAAAAGGGGGCTGCCCATGCGGGTGGCCCCTTTTTCATTGGGGCATCATCCCGCATGGCCAGCGATCGGGCGCGGTAAATGCGGTTGTCAAAACCGTCATATTTCGTATGACTTGACGCTTGGTGTCATGTTGAAATGATAAAATATTTACATGATCAGTCCGCCGCAGGCCAGTGCGCCACAGGATCGTAAGCTTTTTGCCGGACCGCGCTTGCGCCGTCTGCGTGTCGGCATGGGCCTGACCCAGACGCGTATGGCGGATGATCTCGGCATTTCGATCAGCTATCTCAACCTGATTGAACGAAACCAGCGGCCACTCACCGCTGCGTTCCTGCTCAAGCTCAGCCATGCCTATAATCTCGACCTGCGGCTTCTGACCGGCGACGATACCGACGCCCAGACGGCGGACGTGACCCGGATTCTTGGCGACCCGCTGTTACTTGGTCTCGACATTGGCCGGGCTGAAATTCAGGACTTTGTCGCATCATGTCCCGGTATCGTTCAGGCACTGACCCGGCTTTACGGCGCAGCGCGGGAAGAACAGGCTGGTGCGGCTGACATGGCAGCTGCCGCAGCCCAGGCGAATGGCCCGCTCGATCTGCTGCGGGTCTTTTGGCAGGCGCGGCAGAATTTTTTCCCCGAGATCGACGGTCGCGCCGAGGCGCTGGCTGACGAACTGCGGCTTGTCGCCTCTGACCTGTTTGCTGCCATCGGGGAGCGGCTGCGCGCGCGCCACGGCCTGACCGTGCGCGTGCTTCCGGTCGATGTCATGCCCGATCTGCTGCGCCGGCTTGATTATCATGGCCGTCAGTTGCAGCTGAACGAAGTGCTCGATCAGGCGTCGCGCACGTTCGAGGTGGCCTATCAGCTTGGCCTTGTCGAAGCCCGGGCGGAGATGGACGAGGTTGTCGCCAGCGCGGGTTTTGCCGACAAGGCCACCGAACGCTTGCTGCTCCACAATCTTGCCAGCTATTTCGCGGCGGCGCTGATGATGCCCTATGGCCGTTTTCATGCCGCCTGTGAGGCACTGGGCTATGATATCGAGCTGTTGCAGGCCCGGTTCGGTGCCGGCTTTGAACAGGTTGCCCACCGTCTGACGACCCTGCACCGGCCCGGTGCGCGCGGCGTGCCCTTTTTCATGCTGCGCGTCGATCGCGCCGGAACCGTGTCCAAACGCTTTGCACCTGCCCATTTGCCGTTCGCCAGCCAGGGCGGCGCCTGTCCGCTGTTGTCGCTACACGCGGCCTTCGACCGTCCCGGCATGATCCGCAGCCAGTTGATCGAACTGGAGGATGGCGCACGCTATTTCACTGTGGCCCGGACCGTGCGCAGTTACGCCATGCCCTATGGCGGCGTCAGACCTGAATTCGCCATCGGACTGGGATGCGAACTGCGTCATGCGCGCGGGCTGGTCTATGCCCGCGGGCTGGATCTTGATGCCGTTCAGCCGACGCTGGTCGGCCTTGGCTGTAGCCAGTGCCAGCGGCGCGATTGCCGCCAGCGTTCCGCACCGCCCGCAGGCCGACGGTTGATCATCGACGAACGGCAGCGCGGACCGACGCGCTTCCGTTTCGACGACGACTGAAGCCTACCAGATCCAGCTGGCGGCGTTGCGCACGGGTTCGCGTCGCTGCGCGGCGGCAAGCGCGATGATCGAGCGGATGCCAAGCCAGAGCGGGATAAGGGCAAGGATCAGAAAACCGATCCCGACAAGGATGAGCATGAGTCCGAGTGTCGCATAAAGCAGGCCGATCCAGAAGCTGCGGATATGATAGCGGTAATGGCTCTCCTCCCATGGCTCCATCGGCTCGTTGCGCCAGACATAGGCGAGGATCACCGCAAGGATCGTCGGCAGGGCCGTGATCAGGCCGACAAGATAAAGCAGGCTGACGATCGTCGGGCGGTTGAAGGAAAAACCGGCGCCGGGTGATGGTGGCTGGCCCTGTGGCGTTGATGGTGCGGGCACATGATCGGTCATCGGCTAGGGTCTTTCTCGTTCGACTGTCATGATAATGTGATGTGTTGCACCCGGCGGGGCAAGGGTGCTTGCCAGTCGGGGCCTTCCTGTTCACGATGCAGCGATGTTGCACCTGCTGGCCACCCGCCGTTTTGCGCCCCTGTTTGTCACCCAGTTTCTGGGGGCCTTCAACGACAATCTCTACAAGACGGCGATGCTGTTTCTTATCACCTACCATCTCATGGGAGATGATCTGCGGGCCGGCGCAACGCTGGTGATGCTGGCCGGTGGCGTGTTCATCCTGCCCTTTTTCCTGTTTTCGGGCTTGGCCGGCCAACTGGCCGATGCGCGCGACAAGGCGTGGATCATCCGCATGGTGAAATCGGCCGAAATTGTCATCATGATCGTGGGGGCACTGGCGCTTCTGTCGGATTCGGTCGCCCTGCTCATGCTGGTGCTGTTTGCCATGGGAACGCACTCGGCCTTTTTCGGACCTGTCAAATACGCGATCCTGCCGCAGCATCTTGCCCCCGCCGAGGTGCTGGCCGGAACAGGCCTTGTCGAAGCCGGCACATTCGTCGCGATCCTGACGGGGCAGATCATGGGTGGCCTGCTGCCACCCGCCTGGGCGGCAGGCGCCGTACTGCTGGTGGCGGCCGCCGGCTGGATTTCTGGCCGCGCTGTGCCAGCCGCGCCACCGCTTGGCGCCGTAACAGACGTCACGCTGAATCCCTTCCACAGCACAAAGGCGGTACTGCGCGATCTCTACGCCGCCCCCCGATTGTGGCGCGCGGTACTGGCCATCAGTTGGTTCTGGGCCTTGGGTGCTGTGCTGACCAGTCAGTTCGTGCCGCTGGTGAAAGGCGTCCTCCATGCCGATGCCAGCGTGGCGACCCTCTTTCTCGCCATGTTCTCGATCGGCATCGCTGTGGGCTCTTTGCTGGTCAACCGCCTGCTGCGCGGACAGGTGACGACGCGGCTATCCGTGCTTTCGGCACTGGCGATCAGCGGTTTTCTGGTTGAGCTTTACATGGCATTCCAGTCGTTTCCACGATCCCACGTTGCGACCATGCAAGGCATATTGGTATTTTTTTCTGTTCCAGGTTCATACCGTATTGTCTTTGATTTGTTCTGCCTCGCCATTGCGGCAGGTGTGTTTGTGGTGCCACTTTATGCAGTGCTACAAACAGAGGTGCAGCCGGAAAGTCGGGCGCGCCGGATCGCAGGAAACAATATCATTAATGCAGCTTTTATGGTTGCATCTGTCCTTGTCGTCGTTGCGCTTCTGGCTGCAGGATTGCAGCTTGTGCACCTTTTCCTGGTTATGGCGATCATGAACATCGGTGCGGCTGGTGTGTTACGCTATGCCGGTCATGGGCGTGCGTGCCCTCGATCGCAACCGTGACAGTTATGGTCCAGTCGGCTGTCCGGCCACTTGCAAAGAGACTGGCAATCCACGATGAGGTTAGCACATTTTCTATTTGTGAGTGACTCCATGCGCAGGATTTTGACGTCGCTGTTTTTCATGGCGGCGGGAGTTGTGGCAGCACCTGTTTTTGCCGGTCCATGGGCGGAAGCTGGGGACCGGCAACTGCGCCAGGATGTTGAACTGCTGAAGGCTGCGGGCGTTATCACGGGGCCAGTCAACAGCTGGCCGTTGCCTTGGGCGCAGATCGCACACAGTCTTGATCAGACATCGCCTGCCGCATTGCCACCGCATGTCGAGCGTGCGTTGCGGCGCCTTCGGCAGCAGGCGCGCTATGCGGATCAAACCACACGGTTTCGTGCCGTTGTAAAACTGGCCAGCGATGAAGCGCTTGTGCGCGATTTCAGTGATCAGGCACGTAGCGAAGCAGATGTATCCATGCGCGCGGAGCATGATCTGGGTCGGCTTTATGTCAGCTACGGCGTTGGTTTTCGAGATGGGCAACAAGGGCATGACGCGCACTTCGAGCCGCCTCAAGTCGCTGTACGTTTAGGCAATTGGGCGCTTTATGGCGGTTATGTCGATACATGGTGGGGGCCAGGCAATGAAAATGCACTGTTGTTTTCAAGCAATGCGAGACCAATTCCGCGTATCGGTATCAAGCGTTTATCACCTGAGCCGTTCAATCTACCGGTACTGAAATGGCTTGGCCCGTGGCGCTTTGATATGTTTGCCGGGATCGCCACTGAAAAGCGCGCTGATTATGATAATCCTGCAATTATTGGCATTCGTGTTGCTTTTGAACCGGTCCACGGTCTCGAAATCGGCCTGAACCGGGGCCTGCAGCTTTGTGGTGAGGCGCGGCCGTGTAGTGCCAGTGTGATTGGCAAGGCGCTGTTTGGTCTTGGCAACGTTGATAATACTGGTTCTGCAAATGAACCTGGAAACCAGATTGCTGGCCTTGATGTCAGCTATTCGCGGATGATCGGTCCGGTTAACACGCAGATTTACATGGAAGCGGAGGCTGAGGACGAAGTTCGCGCACTGATCGACAAGTTCTCGCGCATGGGTGGCATAAAACTGACCGGACCATTGGGTCAGGAAGGCGCCACATGGAGTGTGGGCTTTGAAGCCGCCGATACACTGGCCATTCGTGCCTTTGGTAGTCGCCGTTTTGCGAATCTGATGTATAACAACCACATTTACAAGGATGGCTGGACGTATCGCGATCAGGTGCTTGGCGCCAGTATCGGTGGCGATGCCAAGATGTTCACGCTGTCTGCTGCGCTGACCGATCAGTCCAACCGCCGCTATTATGGATCGGTGCGTAAGGTTGATCTTAACCGCACAGGCATTGCCCGTCATTCTCCGTCGCGTAATGCCGAGGACATTCACATCGGTACAGCGGGTGTCGAACTGCCGACAGCCTTTGGCGATCTGCGGCTGGAAGGGCGGGTGATGGACGACAAGCCCGATACGCCGGGCCGTTCCCCGGTGCGCGGTGAAATCGAACTGGGGTGGACCGCGCGGTTCTAGACCGTCTTTCGATCATGAAGGAGCACATTCGCAGGCAGGGCTGCACGGCAACGAAGATAGCCGCCTTTCAGGTAGCCATCGGGTGTGCTGGCATGCAGCCCGTCAGCCATCAGAGCGTGGCCATGGGCCTGTTTCATTCGAGACTGTCACGGACGAATTTGATGGCCAGCGAAGCATCCTGATAGGCAAGATAGGCTGGGATGATCAGCAGATTGGCCCATGACGATTGCAGATGGTCTCGTTGTGTCATGGCTGCCCGGCGGATGGCCACATGCTTTGTCGCTGCCAGCGACTCCAGCATTTCGGCATGCAGGCGCTGATAGTTGGGCGAGGCGATCGCCCAGTGGTTGGTCAGCGTCTGCACAGGATCAAGTGAATAACGGCTCCAGTAACCGGTGTCATATGAAGCGATCTGACGTGAGAGGGTTGCCATACCCTGATCGAACAACGCCTTTGATGATTGCGCGCCAAAAGCACGATGATGATCATCAAGGCCATAAAGCGCGAAAATAAAGCCGTTCAGGATGCAGGTCGGGTGCCCGCGATCATAAACTTCTTCATAACAGATACTGCCGTCGGCAAGGCGGGACGTGACTGTAACCGAGGCAGCAGCATCAAAAGGACGCAGGGCCAGATCGGCCGCACGGCGATATTTATCGTCCCCAGTCAAACGCCAGGCCCTGACCAGTGCCGATATGCCGGTGCCTTGCGCCAGGCCTGAACACCAGGGCGCTTTGACGACACGGCCTGGTGTGACCGACAAATCCATGGGATTTGGCCAACAGCCGTCTGCACCAAGATTGGCAACCAGCCAGTCGGCATTGCTGATGGTCAGGGCGCGGCTGCGCAGGCTGCCGGTTTTGCGAAAAATGGCATAATGGGCAATGGCCGCCTGTGCCGTCGATCCGGGGAAATACCAGTGCCCGCCGCGGACGCGCAGGTTTTTCACCTTGTCGAAATCCACATAATATTGTTGCCGCGCGTCAAGGCGTAACGGACCGGGCTGAAACGCGGTGCAGTCCTTGTTGCAGAAGGACGGACGGATTGGATAAAGCGCATGATCTGCGGCCTGCCATGTGCCTTGCGCGTTGTTGTGACGATAATAGATCAGGCTGCGCCCGCCATAGACCAGACAAAGGCAGGCCAGCAGCAAAACTGTGACGCCTAACGCGCGTTTCATGTTCAATCCGCCTTCCGTTGTGATCGTGCGGCCAGTGCATAAAGTGGGGCGATCGCGCTCGCTACAATCGGGCTGAGCATGGCATGCCCGGCAACGATGCTGTGCATGATGTAAAGACTGCATCCCAGCAGCAGCAAACCATCTTCGATGCGGCAGCGATGACGCAGCCATAGGGTCAGGGCCATGCCGTACAGGCGCAAATGCATGGCATAAACCAGCATGACAGCGATCAAGCCGCCATAGACATAAAGATCAAGCGGATCCTGTTCGATGAAACGTTCGGTCAGCGGAACATAATCCACAACACCGAACCGGTTATAGTAACCGGCCAGGGCGCGATGAACGGCATCGCCGGCGCCGAACAAAATTTCGGCCAGATTGAAATCGGCGACGCGGTGCATGGCGAAGGTCGTCATCAGTTCGCGCGGACCTTCGGACAGCGTATTGATGAATTTGTCGAAGAGATACTGATTTTCCTTGATCAGCGCGATGATCTCGCTGACCACCGTGCCGATGAAAACCAGAATGGCGGCAAAAAAACCAAGCGTGTAAAGGCGGCCGCCCAGCGATCTGGCGGGACGGAGCAACTGGATCAGGCCATATAGCGCGAGGATGATTGCCGCACCTGCCCAACTGGTGCGGGTGGTCAGCAAGGCGAGCGGCACAAGGCTCAGCAGCAACGCGGCATGATAGCGCATCCTGCGTTCCGCGATCAGGGCGCGTAGCATGACAACGCTCATCAACAAGGTGAACAGGCCAATGTCATTGCCACCATCGAAGAAGGATTTTTCCCCGAAGGCATAATCGCCATAGGTTTTGTTGCTGATCCCGGTGGCGGCCGAAAATAGGAAACTGCCGGCAACCGTGGCAAGTGCCATGGCGACGGCATTGTACAGGTCATGCGTGGCGCCACCATTTTTCATGATGCGCACCAGCGTCAGGCAGACCAGAATGACATAAAAAGGCTTTGCGGCGAAACCATACCAAAAGCCGATGTTGTTCAGGCCGCCGCTGATCGCCCAGTAAACCGACACTGAGAAGAGATAGGCAAAAAAAGCCAGGGTGAACTGCAACTGTCTGAGCGGCATGGTGGCAAGGCATGCGGCCATCAAGGCCAGGCGAAATATCGCTGTTGCCCCACCGACACCGATGGTCAGGCGCAACAGCCCGTCGATGGCATCAACCATGATCGGCGCCGTCACCAGTCCGTAAATGGCGATGCGCGTTTTGTTGAGGGTCATCATCCGCCATCATCGTTATGCCGGGAAGGTGTTCGCCCGATCATCAAGGCCACGCTAGGCAGATATCGGTCAGGTATCCAGTCTATTTTCGACCGGGGTCCGGTTGCCGGCGATCAATAGCTGCTGGCGCCCCGGAAGATCCGGAACGGCGTCAGCAGGATGATCTTGAGATAGAGTGACAGTGACAGTGTCTCATTCCACGCAATGTCGAAGGAAATAATGTCTTCGGGCGGCAGGTCGCTGCGGCCGCTGATCTGTGCCAGCCCGGTGATGCCCGGCTTGCTTGCGAGCCTCTTGCGCCAGTCGACGGGCATCCGGTCATATTCGGCCTTGACCCATGGCCGCGGCCCGACGATCGACATGTCGCCACGCAAGACATTGAGCAGTTGCGGCAGTTCATCAATGCTGGTTTTGCGCAACCAATGGCCAAGCCGGGTGATGCGGGGATCGTTTTTCAACTTGATCGCATAACCATTGACCGCGTCGCCATCTGCCGGTGTCGCATCGCCGGGCAGCATGCTGCGAAACTTGTATATCGTGAAAATGCGGCCATTTTCGCCCAGCCTCTCCTGCCGGAAAAGCACGGGAAAGCCCATGCTGATCCGGACAGCCGCATAAACAGCGAGGAGCAGGGGAGACAGGATAACCAGTGCGAATGCGGACAGGACGACGTCCAGTAAGCGCATGATCAGTTTCGACATAGAGTCTGGACCATCGATGCGACCTTGAGCGCGGCCAGTCCGTCATGGCCCGATACCAGCGGCAGGCGCTTTTCGCGGATGGATGCCGCAAAGTCCTGATGCTCTGCTGCCAGCGGTTCGATGTTAGGCACCATGACGCGTTCGATCAGGGCTTCGTGTGAATAGGAGACCATGTCACGTTCGACGATATATTTGCCGGTGGCATGGCGGGTGATCTCGATTTCCTTGGTCAGATAGTTGACCTTGATGAAGCAATCGACACATGAAATGAGCATTTCGCGGATTTTGGTCTGCGATACCTTGCTGGCGGTGAGTTCCGCCACCATGCCAGCCTTGTTACGGAACAGGGCGCTGACATGGTCGACTGTCGGCGACAGGAAGCGCCCGCCCACGGCCCCCACAACCTCGATATCGCCGCCAAGGATCTGGTTGATCGTGTCGATATCATGGATCATGAGATCAAGCACGACATCGACATCGTTCGCACGGCTGATATTAAAGCTGAGACGGCTGGCCTTGACGGTCAGAACATCCTCAACCATCAGGATTTTCTTGAGCTCAAGGAATACCGGATTGTAACGCTCGATATGACCGACCTGTAAGGTCACGTCATTTTTGTCGGCAAGCGCGATGAGTTCTTCGGCCTCCGCAATGGTGACTGTGATCGGCTTTTCGATCAGACAATGCTTGCCATGGCTGATCGCTTTCAGCGCCAATTCGTGGTGCGTCGACGTTGGTGAAGCAATGACAACGGCGTCAACAACATCCAGCAGGCTGTCTACTTCAGAGAAATAGCGGACATGGTAGTTGGACGCGGTGTTGGTGCCGATGGTCGCATTGGGATCGTAAATGCCAGCCAACTCGATTGCGGGCTGCAGGGACGCAACGCGGGCATGGTTGCGCCCCATGACGCCTGCGCCGATAATGCCAAGTTTCAGCTGATCGTCATTTTTGCGCATGATTAATTCCCGCGTACGAATGCAGTTACGGCATCGGCAACGCGCTGGACTTCCTCCGGTTTCAGCATCGGGTGGACCGGAAGTGACAGGACCTTGCGCGAGACGGCCTCTGCTGTGCTGAGATCGTCATAGATGCAGGCCCCTTTGTAGAAGGGTTGCTCGTTCATGCTGAATGGGTAAACCACGGCGCTCCCGATGTCCCGTGCAGCAAGATAGGCTTGCAGGGCTGCGCGGTCATGCTTTTCCAGGCGGATGGTATATTGGTGATAGACATGCGTGCGCCCGGCAGGGACGTGCGGGGTGATGATGCCGTCAAGTCCCGCCAGCGCCTTGTCGTAAATGGCGGCATTGGCGCGGCGCCTGGCATTGAATCCGTCAAGCCGTTTCAATTGCTCGATCCCGATCGCAGCGCACATGCTGGTCATGCGATAATTATAACCAAGTACGTCATGCAGATACTGATCAACGCGGCCATGATTGACATATTTGCGACCGATCTTCGCCGTTTCTGCATCGCGGAACAGGGTGATGCCGCCCTCGCCGGTCATCATGTTCTTCGTCGGGTAGAAGCTGAAACAGGATGCGTCACCAAAGGCGCCAGCCTTGCGACCGCCAATTGCAGCGCCGTGGCTTTGCGCGCAATCCTCGATGACCTTGAGGTTGTATTTTTGGGCAATCTCCATGATGCGCGGCATGTCACAAGGCAGACCGAAAAGGTGTACGACAAGGATCGCCTTCATCGATGGCTCGTAATGCTTTTCGAGATAGGTCTCGATCGCTTCCGGCTCGACGAGATAGGTTGCAGGGTCGATATCGATGAAAACAGGAACGGCACGATTGAAAAGAATCGAATTGCTTGAAGCAATGAAGGTAAAAGGTGTTGTCAGCACCTTGTCACCTTCGCCAATGCCAAGTGCGAGCAAGGCAATATGAAGGGCCGTCGTGCCATTCACATTGGCTACGCCATGAGGCATGCCGATATAGTCTGAAAAGGCATGTTCGAACTCGGTCACCTTAGGACCGGCAGCGAGCATGCCGGACTTCATGACTTCAACGACGGCGTTGATTTCTTCTTCGCCTACTACGGGCTTGGCCATGCCAATCATGATTGGTTCTTTCTCGAGAAAGTTTATCGCAGTGACGCGCCGATGCGCACGCCAGATGCTGGCAGTGCGAGGCTCTCGCCGCTTTCAGGGTTGGTGAACATCAACGTGCCGTCGGTGGCCTGCCGCGTGAAATGTTCAGGGCGAACCCGCGCGCCACAACGATATACATAGCCAATGGGCCGCGCTGGATTTCCTGCCATCAGCGCGTGTGGCGCGACGTCAGCAGTGACGACTGCACCTGCGGCAATCATGGCATATTCGCCAATCGTCGTCCCGCAGACAATCGTGCAGTTTGCGCCAAGCGAGGCGCCATGACGTACAATCGTAGGCGTGATCTGCCACTGTGGGTTGTTGGCGCGGGGACGAAAATCGTTCGTGAAAGTTGCAGCTGGCCCAACGAATACTTCATCCTCGATCGTGACACCGGCGTATACAGACACGTTATTCTGTATTTTGACCTTGTTGCCGATGATAACGCCTGTATCGATGTAGGCATTCTTTGAAATGATGCAGCCTTCACCAATGCGCGCATTTTCTCGGATCTGAGCCAGATTCCATATCTTCGTTCCTGCGCCGATCACTGCATGCTCAGAGACATCGGCGGTGGGATGCATGAAAATATTGGCCATTTTGGAACTTTCACATGGCTGAAGGCTGTAAGCCGCAGGCTTTTAAGCGAATTGCGAGTTGGTTGGCAATAGACTGAGCAGAGTGGTATTTCTTGGTCCAATTTCGTTCATTGTTTCCAAAAGATAGTCGCAGGTTCTTGTTTGAGAGTAGCTTGTCAATTGCAGATAGGGCCTCTTCCGAGCATGCTGCGTTACATATTGGAGGTGGTTCGTCATAAGCGCTGTCATAATCGAATTTCATGATAAGAGGCTTGCTCCGCGCCATCGCTTCCAACTCGGTCATGCCCATGACGCCTAGCTGCAACTGCCCAATGGCGATGTCGCATTTGTCTAAGGCTGCAATCATGTCCTCATATTGCAAGGGTGGTAAATATTGCAACTTGCGGTGCATTATAGAGCATTTATCGTGCGCATTTCCGTGAGCAAACATGGTGACGCGATCAATACGTGGATCGGACACCAGTTTGACGGCTATCGCTTCGAAATGCTCCACCCCCTTGGTCCGATCCTGTTTGCTGATGAAAAAGACGTGGATGCCTGACGTGTCGATCCGTTCCGCTGCTGGGCGCGTGAAAATACTTTCCGAGATGGGATTGGGCAGGAAACTTGCGCGCGATCTGCATTCCTGCGGCAAGCAATCACCAAGATCGGGGGTCGAGTAGAAAATCCAGCGGGCGCCGCGCAGGCCATAGAGTGTGAGCAGTCGCCAACGGTTGGAGAGGTTTTCTCTCACATCTGTGCCGTGACAATGGACGACATATGGCTTGCCGAGCAGACGCGGCAGAAATGCGAACAAGGCATAGTTCACATATACAAACGGCGCCTTGCGAATAGCCCTTACGGTTGCCCACAATCGCGCCGGCGTGAGATTGGCCCTTGCAAAGGTAAAGGGCGTGATCTCCGGCTTGTAGCCAAGTTCGGTCAAGGCTGGGGCGAGGTTGCGAAACACATGCGCGATGTCATTCAGTGTCAGCACGTCCGCGCCTCCAGTAGATCAAAATGCTGCAATTTGTAGCCGCTGCAAGGGCTGTTGCCAGAATGAGACCGGGCAGTTCCAGCCACTGGAATAACAGGACACTGCCAAGAAGTTTGATCCCGGCGGCGCTCAGGCCCGCTATTAGCGGCGTCTTGAAATCATTGGCCGCGTAACGCACTTTTGTGGCGACCTGCGCCAGGGCAAGCGGGATGAAGGCGAGCATGTAGATTTGCAGCAGCACGCCGACATCAGTAGCGCCATCGCCTGCCAGTTTGCCATATCCGAGCAGCAGATTAGCCGCCCAAGGTCCAAGCAGGACGCCGCCGAGTGTTACGGGAATGGCGAGCGTCAGTGTCACCCGGTATAAACGGTTGGCAGCGCGGTCAAGGCCGCCTGCCTGCGTGGCTGCCGTGATGAGTTTTGGGAAAATCACCGTGCCAATGGCTAGAAATAGCGTGTGTAATGGCAAAACCATGATTTTCTGTGCATAGTTCATTGTAGCGATCGATCCTTCGCCAGCCAGGGATGCGAAATATCGGTCGACGACGAGCTCAACATAGACGACTGAATAGCTTAAAGTGGCCAGAAAAGTATTTCGGTAAATTTCTAGATTGTCTGTAGATAGTAATTTAAAAAAATCAGACAGCTTTATATTAAAGAATATTGATTTTATTGAAATAATCCATTGAACGATGTAGCCGCCTAGGGCGCCCAGAGCCAAGCCGGTGAACCCGTATACATGGAATAGCAGGGTTATGCCCGCTATCATGCCCAGATTTGGCGCGATGTCTGCGAGGGATGCACGGGCAAAATGCCCATCGAGTTGCAGTAATGCCTTGCCCCAGGCGGCGAAAATCACAAATGGCAAACTTGCACCTGCAGCCGCTGCAAGGGGCATGGCCAAGCGCTTGCCTTCTGGGCCCAGGCCGGGAGCCAGAAAGTCGATGATCAAAGCGCTATTCGCGTAAAGTAGCGGGGAAGCGATGATGGAGACAATAATGATCGGGGGCAACGTTTGCCGGACACGTGTCGGATTGTCGAGGTTTCTTATCTGCACCATGGCCGCATTGGCGTAACCCGTGCCAAATATGCTGACAAAAAGCACCAAGGGTAAAAGTCCGACGACAAGGCCGTCTGCCAGTTCGCTTGCGCCTAAATAATAGGCTGATGCCAGCTCACGGCCAAAGCCGAGTAAATGGCCTATGACTGTGAATGCTAAAACTGTGATGTAATGTTTATATCTGATCAGGATTTCACGCACCTGTTGCGACCTTTTCAATTTCGTCGAGCAGGGTTGAAATGGGCTTGAGGTTTCTCCTGAAATCCCGTCCGATTTTTCGTTGAATAAGCAGCGCGTCAACGTCGTCAGGCGTTTGCAGCTGATGCATCAAGCCACGCGCGCACAAATGTTGGTCAACGGCTGGCAGTACGCCCGCAAAAATGGTGGCGGCTGGTGTGCCCAATGCTGCTGCTTCGCGATTCATCGATCCACCCCCGCTCACGACCAGATCGGCCGCATGAACAAGGTCAAGGCCCGGCAATGGAGCCTCAGGCATGTAAAACTGTGGGAAGGACGCGCTGATTTCCTGCCGTTGTTCATGATAGCGCGGCAGGACCACCACAGCGTGTTGCGGCATAGCGGCAAGGCGTTCAAGAAGGCGCGGAAAAAGGGGATTGGCGTGCCGATGGTACAGCGCCTGGGTCGGGGGCGTACGCAGCACAACCAGTGCTGCGCCTGTATCCGTTCGGTTCATCTGGGCGAACAGGCGCGACCTGAAAAGAAGGTCTGGTTGAAAATCTGCCAGACAAATGTCTTCTTTGATCCCGTCATAGACGACCGCATCGGCGGCGCCAAATTTGCGCAGCGCGGATGTGGGGAAACTTGCAGGAACCAAGACGCGGTTGGCCAGGCGAAAGGCGATATGATTTGCCGGCGTGCCTTCATAATCCATCAGGGTAAGCGCCGGAATGCCAGACATGCGGGCAGCGATGATCTGGAAATAGCTGTTATGACTGACTGCAACAGATATGCCTTTGCCACGTGCAAAAGCCGCAAGCGCCCTTGTCCTGTTCATCAGGTTGAGGGCTTTGGCGTAACGACTTTTGCCGCCATGTCCGCCTATGCACTGCGCTTCCAATCCTGACGCACGCACCAGCCCTGCGGTTTCGGCAAAATCTCGATATGTCAGAATGACGTCAGCGCCCTTGCTTTGAAGCCGATCTATGACTGGCCTGAAGAAGGTGACATGGGGCGAATTGGATAAATCAATCCAAACTTTCACGACGATCTTTCAATATTCTGGCAGGATTTCCGCCGACGATTGAATAGGGAGGAACGGGCTTCGTCACAACTGCTGATGCTCCCAGAATGGAATGATCGCCGACTGTTACACCGGGCAGAATAATGACGTTGGCCCCTATCCAGACATCATTTCCAATGACTACCGCATTGGATTTGATGCCCTGTTCATGCATGGGGCGGTCCATGGCGGAATAATTATGAGTTTTGGTATAGATTTTGACGTCGGGTCCCATCATGACGTCGTCGCCCAACGTGCAGCCAGCTTGCAGCAGGCAGTTGTTGCCAATGCCAGAGCGTGATCCGATGCGTAAGTCGGTTGACAAACTACAGCGCGATCCAATTTCTACTTTTTTTCCGCAGCTAACAATAAACTGTTTGGCAACCCACGCTCTAATTTTGGGAAAAAAAAGTGAATATGGTTTTCCGGAATCAAACGTATGTCTGATGATCAAGTGGAAAATTAAATAAAAGAAATATCTCGACATTGTCATTGCGTTGACTGCTCTTATTTATTTTTTATTGTATTTATGGCTGTCATCGTAATGATTAATATTGAAAACATTATTCCAGATATGAGGGATAGGCCAATTACGAGCGCCGGTTTTGGGGTGACAGGAGATGCGCTTACTTCTGCCGGAGCGATCGGATCGGCAGCGAACGGCAGGCCAGAGCTTGCAAGCATGCGCTGCTTCTCATGCGTTGAAAGCATGTCAACCAATGCTTGCCGATACTCGGCAACGCTAACGCTCGGCAGCTTGCTGTTGACATATCCTATGGATGCGTCCGCGCGGCGCATGGCCCGTTTCCTCAGGCGTGTATCCACCGCTTCATGCATGCGGCTGATCAAATGGCGCGCAAAAAGCGGATCCTGATTCTCATAGCTTATGGTAATAATATTCGATTTTTTCGCGGTTGATACCTCAATCTCTTCAGAGAGATATAATTTCAGTCTGGCGGCGTCAGGTGCGCGCCATGGCGTGTCGGGGTATCCGAGTATTTTTTTAATTGTGTGCTTGGCTGCGCGTACAGCACCACTTGGTTGATGCCAGGTCTGATTTTTCTCATCCCATTCTTCAGAGAATATTGTGCGCATGATCTTCTGGTCAGCCGCAAGCAGACGTGTCGTCTCAAGATCTGTTAATCCGTCAACGTAAAGGTCGAAATTGCTGGCAGGTTGATTGGACTCCATGCCTGCCATCGCGGCAAGGCCAGCTAGTCCCCCCGCGCGTGACAGAGCGCTAGCATCCTCAACGGGGACGACCTTCATCGAGGCGCTATATTTGTAGGTGGCCATATGCAGGTATAAGGCCGACATTAGCAGAAGCCCGGCAGAAGTGAAAAAAACTAGACGACGTTGCATCCATATCGCGGAAAGCAACTTCCTCAGGTCAATCTCATCAGTGGACTGCAATGCGCAATTTGAATCGGGATCCAATGCCTGCGACCTTCATTTCTCGTTTCGTGTGGCTGATTTAACTATAACTTTATCTGGAAACTAGGTTCAAATCTCTGGCCGATGAACGCGAGGTGCGAGGGCTGTGCGTTGGTCTGTCGTATGGAAAGGAATAGGAGGCCGCCACTGCCTACGAAAAAGGCAAGAGTGGTCGGTGTCTTTCCTGTGAGCTTTGCCCTTGAGGGTCATGGTGGAGCCGAGGGGGATCGAACCCCTGACCTCTACAATGCCATTGTAGCGCT
>CAZWMK010000048.1:2539-15792 GCA_964635065.1 uncultured Sphingomonadaceae bacterium | reverse complement strand
GGCGTCCAGAAATCTAGGGGCTATTCACTCCAAACCAGCCATTCCCGCTTCACTGAACGGACCGGCACCAGTGCGCCTCATCCAAGTCGTAGTCGCCCGGAGACCGACGCCTGAAACTCGCCGTTTGCGAGCGCAAGAACTAAATGTTGGCAACGCGCCTCGATTCTAGCCGTTCCTAGATTCGGATGGCAGGACCTGAAAGCGGACAACTGCTTTCTGGGGGACTGCTACCGGCTAGACGAACCCCGCCCAGGTCGCGACGTAAGTGAAGTCCGAGACCCATAGCATGTTCGGCGCCGGGGCGTGGAACTGACGGTTGACCTGATCGAGCGGACACGGCGCCGTCTTGTCGCTGATCGTCGTCTTCAACGGCTTGCTGCGGATCACGCCCTGCAGGCCGAGATCACGCATCAGCCGTTCCACTGTGCAGCGGGCAATATCGAAGCCCTCACGCTGCATCTGCTGCCACACCTTGCGCACGCCACAATCTGTCCGACGCGCGTTAATGCGACGATGGTTCCGCGCTCATGAGGCTGCTGCCTAACCTAAATGTCAGATGATCGCATAGTGCCGATCCCTATCATCGCCTTCATAGACAAGACACGGATTGGGGAGATCAAGATGGCCGAAAACCGTAATGTCGTGCTGAAGTCGCGACCCAAGGCCGCCGTCTCGACGGAGAATTTCGAAATCGTCGATGCCCCGATCCCCAAGCCGGACGAAGGCGAGCTTCTGGTCCGCAATCTCTATTTGTCGCTCGATCCGGGCATCCGGCTGCTGCTCGGGTCCGAGGATGGCTATATTCCGCCGGTTGCTGTCGGCGCGCCGATGGGCACGGGCGTGCTTGGCACGGTGGTGGAATCGCGCGCGCCGGGATTTGCGGCGGGCGACCTGATCGTCGGACGCGGCACGGTTGGTGAATACAGCATCGTCGACACCAGCGCGATGTGCTGGAAGATCGACCCGAAGCTCTGCCCGACTCCATCCGCAGCCCTTTCGGTGCTCGGTCTGACGGGTCTGCCCGCCTATTTCGGCCTTCTCGACGTCGGCAAGCCGCAGCCAGGTGAAACCGTGCTGGTGTCGGCGGCGGCTGGTGCGGTGGGCTCGATCGTCGGCCAGATCGCCAAAATCAAGGGCTGCCGCGTCGTCGGCATCGCGGGTGGCGCTGAAAAGTGCCGCCGTCTGGTCGAGGAATTCGGCTTCGACGCCGCCGTCGACTATAAGGGCAAGGATCTTGCCCAGCTTTCCGCCGCCTTGGCCGATACCTGCCCCAATGGGGTCGATGTTTACTTCGATAACGTCGGCGGCGTCGTGCTTGATGCGGCACTATCGCGGATGAACTGGCAGGGCCGGATCGCCGTGTGCGGGATGATTTCTGGCTATGATGGTGCTGCGGCCCCGCAGATGCACAATCTCTTCATGATCGTCGCCAAGGTGCTCGACGTGCGCGGCTTTCTGATGTTCATGTATGAAGACCGCTTCCCGCAGGCGATTGCCGAACTGAGCGGCTGGATTGCCGAGGGCAAGCTCAAATACCGCGACGAGGTCTTCGACGGCCTTGAACAGGCGATCCCCACCTTCATGCGCCTGTTCGATGGTTCGAACCAGGGCAAGACGATGGTCAAGCTTTGAGGAGGGATGACATGAGCGATCTATCCAACGCCGAACGCGACCAGCTGCGCGAACTTCTTGCCGAACGCGCCTGCCGCACCCTGATCGAACGCTATGCCTATGCGGTTGACTGGATGGACTGGACGGGCCTTGAAGCCCTGTTCTGGCCCAATGCCTTTTTCGATTACGGGATATGGAGCGGTGATCGTGCCGCCGCCGTGCCGTGGGTGGCCGAGCTCGAAGCGGGCTATCAGCGCCGTCTGCACATGCTCGCCAGCCCGCGTATCGAGATATTGGGCGACCGCGCCCGTGCCGAAGCCGGAGCCACGATGTTCATGCGTGCGCCCACCGAAGACGGCACCGGGCGCGAGGACTTGTCATTTGCGCGTTACCTGTTCGATTTCGAACGGCGGAACGGCGAATGGCGGCTCTCCAACCTGCGTTTCATCCATCATGGTTCACAGCATTTCACGCCGACCGACCAGGGTGGTGCAGCGTTCTTCGCCGATGGGCTGGACTCCAATCATCCTTATTTCGCAAAGTGGGGCGCACCGTGAACACGCCGGAATCGATCGAGACGCTGCGCGAACGCATTGCTTACGAAAAGGGGCGCGAAGGCTATCCCGATGGTTTTCCCGCGTTCCCCGACCTTCCGGCGCAGCGTTATGTCTCGCCCGAATTCTACCAGCTTGAACTGGAACATCTCTGGCAGAAGACGTGGCTTTATGCCGCGCACAAGGACCAGTTCCCCGAAGTCGGCAGCTATGTCAGCTTCGACAGCGTGCCGGGCATGCCGATTGTCGTCATCCGCACCGACACGGGCTTTTCAGCCTTCTACAATACCTGCGCGCATCGCGGCGGCTGCCTTGTCACCGAAAAGCAGGGCATCTGTCCCGGCAAGCGGCTGGTGTGCGGCTATCATGCCTGGACCTACGATTTCGACGGCAAGCTGATCGGTGTGCCCGACCAGCGCGATTTTTCCGGGCTCGACAAGTCGAAGCGCGGGCTGACACGCGTGCGCTGCGAAACCTGGGGCGGCTGGATATTCATCAATGCCGATCCCGACGCGCAACCGCTCGCTGATTATGTGCGGCGGCTTCAACCGCAGCTTGCCCAGTTCGATCTCGACAATCTCGCGCTGATCGACCGCTACAGCTACGACTGCGCGTGCAACTGGAAGATCCTGATGGATGCCTTCGCTGAGAATTACCATTTCGTGTCGGTCCATCGCGGCACCGTTGGCCTGCCCGGCCCGAAATGCGCGGTCGAACATCGCGGCACGGTGATGTCGCTTTATGAAAACGGCCATTCGCGCAACATCCTGCCGTGGAACGATGGCTTCGAACCGCGCGAGAGCGCGTCAGACGAAACAGGCTTTTCGATGGGTATGGGCGGCATCGCCGACATCGAGAGCGTCGGCCCGATCCCGCGCGCCTTCATCACCGCCTTCACCTGCTTTCCGAACCTGACGACGCCGGTTTACGCCAACGGCTTCCCGCTGCTGCTGTTCTGGCCGACCAGCCTGAACACATGCCGGTTGGAAGTGGTCTGGATGGGCATGCCGCATGGCGAGGCTGAACTGCCCGACGCATGGAAGGAAAAGATCGCCCAGTTCAACATCATCCTCGACGAGGATCTGACGTATCTGCCAAGCGTGCAGAAATCAGCAGAATCCCCGGCTTTCCGGTCGATCGTTGTCAATTACCAGGAACGCCGCATCTATCACGCGCACGAACACATCGATCGCGTGATCGGCCCGGAGCGCATCCCCGAAACGCTGCGGGTGACGCCCGTGCTCGCTGGCATGATCGAATAGCACGGTCGGACGCCCGCTTCCGTTCAGCGCAGTTCGGATAGCCTGATCTGGTGCGTCACCAGAATCTTGCCGCCGACATCGCGGGTTTCAAGCGTGATGACCGTCGCGCTTCGTATCGGGTGTCAAACCCGTATTCTATACGCAGGCCACCCGCGTCGGAGCCGCACCGGGCGCCAGCCTGCGCCGCTTCCTTGTTGGCCCGAAGGAATGCGAAATCACGGGTGTCGAGAGCACGCCCGATGGCCGCACCCTGTTCGTCAACATTCAGCACCCGGTCGAAGGCGGCGCAACGGATGCGCCGTCAGGCAACTGGCCGCAAAGTCAGAGCGGCACGGCCAGCGGTCGTCCCCGTTCTGCAACGATCGTCACCACCAAAGACGATGGCGGCGTCATCGCACTCTGATCGGTCCGGTATGAGCCGACCATCGTTGTTGAGGGGCGGTTTTATCTGGCAGTCGGCGCAGTGCGCGCCCATTGCCGATAAAGCCGCCCTTTGCATTTTTTGGCCCAAGACCCGTGCATTTGAAAACGGACAGGCTTCAATCAGATAAAAGTTACCGCCCGACGGTCCGCGCCATGTCGCAAAATATGCGGATCAGACGGTAATGCCGATTTTTTCATCAACCACGAGCATGCCGCATTTGGCGCCATCCAGAAACAGATCGCCATCGGCCACGATTTCCGCGCTGGCGACCGGATCGCTCAGGAACGCAAGCATGTCATCAAAGCCGCGGCGGTCCTTGAACCAGATTTCAACGACAGCATCCCAGGGTTGCGCGACATTTTCAGGAAAATATGTCCCGCCCTCAACCGGGTAGTTCCGGCGATGTTCGACGATCTGGGGAAATGTCTTGAGCGCAAGTGGTACATGCGATTTTTCATAATGTGCCTGAAATTCAGCCGTCGTCATGCCCGGACGACGGACGAGGAAGTTGACAATCTTGAACATGAATTTTTCCTTTTTTGTTAAGTCGTTTCTGTAAACCGCGCGGTTGTATGATTTCAGTCGTCAGTTGGCGCGTCGCGTGCCGGCGTCGCGGCCCGCGTAATAGCCGAACACCATGCCTGGCCCCAATGTGCCGCCACCGCCGCCATAGGTCATGCCCATCGGCGAGGCCATGACGTTGCCTGCCGCATAAAGCCCCGGAATGACCTGCTGGTCGAGATCGAGGACGCGCCCTTGCGTGTCCGTGCGCGGCCCACCTTTGGTACCGATCGCACCGCTTTTGACCTCGACGGCGTAGTAGGGGCCGTGCTCCAGTTTGCCGAGCGTCGCCTCGACACGGCCCTTGCAGGTTGGATCACCCCACCAGCGATCGTACCAGCTTTCGCCGCGCTTGAAGTCGGGATCATGACCGGCCTCGACATGACCGTTCCAGCGCGCGACCGTGTCTTCAAGCGCATCGCCCGGCACGCCGATCTTGTCGGCCAGTTCACGCAGCGTGTCGGCGCCCGTAATCCATGCCGGCGGGCGGCGGTCATCCTCGCGCGTGCCGCCATAGCCGCCAGCGAAGCCCCATTTTTCATAGAAATCCTGCGTGAACACCACCCATGAGGGCAGGTTGACGTAGGAACAACTGTTGGTGTCCTGTTCGTGGAAGGCCGCGCCGAAAGCGTTATAGTTCGCCGCTTCGTTCGTGAAGCGCTTGCCATGGCGATTGACCATGATCGAACCGGGCAGCGTGCGCTCTGCCGTGAACAACTGTTTTCCAGCCTCGTTCACCGGCCCTTCGACGACCGGCATCCACCAGGCCTCGCGCATGTTGCCAAGCATGGCTCCGGCCTTCATCGCCATTTTCAGGCCGTCGCCGGTATTGGTCGGCACCGCGACGCTGGTATCGAGCGGGCCGCGCAGAAACGCGTTGGTGAAATCCTGGTTCCAGTCGAAGCCACCTGTCGCGAGAATGACGTTCGGCGTTCGCACTGTGAAACGGCCCTCTGGCCCCTCGATCACCACGCCAGCCACCGCGCCATGTTCCATCACCAGTTCGACGGCACGGCATCCTGTTTGCACCGCAATGCCGCGGTCAAGGCAGCCGCGCAAAAGCCGCCCGATCAGTGCTTGCCCCAGCCCGCGTTCATCATGGTCGATGCGGTGTTGCGTGACCTCGGCAGGAAGTTCTTCCGGCACGGCCTGACAGAGTGTCGTTTCGCCCACCATGATGTGATAATTCGGCCAATAGGGTGATACCTCGACCCGGTCGCGCCAGTCGCCCAGTTCGCCAAAGGCAAATACCGGACATTCCAGCGTGCGTCCGCCGCCCGGCTTTCCGCCCGGCTGTTCGGGGTGGTAATCGGGAAAATCGGGTACGCAGACGAATTTAACGGGCGAATTGGCCTCGATGAAGGCGACCATCTCCGGTCCGCCATCGACGAACGCTTCGGCCATGTCGCGCGCGATCAGGCCATTCGACATCGACATGATATAGGTCAGGGCCTCCTCGCGGCTGTCAGCCTTGCCGAGCGCCTTCATCTGCGGATTATTCGGGATCCACACCTGTCCACCCGACCAGGCTGTGGTGCCGCCGACCTTGTTGCCCTTTTCGAACACAGCCACCCGCGCGCCCTGTGCATGAGCGGCAATCGCTGCCGTCAGCCCAGCGGCCCCGGTCCCGAGAACAACGACATCATATTCGGACATCAACTCATACTCCCCAAGAAATCATTTTTTATCAGAACGAAAAAGCTGGAAAATTGGCATGGGCTCTCAGAAAATCAGGAGTGATGAATGATGCCCACCCTGCAACCGCCTGATTTTTTCGATACACGTCAACATGCGGATATCTGCCAAGACTTCGGCGTCCATCGATGCCTCCCCGTATCCGCTGCGCATTCTGGCCCTTTGTCGTCGGGGGCGTCAGAATGTTCGGCACACTTCGCAGTGTTGATTGACCGCGCGTGGGCTTCGTCTTGGGGTGATGTTAGGCGGCGCGCTTGCACTGTTGCAAGTGCCGATGTTCAAGTTTCTGTCGCTTGATCCCTTCATGCCCTTTGAGGACGACAGTCGCCTTGCTGAAGCAGGCGATCCGGAGGTTGGGTGCGAGCAGATCGAGATCATGGAAAATCCGTCGCACCCGTGTCCTGTCTTTTTCAGAAGGCTTCAGCCGGCCTCAGAACCTGGACTCCAGCGAAACGCCGAAGGTGCGGGGATAAATGATGTGGTTCTGCCCGCCGGGTTTGTTGATTGGCCCCACGGCGTTCGCGATATTGTCGCAGAATACCCCGACTTCCCACTTGTCGTTGCCGACACTGGCGCGCGCATAGCCGACGCCGTTATAGGGGGCATAGGCGCCATTGAAGATGCTTTGCTGCTTGGAACGATAGCTGTAGCGCGCGTTCGCCCGGAACTCGAGATCGGAATCACCGATTGGCGTATGATAATTGCCCGATATGGTGAAAGTGGTCTTGGCCGTACCCGGCAGCTGGTTGCCGTCGCGCAATTGCGGGATCACTGCCACGATCTGCGTCGGCACATGCTTGATCGTCGTCTTGTTGAAATTGCCCGCAAAATTCAGCGTCAACCCTGGCAGTGGCGTGCGCCACGTGATCGATGGTTCAATGCCGCGGCCCTTGACGTCGCCTACCTGGGCCACGATCGTCTGCAGGGCCGGTGACAGTTCGATCTGCGCCTTGCTCCAGTCGACATAATAGGCCGACAGTTCGAGCGTGAGGGCCTTGTCGAACAGTGCCCATTTCAGTCCCGCTTCATAGTTCCACAATGTGTCGGGCGGCGACGTGTTCGACAAATTGGTGCCCATCACGGCGTTGGACGCGCCCATGATCGAGGCCGAGGTGATCGCGCCACTGCGGAAGCCCTTGGCCACTTCGGCGTAGAGCATGCCATCTTCCGTCGGGTGATAGGAGATGTTGAAGCGTGGGTTGAAGGTGTTGTTGCTGGCGCGTGTTGTGCTCTGGGTCGGGATCACCGCTCCCGCGATTTCCAGCTGGCTGTCTTCGACGAAGCGGCGCTTTTCCTCGTAATAGCGTCCGCCGATGGTGATATCGAGCTTGTCCTCGAATGCCGAATAGGTCGCTTCGCCATAGACCGCCCATGACCGGCTGTAGAGACGATTCTTGTCGTTGACAGTATTGAACCCGGTAACCCCCGGTCCGACAACGAAGTCGGGCAGTTCGACGGTCTGGCCGCCGAAGGTGCGCCCTTTCTGGTAGAACAGCCCGAAGATATACTGCAACGGTCCGTCACTGTTCGACGTCAGGCGCAGATCTTCGTTGAAGTTCTTGGCTTCAAGCGGCCAGTAGGCGGTGAAATTGCCGACTGCGCCGGGAATGAAGCCGCCGTTGTTTGACAGCACCGTATTCTTGATATGGCCTGTCGAGCTTTGCAGCGTCGCAAAGCCAAGATCATATTCAATATCGCCGGCAAACAGCCAGTAATCCGATGCGGCTTCGCCAAAGCGCTGGTCGATGCTGGCAGGTTTGGCGTAGGTAATGCGATCGGACCAACGCTGTTCGGTATCGTTGCGCCACATCGACAGACGCACTGTCAGGTCCTCGGTCGGCTTGGCAAGAACCTTCAGGCGGCCCGTGAAGGTTTTGGACGGGTTGTCGTTCTTCTTGCCCGTAGGGATGATGTCGGCATAGCCGCCAACCCGCTTGTAGCTGAGCACGCCGCGCACACCCAGCTTGCCGGGAATCAAGGGCGCATTCAGCATGCCGTCCCCCGACCAACCGGGCTTGCCGCCACTGGTCAGGTTGGCCGTGGCGCGCACCGAGCCTTCGATCTCGTCAAGGTTCGGGTCCTTGGTCAGCACCTTGATGGTGCCGCCGATCGAACCGAGGCCGTATAGCGTGCCCGAAGGGCCGCGCAGTACTTCAACACGTTGCAGGTCATAGAAATCCGCAACAGGCGCATAAGGACGGCCCGGCATGGTGAAGGCGAAATTGTCGAGATAATAACCGACAGCCGGGTCGCCATCGGTTTCGGATGCGGCGATGGCGCGGATCTGGTAGGTGGTGCTGCCCGCGCCGATGGTGGAGCCGGTGGTTGCGCTCGGCACCAGCGAAATGGCTTGCTGGATATTGGTGACACCCATGTCGACCAGGCTTTCGCCGCTCATGGCCTGCACGGCCTGCGGGACTTCGAGCAGAGCCTGTTCACGCCGCTGGGCCGTGACGACAATGTCCTCGGCGTCGCGGTTGCTTGCGGCATCCTGTGCCCATGCCGCGTTGCCGACAAGCATGGTCGCCAGTGCGCAAAGACTGACCGCGCCCCTCCGCGTGGATGCGCGCGCGGACGGTATGCCATTCAACATTCCAGTCATTATATCCATCCTCCCAAGATGTGACTTCTTCGATGTTGTCATTTGATGATGTTTTACTTCAGCTACCGAAAATCCATGGATAGTCCCCCATCAGGCAGCGATCGATCTGGTTGTGGAAATGGCGAATGCGGACTTCCTGATCCCCCAGAACCATGCCGCGAAAGCCCATGGAGCCGGTGCCTTGCTGCATTGTCGGCATATTCGAGCCGTCTTCCTTGAGCACATTCGCAAGGAAAGGATCGAAGGTGCCTTCAAACGCCGCGCCATAGTCCGTCAATTCATCATGCCGGTAGAGTCGGTGGTTGACAGCAGGCGGAGGGCTGCCAGGCGCGCGATGTTCCGTGATCAGGAAATCATAATAACAGAAATTGGGATCAGTCGGGTGCGGCCGGTAACGGAAGAGGATCGACATTTCCGGCGTCTGGGTAAAGGTCGCGCTCGGGAAGAAAGTGTAGTGATACTGGTGCACCAACTGCTCGTCGTTCATGCGTTTGTAGGGCAGGTGGGTCCTGTCCTGCATGGCGCGCTTCGCCTTGATCACTTCGAGGTGCACATCGCGCAGGCTGCCCTTGTAATCCTTGGGCACCAAGGTGCCGATGCCAAGGAATTTTTCGCGTAGTGCCGTCAATTCATCGGCGTTATTCAGAAGTTCACTGACAGTCAGATTGAAGTTGATCATCCGGCTGTGCATGCCGAGAAGTTCAATCGGCACATCATAGCCTTCGGTAATGTTCATGAAGTCGGTATGCAGCGCTTCGAAATGATAGCTTTCGTTGAAGGCATCATGTGCGTGTTTCCAGTTGCCATTCCATTCAAATGACTTGTGATCGATCAGCTGGAATTTTTCGAGTTCGTAACTTTCAAGATGCCGCCCGGCCTCGCCCAGGTAATCGCGCAGGTCGATGGCGTGCGGATCAAGGTTGAACCACAGCCAGCCGCCCCAGGTATCGGTACGGATCTGCGGCAGGTCGAGTTCACCCTTGGGCACGCCGTTGCGATACTGGCCGAACAATTCCGGGCGCGCGAGCAGGTGCAGCGACCCATCCTTGTTCCACTGCCAGCCATGATAGGGACAGGTGAATTTGTCGACCATGCCGGCGTTGACCTGGCACAAGACGTTGCCGCGATGCTGGCAGATGTTGAAAAAGCCGCGCAGTTCGCCATCGTCACCGCGGACGAACAGCAAGGATTCCTTGCCCAGCGTGTGAACACGGAATTCACCCGGCTCGGCCAGCTCCGAAATATGGCACCCCACATGCCATGCCTTGGTCCAGACATGTTCCCACTCGCGTTCCATGAATTCGCGCGAATGGAAACGCGTTCCATCAATGCGCTGATAGCCGATGACGGGAATGGGTTTGCGCGGCAGGAATGGCGGTGCCTCTGTCGCGGGATGGTCGGTGCCCAGTGCCTTGATCAGGCTTTGTTCGATCTTCGCCATAGTCCGGCATCCTCCTCAAGGAATGTCGGCAACCGGTCAGGGAAGGGACCATGCAAGGAAACCGCAAATCGGTGCAGGCCTTGGCTGCTGGCACACCCGCATGGCGGCGGTGTTGACCAGCCTTGTTCCTCCCCACTGTGCTGCCGCATTATAAACATGCTGATTGGCTTTTTTTGAAAGCTACATCATTTCAAAGTACTGTCAACTTGAACTTGGCTTGAACCAAATCCTGCCATTTCTTTTTATAATGTTGATATAAAGGCATTATTTCAGCAGGCTGCGAAACGTTGCGTGATCGCATCCCGGCGTTTACCCATGGTGCATAATGAACGATGAAGACCGCCATTTCCCCAAGCCGGGCATTTCACCGTCCGCGCCAGATCGCAGCACCAGTCGCAGACGCAAGCGGGAGGCCGGGCCCTCGTCCCGCCAGATTGCCAAGAGCGAGGCCATGCGCCAGCGTGTGCTGCAGGCTGCCATCGAATGTTTGCAGGACTGCACGGCTGACGACCTGTCTTTTGCCCTTGTGGCCACGCGCGCGGCAACATCGCGCGGTGCTGTGCAATATCACTTCAAGACACGGCGCGACCTGCTGTGCGCCAGCATGGAATATCTGAACGAGCGCCGCCTGCGCCAGTTCCAGCAGGATCTGAGAAACAGCGCGCCGGACGCGGATGTCGTCGATCAGTTGATCGATGCGCACTGGCGGCATCTCAACGAGCCTGATTTCAGAGCCTATCAGGAACTGGTGCTGGCAGCACGTAGCGACCCGGAGCTTGCGGCAGTCTTTGCGCCGAAATACCAGGCATTTCTTCATGACTGGTATGAAAGTGCGCGCACGGCTTTCGGCTGGAGCTACTCAGACCCGGAAGTCGCCCGTGCGGGCAACATCGCCCATTATGTGCTGGAGGGCATGGCCTATGGCCAACTTGCCGGCCAGCTGTCTGCCGACGTCATTTCCGATCTGCTGGATTATGCCAAAAACGTCATGCGGCAGGCGATGCTGAAAAAATAAATGGGACCGCCCTCACTGCCAGCATTGCGCCAACGACATCTGTGCATGCGCCTTCGGTAGTGCACACGCCGTTAGTCCCCGTCATCAGCCGCGATCAGGTTCGCGGCCTGCCATGCCAGTGCCATGACGGGGCCATTGACACCCGAGGAGACCTGCGTCGGCATGACCGAGGCATCGACCACCCGCAGGCCATCGATGCCGTTTACGCGCAGGTGAGGATCGACCACGGCTTCGGCATCCGATCCCATGCGGCAGGTGCCGGTCGCGTGGAAACCGTTTTCGCCGCAGTGCGCGGCGGCAAGGATGTCATCGTCGCTGACGACATCGGTTCCGGGCAGGGTTTCGGCGGCGATGAAGTCGGCCAGCGGCGCTTGACGGAATGCGGCGCGAAGATAGCGGAACAGACCGATCAGGATCGCGCGGTCGGTTTCGGTTGCAAGGAAGTTCGGACGGATCACTGGCATGTCATTCGGATCAGCCGAGCGCAGCATGATTGAACCGCGGCTTTCGGGCCTGAGCGGCCAGCCGCCCGCATTGATCGCTGGAAAGGGTTCTGGCTTGAAGCTGTCGATGCCCTTTTGCGCGGTCAGCGCCCAGATGTTGATCTGTGCATCGGGACGGACAAGTTCGGAACGGGTGCGGATGAAGCCGTTGATGTTGACGGTCGACGCAAGCGGCCCGCCGCGTGTCAGGGCATAGCGCAAGGCGTTGGCGACGAGGCGCCAGCCCCGGAACTGGTGATTGAGCCCGGTGTTGCCGCGCAACCGATATTCCAGCCAGACGGCTTTGTGTTCACTGAGATTCTGGCCGACACCCGGACTGTTGCACGCAACCGGAATGCCGAGCGCCTGAAGATGGCTGGCCGGACCAATGCCCGATAATTGCAGGATTTTCGGCGAGCCGATGGTGCCAGCGCTCAGGATCACGGCGCGGCGGGCTTGCCATGTCTGTTCATGACCGGCGCGGACGCCCTTGACGCCTGTGGCACGGCGGCCGTCGAGGAGAATGCGGCTGACCAGCGTGTCCGTGACGATCGACAGGTTGCGGCGGTGGCGGATCGGGCGGACGAAGGCTTCATAGCTGCTCATCCGCCGACCGCGCGCAATGGTGACGGGCGAATAGCCGACACCTTCCAGCGGTGGTTCGTTCAGATCCTCCTTGATCGGCGTCCCAAGCGCGCTGCATCCTTCCAGCACTGCATCGGTCAGGGCCGAACGATAGGGCTGGATCGAGACGGGCAGCGGCCCGCCGACGCCGCGCCATGGGCTGCTGCCCAGCGCATGATCCTCAATGTCCCTGAAGGCGGCGAGCATCGTGTTCCAGTCCCAGCCGGTGGCGCCGTGCGCCGCCCAGTCGTCATAGTCCTGCGCGTCGCCCCGGCAATAGACCATGCCGTTCACGGCGCTCGACCCGCCCAGCACCTTGCCACGCAGCCAAATCCTCGACATGTCGGCGGTCGCGGCTTCGGGCTCGGTCGGGTAATACCACATCATCGATGGGTCGGAGAGCAGCTTGCCCAGCCCCATCGGGATGCGGATATAGGGCGAGCGCGGGGGCGGCCCCGCCTCGATCAGAAGAACGCGCACGCCTGGATCCGCGCTGAGTCTGTGTGCCAGCACGCAGCCCGCCGAACCGCCGCCGACGATGATGTAATCGAACGTCCCGCCTTGCATGGCGCTCCTTTCCCCATGGATTTTTGTCATGACGCGCCTCCTGATAGTGTCAGGTCAGGGGCGGCATCTTGCTTCTTCATGATGCCTGTTTGACGGGATGGCAACGTATCAGGAGTGACTGACAGATCGTGTCGCCCGATATCCCGCTCCAGACGAACCCTGCACGCCACATATCCGCGCGACAGTGCATCAGGGAGATTTCCGGCGATTTTCATGGCATCGGAAAGAAGCTGGAGCGGGTAGCGGGAATCGAACCCGCGCGTTCAGCTTGGGAAGCTGACAGGCTACCATTACATCATACCCGCGTAGCCTGACGGGCCGTATCGCCACTGCGGCACTGCCGTCAAGCGCCGTCCACCTATCCCGGCGGCGAAATCGCCGAACCGGTCAACGAATCGATCGCCGCCTGCAGGAT
>CAZWMK010000048.1:0-2529 GCA_964635065.1 uncultured Sphingomonadaceae bacterium | reverse complement strand
GCGTTCAGCTTGGGAAGCTGACAGGCTACCATTACATCATACCCGCCCGGCAGGGGCGCGCGTGGTGGCGCGCCGCGTCAGGTGAGGGGGCTAATGCCACGGTCCCGGCCTCGTGGTCAACGGCTGGCGTGCAGCAGGTTCGGTAGCGTGGCGTGTGGTTGGCGATTGACGAAGCAGGCGGGTTTTGGGCAATGCATTGACCATGAAAAGAATGACCGGACAGACGCGCGAAATCACGCGCAATTGGCGCCCTGCAACACAGGCCGTCCGCGGCGGCACTGCGCGCTCGGAATTTGGCGAAACCTCTGAAGCGATATTCCTGACTTCCGGCTACAGTTATGACTGTGCCGAGGATGCAGCGGCGCGTTTCCGTGGCGAACAGGCAGGCATGACCTATTCGCGGTTGCAGAACCCGACGGTCCAGATGCTGGAAGAACGGCTGTGCCTGCTGGAGGGCGCCGAAGCTGCGCGCGCCACCGCAAGCGGCATGTCGGCGATGACGGCGGCGCTTTTGTGCCAGCTGTCGGCGGGTGATCATGTTGTGGCCGGGCGTGCCCTGTTCGGATCGTGCCGCTGGCTGACCGATAATCTTCTGCCGCGCTTCGGTATCGCGGTCACGATCATCGACGGCCGGGACACGGATGCATGGGCCAAGGCGCGCCGGCCCAATACCAAGCTGTTTTTCCTTGAAACGCCGTCGAACCCCACGCTCGACATCATCGATATGCAGGCCGTGTGCGACATCGCGCACGACGCAGGCATCACGGTGGTTGTCGACAATGTCTTTGCATCGCCCGTGTTGCAGCGGCCGATGGAATTTGGCGCCGATATCGTCGCCTATTCCGCGACCAAGCATATGGACGGGCAGGGGCGCGTGCTGGCCGGTGCGGTGCTGGGTTCGGCCCAGTTCGTCAACGACAAGCTGCTGCCTTTCCTGCGCAACACCGGGCCGACACTATCGGCGTTCAACGCATGGGTGGTGCTGAAAGGTCTGGAAACTGTCGACATGCGCGTGCGGCGCATGTCGGACAATGCGCTGGCAGTGGCGCGTTTTCTGGAAACGCGCGTGCCGCGCATCCTCTATCCCGCGCTGGAAAGCCATCCGCAGCACGCGCTGGCGATGCGCCAGATGACGGCGGGCGGCAATATCCTCAGCATCTTCCTTGATGGCGCGCGACCGCAGGCGCATGGCCTTCTGGACGCGCTGGCGCTGGTCGATATTTCCAACAACATCGGCGATTCGCGGTCGCTGATGACGCATCCGGCGTCGACCACGCACGCCAGCATGGCCGAAGAGGCGCGGCTGGAGATGGGCATCACTGAAGGCATGCTGCGCCTGTCGGTCGGCCTGGAGGACCCGCAGGACGTGATCGAGGACCTTGATCAGGCGTTGAGACAGGTCGGACTGTGACGCAGGACTTTCCCTATGCGGCGACAACACGCGGTATCACCGTTCGGGTCGCGCCGTCCTTTCTCGAGGACCAGTCGAACCCGGAGGAGGGGCGCTTTCTCTGGGCGTATCACATCCGTATCGAAAATGACGGCGCGGACGAGGTGCAGTTGATCGACCGCCACTGGCGGATCATCGACGCCCGTGGCCGCACCGAGGAAGTGCGTGGCGAAGGCGTTGTCGGCGAACAGCCGATCATCACGCCGGGCGAGGCGTATGATTATGTGTCCGGCTGCCCGCTTGGAACGCCAAGCGGTCTGATGCAGGGCAGTTATGGCATGGTCGACGCTCATGGCGCGCGCTTCGAAGTTGAAATTCCGGCCTTTTCGCTCGATAGTCCGCACCAGCGGATCACGATGAACTGAGCCTTTGGCGCCGTGGGGCCCGGCGCGGTGGTCGTGTCAACACGGCAGACAAGTGACAGGTGCGGGTCTATGAATATGAGCATGACACGAAATCCCCCATTGCCTGCCCTGTTCGCCGGGGTCTCTCTGGCCCTGTCGCTTGGATTTTCTGCACCTGTGGCGGCGCAGGCCGACATGGCCGCAACTGCGGAAGACGCTGTTGCGGCTGCGGCCTCGCCAGTGCGGCAGGACGGCATGGACGCACATGTCGATGAAAGCCTGCTGAACCCGGTCCAGCGGCTCTATGTTTCGATCCAGCAGCAGCGCACGACCAGCGCGATAGGCGATGCCTTGCGTGAGGCGCTGGCCGATCGGGGCGCGGACTGTCCGGCGTTGATGGATTATCAGGTCCTTGGTGCGCAGGGGACAGGTCGCACACTGAAGATCAAGTGCAGCGAACGGTCGCTCATGCTCGTCAAGCTCGATGTCGATGGTGGCTGGCAGCTCACCGGCGGCGATGGCTCGGTCGCGCCCATGAGCCTTGCCGATGGGCGGATCGTGACGCTGATGGGGGTCGATGTCAGCGAATATCTGGCCACGACGCCGACCGAAGACCCCGATAGCGTGGTCGACATGGAAATGAAGCCGACCGCGCCGGTGAAAACGGAAAGCGAGACGCCGGTCATTTTCTGGATGGCGCTTGCTGTCGGCCTGCTCGTGTTGCTGTCGCTGGCC
>CAZWMK010000047.1:14608-15815 GCA_964635065.1 uncultured Sphingomonadaceae bacterium | reverse complement strand
TCAGCCGCAAGCGCAAACTTCTGGAAAAGCAGAAGGAAGGCAAGAAACGCATGCGGCAGTACGGCAATGTCGACATTCCGCAGGAAGCGTTCATCGCCGCGCTTCGCATGGGTGACGACAAATAAGCCGACAATCGGCCTGAACTGTTGACATCCCCTCCTGCCCGGCGTCGATTGGCCGGGCGGACGACCTGTGCCGTCAGATCATCTGGGGAGTGTCCATGTTCAAGATCATCACGCTGCTGAAACGCCGGCCCGGCATGTCGATGGAAGAGTTCATCGACTATTACGACAAGAGCCATCGGCTGATCGGCGAGAAACTTCTGTTCGGCAAGGCGACGCGCTACGCGCGCAACTTCCTTCACCCCTTGCCGCATCCGCTGACCGGGGAGATTCCCGAATCCGCCTTCGACGTAGTGCTCGAAATCTGGTTCAACGACCGCGAGACCGCCGAAAAGACGTTCGCCGCCTTCGCAACGCCTGAAATTTCCGCCCTCATTGCCGAGGACGAGGAAAAGCTGTTCGACCGCTCGAAGAACCAGACCTTTCTGGTCGAGGAACATGCATCGGTCATGCCGCCCGTCGTGGCCTGATTTTCCACCATCCTGAACCCAAAAGAAAACGGGCGGCCCCTTTCGGAGCCGCCCGTCTCTTTTAACGCTTCAAGCGTTCAGATCAGAACTTGTAGCCGAGCTGGACACCGAAGGTGCGCGGTTCACGACCCGTCGAGAACGACCACAGACCAGCCACGGTGAACGCGGCGTTCGGGCCGCGGTCATTGAGCAGGTTGCGGCCATAGAGCGTGACGCGGGCTTCATTGCCGCCCAGGTCGAAGGTCAGCGAGGTGCTGGCGTCGACAAGGTTATGCTGATCGGCGCGGACGCGCGGATCGTTGTTGAGCACCGTGATGTCGCCGGTCAGCGGATCGACAGTGGTGGCGCCGATCGAAACCTGCTGGTCATAGCGCGAGATGAAGCGGTAGCCGACGTTCGTCGTCCACTCACCCGTGCCGACCGGGCGGCTGTATTCCGCACCGAGCGAGACCGTCCACTTCGGCGCGTAGATCATGTTCACGGCCGAATAGTCGAAGTTCACGAGCGTCGTCGTGCCGGGCGCGATCGCCGGGCTGATGAAGTTCTTGAACTTGTTGTCGAGATAACCCACCGACGCCTTCAGCGTGACGCCTTCGAGCGGACGGGCAACGATGT
>CAZWMK010000047.1:0-14598 GCA_964635065.1 uncultured Sphingomonadaceae bacterium | reverse complement strand
GACACCCTTGATCTTCGCGCCGCCGACGTTGGTAACGATGGTTTCGTTGCCCACGCCACCGATGGTCGGGATCGTCGTGTTCTGCTGAAGGTCCTGATAGTCGGTGTAGAAAGCTGCGACGTTGACCTGCAGGCGATCGTCGAGCCAGTTGGTCTTGAAGCCGACTTCATAGGAATCGACGGTTTCAGGACCATAAGGCGTCGTCGACGAGAACTGCGTCAGGCCACGACCCGAGAAGCCGCCCGAGCGATAGCCGCGCGACCATGATGCATAAACCATCGCGTCATCGGTCGGACGATAGTCGACCGAGATCTTCGGCGTGAACTTGCTGCCCGAATAGCTGGCGCCATTGAACTGCGTTGCGCCCAGCTTCAGCTGGTTATGCTTCTTGTCGTGCGTCCAGCGACCGCCAAACGAGAGGCGGACCTGATCGTTCAGCGCCCAGTTGAAATCGCCGAAGAAGGCATAGGACTGCGACTTGCCTTCGGTGAACTGGTCGGCGTTCGGATCGAATGCGCCGAACAGGCGGGTCAGCTGCAGCAGGCTGTACTTGTGATCATAGAAATAAGCACCGACGACATAGTCGAGGCCTTCCATGATATCGCCCGATGCGCGCAGTTCCTGGCTGAACTGGCGGAAGTCCTGCGTACGGTCGACATAGTAGAAGTCGGTCGACAGCGCATCGACGTCCTGCGTCTGATGCTCGTCCGACTTGCGCCATCCGGTGATCGAGGTCAGCTTCACGACATCAAGGTCGAGGTTCATTTCGAGCGTGACAGCAGGCGCCTCATAGTTCGACTGCCCCGGTTCCGAGAAAGTCGTGTAAAGGCCCTTGGTCGTGCTGCGGTTGCATTCCACGGCCTGCGCTGCCGGCGACGACAGATCGCAGAACAGTTCGCCCGACTTCGAGATGCTCGAATTCAGGGCGTCAAATTTCTGGACCTGCTTTTCGACGGTCAGAAGCGCGTCGAAATTGGCGGTGGGCGTGAAGAGGAACGAGGCGCCGAAGTTTTCGTTGTTCGAACCACCACGGCGTTCGCCGGTGACGCCCGAACGATAGTAGCCATCGCTCTGGTTGTGGAAATAGAAGAACTTGGCAGCCAGCACGTCGCCGATCATCGGCGTGTTGACCACGGCGCGGGTGCTCCAAGTGTCGAACTTGCCATATGACACTTCGAACTTGCCGCCCAGTTCGCCGGTCGGACGGGTGCGCTGGATGTTGATCACGCCGCCGATGGTGTTGCGACCGAACAGCGTACCCTGCGGGCCGCGCAACACTTCGATCGACGACACGTCGAAGAAGTCGAGGAAGGCGCCGGTCGAGGTGCCGATGAACACGCCATCGACCATGATGCCAACGGTCGATTCAAACGACTTGTCGACGTCGGCGAAGCTCAGGCCGCGGATCGAGATATTGGCGGCAGCAGCGCCCGTGTTCTGCTGGGTGATCATCACGTTCGGCGCCGAACCCTGAAGATCGCCGATGTTCACGGTCGCCTTCGATTCGAGCATGGCCGGCGCAATCGCGGTCACGGCGATCGGCGTATCCTGCAGCGATTCAACGCGGCGGCGGGCAGTGACAACGATTTCGCCGATGCCGCCCGTGTCTTCCTGTGCGGCAGGGGCAGCCGCCGCTGCGGCATCCTGCGCAGTAGCCGGTGTGGCCGTGGCGAGAAGGGCAAGGCCGCCCAGCGCCAGCATGACCGAATTGTCACGAATACGATAATTCATACAAACTCCCTCTTACACAGCCAGGGAGAGGCTATTGATATTATTTGCACTTAACTTACTCCCCGACACGGGGGCTTTTATACGCTGGCTGCAACATTTCCAGCCGCCGCCGCCGCTCTTTTGCGGTGCAGCATCGGTTTCCTAATGCAGTGCGGCATTTTAGACACAGCATGACACCCGCTGCTCCATACCCCGTAAATAGCTGTAATGCTTTCGCCTTAATCATTGTGCGGCGCAAAAAGCGCCTGCGCCTGCTGACGGAGCAATGCCAGCGCGTCCTGCTTTCTCTGCGCGCTATCCCCCGAAAAATGCATCAGCGGCACGGCATGCAGCCCCATGACGACAAGGTCGTCCATCACCCGGATGCGCGCCACCTGATCAGGCGTTGCCGTGCCATGCACTTCGCGCAGCAGTTCATCATGGATGTCCTCCAGCAAGCGTGCACCCCGTTCAACGGCGGGACGAAACTGCGCCAACGTCCGCGATGCCGCCAGCAATTCGCTCCAAGCAATGAAATAGGGCGAGGACGGCAAGGCAAATGCCATGTCCATGGCCTGCGCCAGGCGATCGGGACCAGCGGGCAAGGCACGGACTTGAGCCAGATAATCGCCCCAGACACGTTCGACGATATATTCCTGGACTGCGATCAGCAGCGCATCGAGCGAGGCCGCATAATATTGCACACAGCCGCGCGTCACCCCGGCTTCGGCGGCAATGCGCTGCATGGTCATGGCGTGGTGACCGTCACGCACCAGACAGGAAACGGCGGCTTCGAGGATCGCCCGATGCGTTTCGGCACTGCGGACATAGGATCTGGGACGCCGCGATGCGCGCGCCGCCTGTTCTGCCTTGTCCGTGCGGAGCGCCCCGCGGCGCAGATTGTTTGTCTCGTCTGTCATGACGCTCCCCTCTGACCCATGCCCCTCTTGCGGCTTGGCAAGTCATACAGCCCGGCGCAACAAATTTAATCTCTGATGATGAAATTGGTTGCGCCGCCTGCCCGTCTTCGCTAGTGAGCGGACATCAGCCGCACGCTGCACAAAAAAGAATCACCGGCGGCCCGATTTCATCCTTGGGGAGGAACATCATGTTCCAGCAAAATCGTTACGTCGAAATCGACGGCGCGCCTGCGGCGCTGCCCACCATCAAGGCCCGTCTTGATGGTCCGCGCTACACTGGGGCTGAAATCATGGCCCGCGAATGGGACCATATGTGGCGCAAAACATGGCTGATCGCGGGTCTGGCCCAGGATGTCGAAGAACCGGGCGATTTCTTCACCTTCGACCTTGGCCGCGAATCCATTCTGATCACCCGCACTGAAAAGGGTGATCTGAGCGCGGTCTACAACGTCTGCCAGCATCGCGGAAACAAGCTGCAGATGAACAGCATGGGCGCGGTCAAGGCGCATGTCTGCCCCTATCACGGCTGGACCTATGCACTGGATGGCACCCTCACCCATGTCCCCGACATCAACCGCTTCAGCCAGGGCGTCGATTGCGCGGCAAAATCGCTGAAGCATGTGAAGGTCGAAAGCTTCGCGGGCTATGTCTGGATCAACATGGACCTTGAAGCTGCGCCCCTGTCGCAATTCCTCGGTCCCATCATGCAGCAACTCGCGCCCTACCGTATCGAGGAGATGCGGATCGTCCGCGATCAGAGCGTGCTTCTCGATGCCAACTGGAAAACTGTGATCGACAATTTCTCGGAAGTCTATCACGTCGACTTCATTCACGATCAGCACGCCAGTTTCGTCAACTGCCGCGACGCCCGCGTCGATCTTTTGCCCTATGGCCACACGATCACATGGGTCGACGGCTTTGTGCTGAACCCGCGCTATCCGGTGCCCGACATGCCGCCGCCGATCCTGGCGGGCGCGATGGAAGGCATCGGCCTCAACCCCGACGACTTCAAGGGCCGGGTCGGCGACGTGCGCGCGGCGGCACAGAAGCAGAAGCGGGCGCTGGGCGAAAAGCTCGGCTTCGATTATTCGCGCCTCAGCGACGAACAAGTGTCTGACATCGGGCAATATAACATCTTCCCGAACATCGTCATGACAGTGAAGCCGGAAGAAGTCTGGGTGATGCGCCCGCGCCCCCACCCCTATGACCCGAACAAGTGCATTTTCGACAAATGGACGCTGGCCATGCCATATGACCAGCGCGACGCCGAACATTCGCTGGTGCTGCTGGGTGATCCGCAGGCCGCCGAAGCCATGGCCACCGGCACCCGCCCCGAGCGCGAGGTCTGCACGCAGGACCGCATCAACGACGGTTCGCACAGCATGACGCAGACGATCGATCAGGACATTTTCTACCTGCCCGACATGCAGGCGGGCATGCACTCCGCGGGTTTCGATGCCGCGCACATCAATGACGATGAAAATCGCGTCCAGCATTTCCATGACTGGCTCGACATGTGGTTGCAGGAAAATCCGCTGACGCGTCGCTGACGCTTGGCAGACCCCGCTGCATTCCATACAGTCATGTCTGACTCTTTTAGTCCTGGGGAGGATATTGCATGTATCGCACGACCGACAATCACGATCCCGGCATTCGCGGCGCCATGCTGGCCGACATCAACAAGATCGACTGGGTGACACTGGGCGAAGGCGTGAAGTTCAAGCTGCTGCGTTATTGCCAGGTCACAGGCGACTGGGTGCTTTACGTCCAGCTTCAGCCGGGCGTGAAATTTGGCCGTCACAAGCACATCACGCCTGCCGAGTTCTTCATCACCAAGGGTGAACTGGTGTTCGAACGCGGTTCGGCCCGCGCCGGCGTCTATGGCTATGAAGAAATCGGCGAGATCCACGAGGAAGCCGGCGGCGCCGAGGTCACCGAATTTCTGTACATGGGCCATGGCCCGGTTTCGTTCATCGACCAGAACGACGAATTGCAGTTCATCACCGACCTGCAATTCTACAAGGACGCCTGGGAAGGCAAGCAAACCGCCAATATCGTGGACAAGCGCGGCCTGAAGGCCTGAGCGCGGACCCACCATGATGCAGCCATTGCGCCTGTCCGTCCTCGACCAGTCCCCCATTGCGGCGGGCACAACGGGCGGACAGGCGCTGGCCAACAGCATCGATCTTGCCCGCCTGTGTGACAACCTTGGCTATCATCGTTACTGGCTGGCCGAACATCATGCGACGCCGTCGCTTGCCGGTGTCGCGCCGGAAACGATGATCGGCGTCATCGCACGCGCCACGCAGCGTATCCGCATCGGTTCAGGCGGCATCATGCTGCCGCATTACAGCCCGTTCAAAATTGCCGAACTGTTCTCGTTGCTCGCTGGCCTCGCGCCGGGTCGCATCGACCTCGGCCTTGGCCGCGCCCCCGGTACCGATCAGCGCACGGCCTATGCGCTCCAGCGCGACCGGCGGCAAAAGGCACCCGACGACTTCCTGAACCTGCTTGCGGAACTTCTCGCCTATTTCGACGACAATCTACCCGCCGATCATCCCTTCGCGAGTCTGGCGAAGACCTTGCCAGGCCTGCCCGAACGGCCCGATGTCTGGATGCTCGGCTCGTCTCCCGACAGCGCGGGCTGGGCGGCAGACATCGGCCTGCCCTATTGCTTTGCCGACTTCATCGGCGGCAATGGCACCGATCTCGTCCGCCGCTATCGTCATGACTTCAAGCCGTCGAAATATCGCCGTGGCGCCGAAGCCGTGGTTGCCGTCTGGTGCGTCTGCGCCGACAGCGATGCGGAAGCGACACGGCTCGTTGCTTCCTTCCGCATGATGCTGGCGCACCTGTTCGCCGGTCAGCTGATTGCCGTCCCCGATCCGGACGAGGCGATGGCGTGGCTGGCCGACAAACCGCATGCGGGGCTGCAACCGGGCCGACGCATCATCAGCGGTCCGCCAGAAAAGGTCCGCGCCGAAATCGAGGCGACGGCGCGCGACTATGGCGCCGACGAAGTGATGCTGGCAAATATCCTGTTCGATCATCAGGCGCGGCGGCGCAGTTATCAACTTGTGGCCGATGCCTTCGGCCTGAACAACGGGGACTGACATGGGCAAGCTCGACGGACGCGTCATACTGGTCACGGGCGCGGCGCGCCTGCGCGGCCTGGGCCGCGCGATGGCGCTGCGATTGGCCGACGACGGCGCGGACGTCATCGTCTCGGCCATCCCACGCGATCCAGCCGGTTTTCCCGCCCATGAACGCGAAATCGGCTGGCAGGGCATCGATAGCGTCGCGGAGGAAATCCGCGCCAAGGGGCGGCGCGCCCTCGCCCTGCCGCTCGATGTCACCAATGCCGCGCAGGTCCAGCAGGTCGTCGATCGCATCGTTGCGGAATTCGGTCATATCGACGGGCTGGTGAACAATGCGGGCGTGGCATCCGATGCCGGTGCCGCGCCCATCGTATCGATGTCTGACACGCTGTGGCAGGATACGCTCGACATCAACATGACCGGCACCTATCTCACCGCAAAAGCGGTGGCGAAAGCGATGCTTGATGCCGGTCGCACAGGCGCGATTGTCAACATCTCTTCGCTGGCCGGGCGCTTTGGCATTACTGACTATGGTGCCTATTGCGCCAGCAAGTTCGGCGTGATCGGCTTCACCCAGCAGCTTGCGCTTGAACTTGCACCGCACGGCATCCGCGTCAATTGCGTCTGCCCCGGATCGACCGATACCGACATGATGGACGGCACGATGCAGCGTCAAGCCGACGTGTCGGGCAAGCCGTTCGAGAAGGTCAAGGCCAGCTATGCGCCGATGATCCCGATGCGCCGTCAGGGGCGCCCGGAAGAACAGGCTGCCGCTGTCGCTTTCCTGATCGGGCCGGATGCCTCCTATATCACCGGCCAGTCTCTGAACGTCGACGGCGGCGTGCGGATGGACTGAGGCCCCGCATCAGGCCCTGCCTCAGTCTTCTTCCGCGTGTCCGCCCCGAATCGCCGCATAGGCATCCAGCGCACGTTGCCGCGCCCATTTGTGATCGACCAATGGCAAGGGATAGTCGCGCCCCAGGCGCACACCTGCCTGCGCCAGCATCAGCGGCGGTGCGTCCCATGGCGCGTGGATCAGCGAATCGGGCAGGCGCGCGAGTTCAGGCAGCCAGCGCCGCAGATATTCGCCTTTCGGGTCGAACTTCTCGCTCTGGGCAACGGGAGCGAAAATCCGGAAATAGGGTGCGGCATCAACACCTGATCCGGCCACCCACTGCCAGCCTGCGGCATTATTGGGCAAATCCGCGTCAACCAGCGTGTCCCAGAACCAGCGTTCGCCCTCCCGCCAGTCGATCATCAGATGTTTGGTGAGGAAAGATGCCACGATCATGCGGACGCGATTGTGCATCCAGCCCGTGTGCCACAGTTCGCGCATCCCGGCATCGACAATGGGATAGCCGGTCAGCCCGCGCTGCCATGCCCTGAGCTGTGCTGCACCCTCGCCGCCGGATATATCCGTCCACGGCATCGCCTCGAACGCCGGACGGTGCGCCTTGTGTGGAAAAGCGGGATATTGGTCGATCAGCTCATAGGCGAAATCGCGCCAGCCAATCTCGCGCAGATAGGGCATGGCGCGGGCACCGATCTCATCGGCCAGCGCGTGCCAGACCTGCCCCGGCGAGATTTCACCATGCGCAAGATGCGGCGACAGGCGCGACGTCAAGGCCTTGCCGGGCAGATTTCGCCCCTTGTCGTAACCGGCTGCAACATCAAGAAAAGCCGACAGCCGCGCTATGGCCCCCGCTTCGCCCGGCGTCCAGTTTTCGCGCAGGCCGCCCGCCCAGTCGGGTCGGGTCGGCAGCAGATGCCAATCGTCCAGACAATCGCCGTCGGGCGCCCCTTCGACCATCTCCAGCCGCAAAGGCGCAGGCACGGGCAACGCCGGTGGCATCCTTTCCGACAGCGCCCGCCAGAATGGCGTAAACACCTGATAGCGCTTGCCATTTCCGGTCATAACCGCGCCGGGCGGCGACAAGGTCAGGCCATGGTAGAGCCTGAGATCCAGCCGCTCGGCCACCGCCACCTCCTGATCGCGGGCATAGGATTCGACGTGTGAAAGCGCATGCACCACCCCTGTTCCAACGGCGTCAGCCAGCGCCGGCAGCACGGTTTCGGGCCGCCCGCGCGCAAGCAGCAACCGTGCGCCTTTCGCCCGCAGATCGGCATCGAGGCGCAAAAGGCTGTGATGCAACCACCAGCGACGGGCCGCCCCCATCGTCCACATCCCCGGCGTTTCATCATCAAGCACATAGACCGGCAGCACCGGCCCTGCCGATGCCGCCGTCGCCACGGCCAACTGATCCGTCAGTCGCAGATCGTTGCGAAACCAGATGATCGAACTGCCCATATGCCTGTCCATTGCTCCCGCTGCGTCCGGCACGCTTCAACACCAGGTTCGGATGAAACGAAAGGCTGCAAATTGCCGCTGTCCGATGCAGCCCCGGACGACGCCGGGCGGGCACATGAAAAAGAGCCTTTTCCGGCCAGACCGGAAAAGGCTCTCAGAGACAGGCCTGATGAGGGGGCGTCCGGCCTGTCTGTCCGGGCAATCCCTGCTCAGTCGGGCGACGATGCAGCCGGTGCTGCCGGATGTGTCATGCGGTCCTCGTGCATCATCCCCCTCACGCGCTTCATGCGTTCTTCCATGCGTCCATCCATCTGGCGCATATTGGCAGAGAAGGCCTTGCGATCGGCGGGCGACAATTTGCGGATGGCGGCAAGCATGGCATCCTGGCGCGCCTTGGCGTGGCGCGCGACGATCGCGCGTTCTTCGGCCTGCGCACGCTGGATGGCGGCGACATTCAAGTCTTCCTCATCGACAAGATCGAGAATTTTCATCCGCGCCGCGCGGATTTCCGCGCGATTGTCGGGCGACCGCGCGTCCATCATCACGCCGCGCAACTGGACGCGCCCTGCCTCGCTGATACCCTGGAACATCAGGTTGTATTTGCGCTCGGCGTGATGTCCGTGGCTGGCTGGATCTGCCAGCACCGGCACAGCCATGATCAGGGCCAAGCCTGTCAGCGCGGCTGAAAACGGCTTCATATCAGCCTTTCCTCTTCTTCTGTCGTTGTGAATAATGTGGTCCACACATAGGCGTCGGCATCGGTGGCATCGACGTGCGCCGCTGCGCGCTGCAGCACAGGCGGCGGCGTGGCGGTCATGTCCGACGCAGAAGCCAGGCTCTCGCCCGGCTCCGGTGCCGCCTGCTGCGGTTGCCACATGATCAAGGCGACCAGCGCCGCGGCCAGCGCGCCCACGGCCACGATCCCGGCCCGCCAGCGGCGTGACCACGCCCGCGGGGCCGACATCTCCTGCGGTGGCAGATGCAGCGTGATGCGGTCTGCCATGCGACGGGCGGATTCGCCGTCGCCAGCGGCATCAACGCCTGCTGCGTCTCCGCTCAGCACCAGCCAGTCGTCAAGAAGCGCGTCCACGCGACGCGCACGGTCGCGCAGTGCACCAAGCGCCGCGTCGTCGGCCAGGAGCGCAGCAAGGGCAGGCCGTTCGCTGACAGGCCAGCGTGCGGGATTTGCGCCATGACTGGCGATGATGTCCCATGCCCGCTGTCTGTTCATGCCTGCAACTCCATCAATGTGTCCGCCAGCACCTGTCGCGCCCGCGCCAGAAGCCCCTCCACCGCCTTGGGCGTGGTATCCAGAATATCGGCGATTTCAGCCATCGAGGCGCCATCGCCGTAAAACAGCGCAATTGCAGCCCGTTGACGGGGGTTGAGGGCGGAAACCGCCGCATTGACCGCCGAAGCCCGGCCTGACTGTTCGGCCAGCGCATCCGGCAGCGGTGCGCTGTCCGCAACATCGATCGCTTCGTCAAGCATTACCACCGGCTTCATCATCCGCCTGCGATCAAGACAGCAGTTGACAAGCAGCCGATAGAACCAGCCCTGCACGTTGCCGCGTGCCGGATCGAACAGCCGTGCCTGCCTCCACAGCTTCAGAAAGGCTGTCTGCACGGCATCTTCCGCCTCGGCCCGATCGCCGAGCACGCGCAGTGCGACTGTCATGCCGGGTCCGTAGAGATGTTGCACCAGGGCATGAAAGGCACGCCGGTCGCCTTCCGCCACCGCGCGCATGTGCGCAGGCAGGTCCGGAAGGGATGCAGGAACTGTCATGACTTTCAGCATATGACAGGCTTACGCATGGCGCAGCCGCAATCCCCTGAAAAATGCACCTGCAAACTAATTTGATTGCGTCAATCGTTGGAGTTACATAATATCATTACATGTGCGATTATCCGTTTAAACAACAATAAAATCTGTCGTCTTTGGTCTGTGGGAATCATCAGGGAAGGGCGAAGAGATGCGTGTGCCAGCGTCGGAAATCGACCGCATGAAAGCCATCGGAGGGCTGCATGCATGCCTTGGCGTGCTGGAAACCGAAGCGCTGGATGTCGATCTGCGCAGTGTTGCGCGCTTCCTGCGACTGGCCCGGCTGGAAATCGAGGCGATGCACGGTTTCGGCCCTTCCTTCCTCGCCACCGTCCGCACGACCCGCAATAAGGAGTTGCAGAGCAAATCCTGACGCCTCTTGGCCGGAACCGGCAGGCTGGTTATGAAACATCATGATGCAGACGCAAGGACCGGACGCGCACCGCGCACAAAATCTGGCGCATGGCCTGTTGTTCCTGATGCCGCTAGGCTTGCTTGGCGGGGCTTTTGCCTTTGAGCATATCGGCGGGCTTTATCCGTGCGAGATGTGCATCTGGCAACGATGGCCCCATGGCGCTGCACTGGCGCTGGCCTTGCTCGCCTTTGTCGTGTCCGCCGCGAACCGACGCCCGCTGCTCTGGCTTGCAGCCTTTTCCATTTTGGTCACGGGCGCCATCGGCGTTTTTCATGCGGGCGTTGAACTGCAATGGTGGGAAGGCTTGACCCAGTGCACCAGCGACAGCATCAGTCTGTCGGGTGCAGGCTTGTCGCAGGATATTTTCGCGGCACCCATCGTGCGGTGCGACGCGATTGCCTGGAGCCTGTTCGGCATTTCCATGGCAGGGTATAATGCCCTTCTTTCTCTCCTGACTGCTGGAGCATCGACATGGCTGCTGCTGCGCAAATGACAAACGCACCCTCAACCACCCCTGATGTTGCAGCGATGGTTCGCGTTGATCAGGCAGGCGAGTTTGGCGCGACGCGCATTTACGCCGGGCAGCTGGCCGTGATGGGCGGGCGCCATCCGGCAGCCCGCGTGATTGGCCATATGGCCGCGCAGGAAGACCGCCATCTCGCCGTTTTCAACCGGCTGATGACCGAACGCCGCGTGCGCCCGACGCTTCTTGCGCCGCTATGGGATGTTGCCGGTTTTGCCCTTGGCGCCGCCACAGCGCTTCTGGGTCCGCGAGCCGCCATGGCCTGCACTGTCGCCATCGAGACTGAAATCGACCGGCACTATCAGGAACAGCGTGATCAGTTGGGTGACTGCGATCCCGAACTGTCGGCGCATATTGCCGATTTTCAGGCCGAAGAGGTCGAACATCGCGAAACTGCCCGCGCGCACAAGGCCGAGGAAGCGCCGGCCTATCCCCTGCTGTCCGCCGCCATCCGGGCCGGGTGTCGCGCCGCCATTGCCCTCAGCAAGCGGATCTGATCACCGCGATTGCGGCTACGGCCGTCTCCGTTCAGCCTGAACGGATAATAGTTTAATGCGTCAACGGGACCAACCGCTGGTTGATCAGCCGACCGTCTCGCGTCAACAGTGTCTCGACCGCCATCGGTCCTCGGCGCAGCGCCGCCTCCAATGCGGGGGCGCTGGCTTCAGACACGAATATGCGGCTACCGAAATCAGACGTGATGCTGCTGGCCAGAGGATCGACACGGGCGGGGCATGTCACCACCGAATCGCGCGGGACAACCCTGGCCACAACGGTTTCGCCGTGCTGCTCCAGACAGATCATGCACAGCCCGGCCCGGCATTGCCCGGCATCGCCATCGACCGTCCAGTCATAGCGAAAAGCGATGAAATGGCCGCGCAGCGGATCGCGCGGATCATATCCCGTCACCGGGATGACCCAATGTACTGCATCCGCCCGCTGTACAGTATTGATCACCATGCCAGCCAACAGCCCGACAAGCGGCAACAAAAGTGCGGCAAGGATCAGCGGGCGCTTCATGCTTTTCCCTTTGGCGCGGGCAGCCAGCCCATGAACCGCCGCCATGTCAACGCCAGGGCAATGATCAGCCCGCCCGCGACGATCAACCCCATCCCCGTCATGGCAAGCGACCCGAAAAGTTCAAAGTAAATGATGAACAGCCGCACGGCGAGCGCGCCCATGCACAAGCCGAACAGCAGCCGCCAGCCGGCGGCATAAGCGGCCTGCGCCACCGCGCCCCACATGGCGGCAAAGATCAGGGCGCCGAAAAAGCGCCAGTGCCAGCCTTCGCCATGCAGCGTCACCAGCGGCATCGCGCCGGAAATGAAGGCTGCAATACTTGCCGTGGTCAGCACGGCACGTTCGCCACTCTGGGGCAGGCGCATCAGCAGCACCAGCAGCCCCGCAGCCGCCATCAGCGGTATCGGCAGTATTTCCAGCGCTTCGTGCACTGCCTTTTGGTCGACCGTCGTCGCCCAGACCAGATGCGTCAGGCTGGCACCGAGCAGAAGAATGCCCAGCCCCAATTCCCTAAGCGACGTCTGAAAGGCGGGGCGGTTCCGAAACGGCAACGACAGCGCAAGCAGCAGGAACGGATAAGCCGCAGACAGGCCAATGGCCTGCTGTTGCCAGGCACCATGATCATCCATCGGAAAGACCAGCGCCAGCCAGGCCAGCATCAGACCCAGTGTCTTACCCAGAAGCCGGGTCTGTCCGAGGAGCAAAAGCGCAGGCAGCATCAACACAGCCCACCAGGCAAGCAACTGCCAGATCGGTGCAATAAGCTGATACACCTGCCCCTGTAGCGCCAGGCCCGACAGCACAAGCGCGCCAAACAGGAACAGCGCCCCTTCGGTTTGCCAGCGCCGCTGGCGGCGCACGCCGTCCCACACGCCAAAGGCGGCAGCGGCCGTCACAAGGAAATGCACGCCAAGCTTTATGTTTGCGGGAATGCGGTCCCAGTTGGCGGCCACCACCAGCACCAGTCCAAGCGCCAGTGCAAGCAGACCGACGCCGATCACCGCCCATGTCGCATAGGGCCGTCGCGTCTCGCCTTCATGGGCACGAATCGCCTGCGCCTGCTCGGCCGTAATCAGGCCCGCGGCCTGCCAGTCTTCAAGATCGCGTTCCAGACCCACAGCCACACACTGCCCGGCATGTATGAAAATGTCGAGAGCAGGCAGACCGGGTTCAGTCGGTCAGTTCGTCCCACATGCCCTTGAGGCGACCGAAGAAGCCGCTCGATTTCGGACAGCTTTCGGCCTCGCCCTCGATCTCGCGGAACTCTTCCAGAAGCTCGCGCTGACGCGGCGTCAGCCTGGTCGGAATCTCGACTTCCACCTGGATGACCAAATCGCCTGCGCCACCGCCGTTCAATGGCGGCATGCCACGCCCGCGAACGCGGAACTGGCGGCCCGACTGGGTACCTGCCGGAATCTTGACCGCAACCTTCTGTTTGTCGATCCCCGGCACTTCGATGTCACCACCCAAGGCCGCCTGCGTCATCGAGAGCGGCACAGCGGCAAACAGCGTCGTACCCTCGCGCTTGAACATCTTGTGCGCTTTGAGGTGTACGAAAATATAGAGATCGCCTGATGGTCCGCCGCGCATCCCGGCCTCGCCCTCGCCCGTCAGGCGAATGCGCGTGCCATCGTCAACACCGGCAGGCACCTTGACCTGCAAGGTCTTTTCCTGATCGACGCGGCCATGACCATGGCAGCTATCGCAGGGATCGGCGATCACTTGACCCGCGCCATGGCAAGCGGGACAGGTGCGTTCAACCATGAAGAATCCCTGCTGCATCCGCACCTTGCCGTGACCGCCGCAGGTGCCGCAGGCTTTCGGCGCCGTGCCGGGCTTCGCGCCCGTGCCGCCGCAAGGTTCGCAGCCAACCGAGACGTCAAGCGTCAGGTCGACCGTCTTGCCGTGGAAGGCTTCTTCCAGCGTCAGTTCAAGATCATAGCGCAGGTCGGACCCGCGCGCGGCAGCATTGCGCCCGCGGCTGCGGCCGCCGCCCATCATGTCACCGAAGATATTTTCGAAAATGTCCGAGAACTGGTCAAAGCCCGCGCCCGCGCCTGCACCGGGGCCAGCATGACCATTCTGGAATGCAGCCTTGCCATAACGGTCATAGGCCGCACGTTTTTGCGCATCCTTCAGACAGTCATAGGCCTCGTTGATGGCCTTGAACTTGGCTTCGGATTCGCTGCACCCCGGATTTTTGTCGGGGTGATATTGCATCGCCAGTTTGCGATAGGCGCTTTTCAGCACCTTATCGTCGGCGGTGCGCTCGACACCGAGCAATTCATAATAGTCGGCTTCGATCATCGGACCGCCCGCTCAAAAGACCCAGAGTCAACAGCCGCCCGCACCGACGTGCGGGCGGCTGCCGGGTTTCTTACTTCTTGTCTTCGTCGACTTCCGAGAACTCGGCATCGACGACGTCGTCATTCTTTGCGCCACCCGCATCGGCACCCGGCGAGGCAGCCTGCGCCTGTTCGGCCTTGTAGATGGCTTCGCCCATCTTCATTGCCGACTGCGCCAACGCCTGCGTCTTGCCCTGAATGGTCGCAACGTCGTTGCTGTCGAGGACACCCTTCAAATCGGCAATCGCCGCTTCGATTTCAGCCTTCAGGCCGCCATCGACCTTGTCGGCATGTTCGACAAGCTGGCGTTCGGTCGTGTGGATCAGGCTGTCGGCCTGGTTGCGTGCTTCGGCCGATTCACGACGCTTCTTGTCTTCTTCGGCAAAGCGTTCGGCGTCCTTCACCATCTGATCGATATCGGCATCCGACAGACCGCCC
>CAZWMK010000046.1:0-15926 GCA_964635065.1 uncultured Sphingomonadaceae bacterium | reverse complement strand
GGTCGGAGAAGGCAAATGGTCAGCCGATGACCTGAGCGCGGCACTTGCCGCCCGCGACCGCCGCGCACTTGGCGTCAACGCGCCGCCTGACGGTTTGTATTTCATGGCCGCGCGCTATCCCGGCGAACTGTCGGATGATTTTACAGTGACGGAATAGACCCTACGCACACACACTGCCATACCCATGTTTTATAAGGATATTATAATTTCATGACAAAATGGCATAAAACTTGCTGTTATGGACTGACACAGTTTCACAGTCGCCAACCGGGGCAATGCGATGGTCAGCAAGCACAAGTCCGAACCGAAAATCCTGGCCCCCCGTAATTCCATCCTGTTCTGGATTGCCATTTTCACGCTTTGCCTCGGCGTGACTTTTGTCGTGACCTATCATTTCCTTCAGGCTGGCGACCATAGCGCTTTGACCGCGCTTGAGGGCAATGGAAGCACCGCCAGCCGGACATCGGGGCACATCCGATAAACACGCCGCAGCCCTGCCCTTCGGAAGCGATCAGGGTGTCACACCTGCACGCGCGATCAGATCGTGGATGTAGGAAACCGGAAGCGCATAGGTGATCGATGTCGGGTTGGCGAGCGCTTGCTCGCGTTCCTTCTTCATGATGCCTGCAACCACGATGCCGATGACATCGCCTGTATCGGCACGATAGAGCGGACTGCCGCTGTTGCCGGGAAAGGCCACCATATCCAGCTGATAAAGAAAGACCGACGGTCTTGAGAGCATCTCTGCAGTCAGCATCGAACTGTGCGGCATGGCACCGATGGCCGGTGTCACCGCCGAAATGATCCCGGCATTCGATGCTGGCACCAGCCCGAAAGCGGTACCGATGGGAAATCCGGTAATCGCAATACTCTCGCCTTCGTCCGCAATATCGCTTGCCCGCGCAAGGCGGGCCGGCGGCAGCGGTTTGCCATCAATGCGCAACAAGGCAAGGTCGCGGCCGGGATCGCTGGCAACCACCGTCGCCGCGCGACGATCAGGACCATTGGCGCCCATCGCCATCACAAAAAGGTTCTGCTTGGTTTGTGGCGTCGATTTGATGACGTGGGAATTGGTCAGCACATGGCGCCCATCGCCAACGACAAAACCAGTACCCGACAATTGGGCCGCCAGGGGACGGCCATATTGCACTGTGGTTATCCCGACAACAGAGCGGCGTATGGTCCGGATACTGTGGACAAGTCCCGTCCCTGACGCGGATTGCGCAGCAGTGTCAGCAGCCCGGGCCGGCGCTGTCGCGACGCCCGCGCCGATCGCCAAGCCAAGCACGACAGCCAGCGCACGACAAGACATCAGATAGCGCACGCGCGTTCTCCATGACCGTCCATCAAACGGGAGGTGGACAGATCAAGCATCATCATCTGCCACAATAACCGGCCATGATCCATGCGCCCGGCACGATGCTGTGCAACGGCGCGCTTCAGAAAATCTCGGTTGAACCACCCTGTGTCGTAGAGGTGGGACTGGCTGACCATTGCCTCGATCCGATCCGCAAGCGGACCACGAAACCAGTTGGAAAGCGGAACAACAAAGCCCATTTTCGGACGATACAGCAGATCGTGCGGCACATAAGGCTCAAGGGCGCGCTTCATCAGCCACTTGCCCTGCCCGCCCCGCACGCGCATGTCGAGTGGCAAGCCCGCTGTCCATTCGACCAATTCATGATCGAGCAGCGGTTCTCGCGCTTCCAGCCCGACGGCCATGCTGGCGCGATCGCTTTTGGTCAGAATGTCGCCGGGCAGCCAATATTGCATATCGGCATATTGGGCCTGCCCCAGTGCGTCGGATGCTGGCGCATCGCGCATGCTGTCGACATAAAGCGCGCCCGCCCAATAGCCTTGGGTATCGCTGCGGAATTGGTCGGTGAACAATTGCCGGCGGATGCGGTCGCTCTGGATCGAGACGCTGTTGAAATAGGCTTCTCCTGACGAACGGCCCAACGCCTCGAATGTCGTCTTGGCCCGCAAAAAACGTGGCGCCCAGTCGAGCTTCGGATAGATGCAGCCCAGCCGCCCAAACAACGCCGCGCGCAGCCCCGCAGGCAGAAAACCCCGCACACGTTCCTCGGCAACATGCATGCGATGACGGCGATAGCCTGCCATGGCCTCATCAGCCCCGTCGCCCGACAGGGCCACTTTGACGTTTTCCCGCGCCAACTGGCACACACGATAGGTCGGCAGCGCCGAAGCATCGGCGAATGGCTCGTCATAGGCCGCAACCAGCTGGTCGACGATGCTGAAATCATCCGCGCTGACAATCCGCGTGCGGTGATTGGTGGCATAGCGTTCGGCAATGCGGGCGGCATATCCCGTCTCATCGAAGCCAGAGACGTCAAATCCGATCGAACAACTGTTGACCGGCTGATCAAGGAGCCCGGCCATCAGCGCCACAACGGCACTGGAATCAACGCCACCCGACAAAAAAGCGCCCAGCGGCACATCGGCGATGAGGCGCAGCCTGACCGCTTCTCGCATGCGCTCGATCAGTTCGGCCGACAGGTCCGCCACACTGCCATTATGCCGGGTCGTGAAATCAATATCCCAGTAACGACGCGGCGCGACCACACCGCCGCGCCGAAGCGTAAGCGTATGTGCGGGCGGCAACTTGCGGACATGGCGCAGGATGGTTTTCGGGTCGGGCACATAGCCATAGGCCATGTAATCCTCGACCGCCTCGGGATCGATTTCGCGCGGCAGACGCGGCCATGCCAGAAGCGCCTTGAGTTCGGAACCGAAAATGAAGGAGCCATCCGGCAAGCTGCTGTAATAAAGCGGCTTTACACCCAGCCGGTCGCGCGCAAGGAACAGTTCGCGCCTGTTGGCATCCCACAGCGCAAAGGCAAACATGCCCCGGAAGTGGCGCACGCAGTCCGCGCCATATTCCCGCCAAGCATATAGAATGACTTCGGTATCGCTGTTGGTGCGAAAATGATGGCCACGGCGCTGTAGTTCGGCACGAACGCTCTGGAAATTATAGATTTCACCATTGAACACCACGACATGCGCATCATCGGGAGTGCGCATGGGCTGATCGCCTGTCGACAAGTCGATGATCGCCAGCCGCCGATGCCCTAGCCCGACACCGGGGGCGCGCCAGACATCGCTGCCATCCGGACCGCGATGCGCCAGCGTATCGGTCATCGCGCGCAACAGCCCTTCTGGAATCGAACGATGATCCCTGAGATCGAAATAACCCGCAATGCCGCACATGCGCGCTTACTCCGTCACAGGGCTTGCAACAGCCGCATTGGCGATCGCCATATCGATGGGACCAATCCCCGCCACGAAGCGCGCAAGCACAGGACGCACACTCACCAGCCGGTCGGGACGCTGAGCCGAGACGATCAGCGTGGCCGCGCGCGTTGGACCGCCGAACAGGCGTGCCTTCAGGCCTTCGACCTTGATCATGTAGGGATTACTCTCGAGCTTGCCGTTGACCAGATGATATTGCCACACCTCGCGCACGGTTTCACCCAAGGCAAGTTGCATGGTGCGGCCGTGTGGCACCACTTTGTCGTCACGCACCCATGACCAGTCGGAATCCGGCGCGAAAACCCCCTGCTGATAGCCGATCAATTCGGCATCATCGGCCTGACGGTCAAAAACTGCGATGTAATATTCGACCACCAAGCCCGTTTCAGGGTCTATGAAGCTGGCCATGCGGGCTGCACTGGCACCTGCATAGTGTGGCGACCATGGCGCGGCCTGGTAGGGCGCCATCGCCCAGCCTGCCGGCCCGGCAAGCTGCAACGCCATGGTCTGGCTGTCGGCGGGACGGTTCGCGACGGTTGCGCCATAAGCCGGCATCACAAGCAAGGCGAAAAATCCAAGTGCGAGGCTGATCGCCAGCCGCCTGCCACTGCTGGCAGAGGCAGGCGGAGGCGTGGGCTGGAGCTTTTCGGGCTCAAAGGCGGGATCGTCGACAGGTCGGTCGAAAAACTGCCAACCGACCGCCAGCAGGATCGCCATGACAATGGCGAAAAAGATCCAGCCATAAAATACATGGTCGACGCCGCGCGCGAATTCCGGCGTGGTCAGATGCGCGATGTAAATGGTGCCCCAGGCCCGGATGCCATTGGCAAGGATCGACAATGCGATGGACGCGAAAACAAAGATGATGCGGCGTGTCCATGACCTGAACGACAGATGCGCAACCAGCACGCCAAAGGCAATCATCGCAATCAGGAAGCGCACACCGGAGCAGGCTTCAGCCACTTCGAAATTACCGTTCGGTATCGAAATCAGAACCCCGTCATTATAGGCCGGCACATTCATGAGATTGAGCATCGCCATCGAAAAGGCGGCTGTCACTTCCTGCAACAGCGGCACCAGCTGTTCCCCTGCCGGGATCATGAACAGCGCATAGAATAGCGGAAACAACAGGCCGCGCGCCACGGTCAGCCCCAGCACCAGCGGGACGCTGACGATCAGACTGAGCACAAGCGCCGTATGCCGAACGATCGCGGCCCCCGCCAGTTGGCCCATCAGCCACAGAAGGCCGAGCATAAACAGCAGTCCCGCCGCAGGCAGCCACGGCGCGGGTGTCAGTGCCGCCAGTTCCTTCCGGCGCATCCAGACCAGCCATCCCAGAATGGGCGGGATCAAAAGACCATGGCCATAGGTATCGGTGTTCCACCACAGTGTGAAAATATGGCGCGCATCGGCACGGTAAAGCAACAGGATCGCCGCCGCCACCGCCAGCCAGCCGAGCGCAAAACGACGCCAGCCGGCAGTGGAGGGTACTGGCAGGGCAGTTGTCGTTTCGGCGGACATCACAGGCTCTCCACAGGTGCAGCGAGATCAGTTGCCGCACCTGTCTGCGGCAACCAGGGATCGAGAACGGCGAGACAGGCTTCCCAGCCATAGCGTTCCGCCATCCGCGCCCGTGCACGCCGCCCCATGCCATGGCCAAAGTCACTATCGAGGAACAGGCTGGCGATCAGGTCTGCCTGGGCCACCGGCGCCTCTTCGACGAACAGGTGCACGCCGGGTGTGGCGTCAATGCCTTCAAAAGCAGCAGGTGTTGCGACAACCGGACGTGCCATGGCCATGGCCTCCAGCACCTTGTTCTGAATGCCGCGCGCCAGCCGCAGGGGCGCCACAACCGCGGCGGCGGCGGCGAGATAGGGGCGCACGTCAGGCACGCGGCCGGTCACGATCACCCCCGGCACCTCAGCCAGTTTCTGAACTGCCGGCCCCGGCTTGCTGCCAACAATGTAGAAAGTCGCCGACGGCGCACGCGCGCGCACCAGTGGCCAGACATGTTCGACAAACCAGATGACCGCATCGGCATTCGGGCGATAGTCCATCGCACCGGTAAAGGTGATACAAGGCTGGCGCGCGTCACCCAGCGGCGCCACGGCGGCGGGATCGAAATAGTCGAGATCGACGCCGTTGTGCATGGCTTTGATTGCATGGCCATAGGAGCCGGCCAGCTTGCGAAACAGCGCTGCCTCGTCATCAGAGACAAACAGGCTGGCATCGACAGCGCGCGCCACCTGTTTTTCGAACTGCAACAGCTTGCGCGCCTCGCGATCGTAGATTCTCTTTTTCAGACCGGTGCTGACAGCCGCATATTGCTGCCATTTGTCGGAATCCATGTCGACGAAATCCATGATGACCCGCCGATTGCCGCTGATGTGTGGCAAGGCATAAGGCGCCACCTGGCTCGAATAGACGAATATCGTGCCAATATCCTCGCGACGGAGGACATCGCGCACCCAATCGTTCATCGCCCGGTCGCGGTAGATGGCAATCGATAGCGGCTCGCCCGACGACCATCCCTTCAAGGCCCGCTTCCAGCGCTGGCTGCGGTCGAGCGGGATCAGCTTCACGCTCGCACAATGCTGCTCAAGGAAAGCACGATGGGCGAAATCGGCTGGATCATCGACAAAGGCGGCCAGATGCACCCGCGCGCGAGTGCAGAGATAACGCAGGATGTGCCACGAACGGATCTTGTCGCCCTTGTCGGGCGGATAGGGAATGCGATGGGCGAGAAATAATATGTCTGGCATATACTTATCCCAGCCCGCGCGCGATCAGTGGCCCAGCCCGGTTGGCAAGCCACAGCGGCATACGCTGCCACATCTGGGTCATCAGGCGATATTTTGGATTATTGGGATTGATGTCGGGCATCGCCCGCCCTTCGCCCAGCCGATAACCATAGGTCAGCGGCTCTGGCGTAAACCCCCAGTTCTTCTTGAATGCAAACGCCCCCGTCCCAAATTTGGAACGTCCGAAATCAAAGCTGACGCATCCACGTGCGCGCGCATGCTCCATGAGCATCCAATACATGTGATCATTGCCCCGCCAGCGGCGCGCATCCTCTGTCCCGCCGCCATAATAAGGCAACACTACGCCTTTATAGTAAAGCGACAGCACGGATGCGATCGGTCGACCGGCATGTGAAACGGTCAGGATATCGGCATTCTCGCCATAGGCATCCAGCAGTTCGGCAAACAGGCGTGGCGAAAAGACAGGGGTGCCAAGATTGCGGACGCTGGTCGCATAAACCGAAAAATGCGCCGCGCGCGCGCTATCGTCGCGGGCAATGCGGACATCGAGGTCGAATTCAAGCGAACGCCGTACCTCGGCGCGCTGCTTGCGCGGGATAGCCTTCAAATTATCATCGCTGGATGCGCCCAAAGGACGTTTGAAACCGGCATAGACATTTTCCTTGGCAACCCAGCCCGGTCCGGCAGTATCAGCCATCGGACAGCGGTATTCGAGCGCCGTCACCCCGAGCCTTTGCGCAAGCGCCCAGCCCGCGTCATCCAGAGCGGCACGCACATCCGCATCGTCGGCAAGCGGTCCACCCTGTACAGCAAAAGCATTGGAAATCAGGGCATTGCCAAACAAGGGGGAACGCACGAAAATCAGTGGCAGCACCCCCACCAGACGATCCCCCCGTCGTGCCGCCAGATAATGGGGACGATGCCGCATGGCCCGCGCAATTGCCCGCCCCCACCGCGTCAGATGAAAGGCTGTGCCATCGGGATGGGCATCGACATAGGCGTCAAACACTGCGGCCGCGCGGACATCATCGATGTTGACGCCCCCTATTTCGATGACGGCTGAAACCGGACTTGTCATATTCATGCTGCCGCCTCGTCCCTGAGGAAAACCCGGTCCATGCGATCCCAGCGAAAATCGGCAAGCATGTGACGCAGCTTATGGGCCATGCGGTCGAGATTGGTGTAGTGACGCAGGCGGGATTTCAGCGGTGCATTGGGCACGACCGGCTGCCCGGGGTCGATCTCCCAAGGGTGAAAATAGAAAATCGCCGCCCGACCTTCCACCTCATTGATGTGACGCACGGCCCAACGCGCGAGCGCGAGCGGCAACAGCCGGAAAAAACCGCCACCGCCGGCTGCGAAATTGCGGCCCAGCATGTGAACCGTCGTCACCGGCAATTCCACCATCGCACTGCCCTGCACCGGATGATGACGAAAGCGCGGCGCATCGGGCCAGCCATAATGATCATGGGCAATGGGAGCGACGGACGAGGAATAGAGATATCCCTCCTCTGCCAGCACATCGAGTGCCCAGCGGTTCGCGGCACTGATCGAAAAACTCGGCGCGCGATAGCCCTTGATGGCAACGCCGCCGGCATCTTCGAGCAGCGCCCGCGCACGCCGCAGATCGGCGCGAAAACTGTCCGGCGTAAAACCGTGGACACGGTCATGGGCATAGCCATGACTGGCGAGTTCATGGCCCTCGTCGACAATGCGCCGGATCAGCGCCGGGTGGCGTTCTGCAACCCAGCCCAGCGTAAAAAAGGTCGCCTTCACGCCGGCTTCGGCAAAAAGGTCGAGGACAGCGCCGGTGTTATGGACGACCCGGCTTGGCCACTTTTCCCATTCCGTGCGCGCAATGGTGCGATCGAAGGCGCCGACCTGAAAATATTCCTCAATGTCGACCGACATAGCATTGATAATAGGCGATTTCTCGGCAGACATTATCCTGCCTCCACACCGGCTCCATTGTCATCCGCATCCTGTCCCGACGCCTCGGCCCATTGCGACAACAGATCGAGGATCTGTTTCAATGTCTGGTCATGCTGGCGAACATAATGTTCCAGCACCTCGATCCGGCGCATCAGTTCGGGATCGGGCAATCCGCCGCTGTTCCAGACCGGCGAACGCAGTGGCGGATATTCGGCTGCCATGGGTCCGATCGATGACAGCGGCTGTTCCATGCGGACAACCGGTTTCGGGCCTGTCGTTGGCGTATTGTCCTTGCGCAGATCGTCGATGACCTCATTCACCACGCGCGCGTCGATCTCGTGGCATTCTTCCAGCGCCCCGAACAAAAGCACGCGGGAAGCGAGATTGTTCAGTCGTCGCGGCACCCCGCCGGAATAATCGAACATCGCCTCATAGGCATCCTGGGTGAAGGACGGATCGCCTTTCCACCCGCACAAAGCCATGCGATGTTCGACATAGCCTGGCAATTCCTCTGCTGACATCGGTTCAAGATGATGTGTCGCAATCACGCGCTGACGCAACTGTTCGAGTTCATCCGACATCGCCAGCTTGTCACGAAATTCGGGCTGGCCAAGCAGGAAAGTTTGCATCAGCGCCCGCTCGCCCTGCTGGAAATTCGACAGCATGCGCAGCTCTTCAAGCGCGGAAATCGGCAGATTCTGCGCTTCGTCGACGATGAGAAGGACGCGGCGGCCATCCTTGTGATGCTGGCGCAGGAAATGTTCGATCCGGGTCAGAATCTGCGCCTTTTCCATGCCATCGACCGCCATGCCAAAGGCGCTGGCGACCATTTTCAGCATATTGTCGGCATCAAGCTGGGTCGTGACGACTTTGGCCGCGACCAGTTTTTTCTTGTCGATCGACTCCATCATGTGACCGACCAGCGTGGTCTTGCCCGCACCGACATCGCCGGTGATGATGATGAAGCCCTCGCCCTGCGCCATGCCATAGGTGAGATAGGCCATCGCCTTGCGGTGCGTGGCCGTATCGAAATAGAAACGCGGATCAGGCGTGAGCTGGAAAGGCCGGCCACTCAGTCCGTAAAAATCCGTGTACATAAATCCCTCACCAGCCCTGTTTCGAACAGGACCGTTCACACTAGAAACTATAGCGCACGCCGAGCGTCATCGTCTTTTCCGTGCCCGCTTGGCCGGCGGAGGAAAAGTCGCGCTTACTCAGAAAACCTCGCACGAAACCGTTCAGAGAGCGCCCGAACTTGACGCTGTAACCCAATGACGTTGCGTAATATTGACTGTCCTGCCCTGTATTGCGGAGGGCAAATTTCTGGTCATAGAACTGCAAGGTGGCATCGACAGTCGCGCGCGCGCTCAACCGATAGTCGAAGCCCAGAATAAGGCCGAGGGTCTTGTCATCGGCACCACGGACATTGGCCGCCACCGAAGGCTGGCCGTTAGCCTGCAACTGGCGGCCATCAACATAGCGGCGCACATTGTAAAAACCGCTGACCATCGCGCGCCAGCGATTGCGCGACAGTTCCAGCGTGGCATTGGCGCTGTTGTCGCGGAACGTCGCCGACGTGACCGACTGGGTCAGCCCGCCGAAACAGGATGAGGTGCCGGGCACAGCACCGTATAGGCACCCTGCCGGACCAATGGTGTACTGATTGTTGACGACCGAGGAGAAAATCGGCGTACCGTTGATGTAACGGGTCAGCATGCGACCGGTGCTGTCGATTGATTCCTGGAAATTCGCCCTGAACGTCAGGCCGGGACGAATCTGCCAGTTCATGTCGAAACTTGCCGTCGTACCGCCATAACGACGCCCGCCACGCGCTGTCAGTTCAAGGCGCGAACTGGGCGAAAGCCGAACGCCGACATCCCAGATCACCCCGTCTTGCGCATAGGCGGTAACGCGCGGACGCAGGGGATCGAATTGCAGACTGCCATCTGCCGCAAGGATCGGATCACCCGTGACCGGATCAGCCAGAAAATTATCCTGCGTGTTGAGGATATCCTCATAGCCAACGCTGCCAAGCAGGCTGATCTTGCGATTCAAGGCATATTCAACGTCGAACAGGCCGGTGTAGGTCCGGTACATCTGGTCGAGGCGCTGGACATCCTCGCGCTCGCCCGTGCCCGATAGTGTCCATTTGAAGCGTCCGGCACGCGGCGCGTTGCTGACCGCGAGGGTACCGTTATGGGTTGTCGATTCGCTCATGCCCTGAATGAAAAGATCACCGGGATCAAAACCGATTTCGCCGACTGACAGGCTCTTGCGATCACCGTCCGGCACGGTCATCGCATAGCGGTAGTTTGCGCTGACGTCGAGTTCACCGAAACGATGGCGGACCTGTGGCTCGACAAAGAAGCTGTAGGTCTGCTGGACATTGCCATTATTGGAATCAGGATTGGTCGTGAAGGTGCCACGCGTATCGCGCGTCAACGTTGCCGCATAACCGCCAGCATTCAAAAACAGCAGGTCGTTGACAACTTCACTTTCAAGCCGCGCGTTCAGGTTATGTCGTGTCTTCTGAAAGACTTCACCTTGTTGCTGCAGGCGGCGACTGAGATTGTAATTGATTGACGCCTGCACCTTGCGGCTATCGACCGCGCCAGTAAATCCGCCAACAATTTCTGTCCAGATGTCCGTGCCACCGGCATCGCCGCGACCGGCGAAGTCGAACACCTGCCGGACCGACACTTCAGGCGTGAATTCGGTGCGCGCATGCACCGGCAGGGCGACGACCAGCGCCGTGCTTGCCAGAACCGACGAAAGGATCTTCGGATTCATACCGCCTCTTTCTCAGGAACCGTAACCGTAATAGCTGCCAAAGCGGCGACCGGCACCCGCATAACGGGCTTTGTTGAGCAGCATGTAGATATGTTCGCAACTCGACAGCATTTCGAGACCGTCCTGCAGTTCGGTCTCACGCGTCGTCTCGGCTTCCACCACGAACAACACCTGTCCGACATGAAGTGCAAGCACCGAGGCCGCCGACGACGCCAGCACCGGCGGGCTGTCGAAAATGACGATACGGTCGGGATATCGTTTGGCGATTTCTTCAACCATGTCGCCCATGCGGTCGGAGGCGAGCAGTTCCGTCGTCAGATTATGCTGACGCCCGGCCGGCAACACAGAGAGATTTTCGATGTTCGTGCGGATCAGGCAATCGGAAAGATCAAGCGTCGGATCGGCAATGACATCCACCAGCCCCTTGCCGCCCTCAAGGCCAAGGGTGGAGAGAATCTCCGGCTTGGCAAAATCGGCGTCGACGAGAAGCACGGTAAGGTCGCGTTCCGTTGCAATCGAAAGCGCCAGGTTGATCGCGCAGAATGTCTTGCCTTCGTTCGGCTGGCTTGAACAGACAAGAATGAGGTTGCCATTGCGGATCGTGTCATTGCCGCGCGCCATCGCATTCAACAGCAATTGCCGTTTGATGATGCGAAACTCTTCGGCCGTCGCCGTCGCAGGCGAGTCCGGAACGACATAACCCTGCTCGCGCAGCGATACGAGGTCGATTTCACCGCGGCGACTTTGACGCCCGGCAGCATCCGGCAACGAGGGGCGCTCGCTGCCGCTTGCAACGGCAACGGCGGCTGCGGTGACGGGCGGCGGCGCAGGGCGCGAGCCACTATCCTGTGCCGGCTGCGTCGTCTGCGCCTGCTGCGCTGCCGCACTCATCTTCTGGGCAGCGCGCTCCAGCAAAGAGCCTGCGGAGGGCTTTGATTGGGTGGGTTCAGTCATCAATCAATCCTTTTCCGGCTTAAGACAGGCTGTTGCGCTGGATAAGTTCAATCACAAGCAACGCGGCATAGATGGCCGCGAGGCCGCCGGTCAGCATCGCAAAGCCGATCAGCCACATGCGGCTTTGCGCACGCTGCTGTTCGGTGACGATATCCGAGACGCTGCCCAGCACCGGCACATCAAAAGCAGCCTGCAAGCGCGAGACCGAGATATAGGTGGTATGCAAGCGGCTGGCGACGAAGGTGACGAGCAGTGCCGCTGCAAGACCCAGAAGCAGCACAACTGACAGCATGAGCGGACGGTTGGGCGCCACCGGCACGCGCGGCTGCGAGGGCGGATCGACGACGCGGAACTTCACCTGCTGCGTCTTGGTTTCGACGTCGCTGCGCAGGCGCACTTCTTCACGTGATTTCAGCAATTCCTCATATTGGCGCTTCAGCACGTCATAGTCGCGGTTCAGTTTCGCCTGTTCGGCCGCGATACCAGGTTCTTCCACCTGCTTTTTGGTGAGATCCGCAATGTCAGCACGCAACTGGGCCGCACGTGCCGAAAGCGATGCCACCATCGACTGGCGTTCGAACATCATGCTGCGCAGGTTGACATAAACCGGGTTCGACTGAGCAACGCGTTGCGGCCGATAGGTAGGATTGGACGCTTCCTTGGCAGCCTGCGCGCGCAAACGCTCGATCTGCTGCCGGGCCGAAACGATGTCGGGGTGCTGATCGGTCCAGCCGCGGGCATAAGCATCGCTGATCTGGCCTTCCAGCTGTGCAATGCGACCAGCGGCAGAGCCGGAAACATAGCGCACGGCATTGCTGCCACCATCAGTGATCACGGCTGCGGCATCAATGGTCTCGGGCGTGCTGGAAATCTGGCCCTGCAGCGCGCGCAGCGAGCTTTGCGCCTGCGCCAGCTCCATCGAAACCCTGTCGAGTTCGGTCCGCGCCTTGTTGACGCGGTCGCTGATCGAGCCATCACCCGGCAGACGGCCGAGATAGCGCGTCTCGAATTCCATCTTGCGCTGCTCAGCGGCTTCAAGCTCACGCTCGCGCTGTGCGAGCTGATCCTCGAAGAAGCGGACGGCTTCGTTGATGTCGTCGCGATCCGAACTGACGTTCTCTTCCATGAAGATCTGGATGAGATTGTCGACGATACGGCGCGCGAGAACGGCATTCTGGCTGTCGGTCATGCGCGGGTCGTTGGAGGTGTAGGTGATCGTGAAGAGGTCGTTTTCCTGGCTCTTCACATCGATGTTCTTGCTCATCGCCCCGATCAGGGCGTCAAGCTGCTTGTCGTCCTTGATGGCTACATCAAGTTCGGTGCGACGGACGACCTTTTCGAGGTTGATCCGGCTTGTGAGCGTGCGACGAACGACGTCGACCTGACGCAGGACATTCTCGTTGCCGTAGCCCAGTTCCCTTGGCAGCAGCGAGGCCCAGTCCACATAAAGACGGGCGCTCGACTGATACTGGTTGGGTATCAGTGCCACGATGACCCAGCCCACAAGACACACGGTCCACATGGCAGCCAAGCCATACCAGCGCTTACGCCACATGGCGTAAAAAGAGGTCATCATCTGGTCGTACAGCGAATTCATCGCGTCACTCTCCGGAGCGCCAGCAGTCGCCCATCAAAATCGCAGGTCGGAAAACGGGGCGGTGCACAGGCCCGCCCCTCATACAAGAATTAGAAGAAGCTCTCGGGGATGATGATCACATCGCCCGGTTCGATGCGGACGTTGGCGGATGTCTTGCCATCTTCCAGCAGACTTTCGATCTTCAGCCCATATTCCTTCTGGCTATTGTTCGCCTTGTCGAAACGGACGAGGCGCGCGCGGTCGCCTGCGGCATATTCGGTGAGGCCGCCAACCGCAATCATGACGTCAAGCAGGGTCATGTTGGCGCGATAGGGAATGGCCGAAGGCTTGGCGGCCTGCCCGACAACCCGGATCTGCTGCGACAGCGGTCCGTTAAAGTTGGTGACGATGACCGACACGATCGGATTCTGGATGTAACCGCTCAGCTTTTCCTCGATCGACTTGCTGAGTTGCGTCGGCGTCTGTCCCGCGGCCGGAAGATCCGAGATCAGCGGCACCGTGATGCGGCCATCCGGACGCACGGTCACCGTCGTCGTCAGTTCCGGATTGCGCCAGACGAAAATGTTCAGCGAATCAAGCGGGCCAACGACATAATCTGCGCCGGGGCCATCTTCCGGGGAGACGAATGCAGCCGGTGGCAGGCTGTTATTGACCGTGCTGCCGCAACCAGAGAGCAGCGCAAACGCACCCGCCGCGAGGAGGAGTTTCTTGGAAACATTGTTCATATGGTTCATTCCCCTTGACTAGGCCAGTGTCACCCACGGGTCACACGAACCGACAACCGCCATTCAATTCAGCAGGATAAACCTACCATGCCCTTTTCGTGCCAGCCATAGAATAGAAATTACATCTCTATTTTAGCAGACGTACGCTGCCTTCATGACAGTAGAGAGTGAAAACATTGTTATCATCTTGTTATAAGATGCGTCCATTCTCACTCTCCGCATTGCCTCGCATCAGTGTCAAACAAGCATTTCACAGGGCGGGGGATGGCCCAGAAAACTTGTCGGACTGGCGGAGCGGCCATAAGCCCCCGCCATGAACACGGCAATCAGATCGCCGACCTCGGTTCTCGGCAGGGATACCTTGTCCCCCAACCGGTCGATCGGCGTGCACAGGCACCCCGATACGGTCACGACCTCTTCAGGCGCTTTATCGAAACGACTGGCATTGGCGATAGGATAATTGCGACGGATCACGGTACCGAAATTGCCGCTCGCCGCCAGTTGATGATGCAGACCGCCATCGACCAGGATAAAGGTTTCGCCGTGGCTCTGCTTGCGATCGACAACCCGCGTCAAATAGACCCCCGCCTCGCCGACGATATAGCGCCCCAGTTCAATAACGATCCGGGCCGCGCGCAGGACCGCTGACCTTTCGGCCAGAGCCATGCCCAAGGCCGCGCCGACGGCATGGAGATCGAGTGGCTTGTCGTTCATGAAATAAGGGATGCCAAAACCGCCGCCAATATTGACGATCCGTGGCGGACATGGGGCCAAAAGCGCAAGATCGGAAGCCAGTTCCAGCGCCCGCGCCTGTACCTCGATCAGTGCATCGGCCGAGAGATTCTGCGAGCCCGCAAAAATATGAAAGCCGTCGAAACGCACCCCCGCATCGTCAAAACATGCCAGAAGTGCCGGTACGCGCGCAGCATCAATGCCAAAGGGCTTGGCACCGCCGCCCATCTTCATCCCTGATGCCTTGACGTCAAACGGCGGATTGACACGCACTGCCGCGACAGGAGGAATGTCGAGCTCCTTGCCGATGGCCGCCAGACGCGTAAATTCACCTTCGGATTCAATGTTGACCGTCACACCCGCCTGAACGGCAGCCCGCAATTCGCGGTCACGCTTGGCCGGGCCGGCAAAGCTGATGCAGTCGGGCGTCATGCCGCTTGCCAGCGCTAGCTCGAGTTCACCGGCAGAGGCAACATCCAGCCCATCCACCTGGGCCGCGATGTGATTGACCAGCTCAGGCAGCGGATTGGCTTTGATGGCATAATGCAGTTCGACCTCTGACGGCAGGGCCGCGCGCAGTTCGGCAATGCGCTGGTCGATCAGCCTGCGGTCGTATAGGAAAAGCGGTGTATCTTCGGCGATGGCCACCCAGTGCGAAGCTGTGTGTCCGGCAATGGCCAGCTCCCCGTTCAAGCTTGTATATCCGGACGGAATGGCACCCTGGTTCACTGTCCATATTCCTCGCGCAGGCGGGTCCGGTCGATTTTTCCATTGGCATTGCGTGGCAGATGATCAAGCCAGACAATTGAACGGGGCTGCATATAAGTCGGCAGGCTTTTTGCCAATGCCGCCTTCAAAAGCGGTTCAACCGCAGCGCCGCTCTCGCCGGCGCGGGGAGCGGCAATCAGACGGATCGCTTGTCCCAGACGATCATCGGCCATGCCAAGGACAGCAGCTTCGGCCACATGGCCGCAGGCATAAACGGCTTCCTCGACTTCGGTTGGACTGACGCGGTTTCCGGATGTCTTGATCATCTCGTCGTCGCGTCCGATGAAGTAGAGCAGACCGTCGGCGCGGCGGACGACCGTGTCTCCCGACCAGACGGCCACGCCGCCGGCTTTCGCGGCAGGCGGTGCGGGGCGGTAACGTTGGGCGGTCCGCACA
>CAZWMK010000045.1:16257-16474 GCA_964635065.1 uncultured Sphingomonadaceae bacterium | reverse complement strand
CTTCGCCCGCTCCAGTTTTCCTCGGAAAATCAACGATTTACAAAAACACTTCCCCATCGGGGAGTGCCGATTTGGCCATCTTCGGATCGTGTTAGGATTTTCGGAGCGTCCTCGGATTTTCAGGAAAAAACGGGTCTCAATGAATCTGCGTGTCACACTGCGGATTGCCATAACACTATGTGAAGCTTCAGGGTTTGGCAGATCATTGGTGATTTGC
>CAZWMK010000045.1:0-16247 GCA_964635065.1 uncultured Sphingomonadaceae bacterium | reverse complement strand
ACATCCCTTCGTCCGCTGCCTCTTCTGATCTTCAGTTCCCGCTGGCTGCAATTGCCATTGTACCTCGGATTGATTGCGGCGCAGTGCGTCTATGTATTTCTTTTTATTAAAGAATTATATCACCTGATACTCCATGCCGCTGAGTTCAGTGAGCAGCAAATCATGCTGGTTGTTCTGGGTCTGATCGATGTCGTGATGATCTCGAACTTGCTCGTCATGGTGATTGTCGGCGGATATGAAACCTTTGTGTCCAAGCTTGGGCTTCAAGGACATCCCGACCAGCCTGAGTGGTTAAGCCATGTCAATGCAGGTGTGCTCAAGGTGAAGCTTGCGATGGCGATCATCGGGATTTCGTCGATCCATCTGCTGAGAACGTTCATTGAAGCCAGTCGTATCGGCATGGAAGGCGCAAATATCACTGTCGAAGCTGTCATGTGGCAGACGATTATCCATGCTGCCTTCATTCTTTCGGCGATCGGCATTGCCTACGTAGATCGGCTGACCCAGACCAAGCACTGAACTATGTCATTCAGGACCGTTGAGCCAATGGTGGGGCCCTCGCTCTCGAAGGGCTTGCGGCAACGCAGGCAGGACCGCGCCACCGTCTCCACCGGCTCGTTGAACACGTCCCGGCGCTTGCGGTAGGACCGGGGCCGCTCCTCACGCCACCAGCGAGCGCTTCATCCCGCGTGCGCGGAGCGGACCTGGGACCAGGCCTCGACCGAGACGAGTTCGGTCGCGTGCGGCGAGCGCACAACGTCAATCCACACCTCGCCCCGCGCGCCATGCTGCGCGGCGAAGGCGTCGGCTTGGGCAGTTGTGGCCATGACAAGCAGGACGTCGCCCTCGCGCAGCGGCGCCTCGGCGCTTTCGATGCGGCTTTCATCGTGAAAGCCGCGCGTCTGATACACGCCGAGCACGGCGGCATCTTCCAGTCCGGCTGTTTGCAGCGTCAGGCCGATCAGGCGGGAATAGGGTGTGACCGTCATTTCGACGAGGGCAAGATCTTCGCCTGCGGCATTGGCTTCCTGTCGCAGGCGCGCGGCTTCTTCAAGTGCCCCATGGGTGCCAGCGATATTCAGCCGCCCATGCGGAACAGAGGCGGCAGCCAGATATGGATCGATAGTGATCGAGGCTGGCAGGATGGAACGGATCTGATCGACAGTCCTGCCCTGTGCGGTCATCTCTTCGCTCAGACGCAATGTCGTGCAGTAACGCCGTTCATCCGGCGCTGTCGCATGGCTGTTGTCCGGTAACAGACGCGGCATGATCAGCCAGATATAGGGCAAGGCAATCAACGCGGCGACGAATACCAGCGGCGTGAAGTGAAAGACGCCGATCGGCGGCAGGCCGAGATCGGTGGCGATTGAAACGACGAGAAGATTGGTCGATGTGTCGATGGTCGTCGCCATGCCGCCCATCAGTATCGCGGCATTGACCGGAATCAGGGTTTTCGAGGAGGGCATGCCGCCCGCGTGGGCCAGTTGCACGAGGATGGGCAGCATCAGGACGAGGGCCGGCGTGTCATTGATGACCATGCTCACCATCAGCGCAACGAGCAGGCCAATGTGCTGGTTGAACTGCCTCACGCTGCGCAAGGCTCGCGCAGCCAGATCGAGCGCGCCCGTGACGACCAGCCCGCGTCCCAATATCATCAGGGCGCAAATGGTGATGAGCGCATGATGACCAAAGCCCTCAAACGCCAGTGCCGGGCCATCATGCGGCACTTTTCCCGGCAGGGGCAAGAAAATACAGGCCCAGCGCAATGACACCGATGGTCAGCAGCGAAATGATTCGACCCGCGCCCGCCCGCTGGCAAAGCCGTAGAACATGGCAGCCGCCAGCAGGATTGCCGCAAGCGCATGAAAGGATGGCAACTCGACCATGGCACTGGCATAAACTGAAAATTGCCGGCTCACCATGGCCATATTGTCGTGATGCGGGCTGTGCGGATCGCCTCTGCCTGTGTCGTCCGCCATCGGCATCGCGTCGGCGTGTGCTGGGTGTGGCGTCAGCCGATCGGCACCACTGTTGTCGCCAGGCGCTCCACCTCTTCGCGGTCGTGGCTGACGTAGAGGATGGGGAGTTTCAGTTCGTCACGCAGGCGTTCGATCACGTCCATGATTTCGGCTCGTCGCGCGCGATCGAGCGAGGCGAGCGGTTCGTCCATCAGCAGGAAGCGTGGGGCCGACAGCAAGGCGCGCCCAATCGCCACGCGCTGCGCCTCGCCGCCCGACAGTGTGCGGGGCCAGCGGTCGAGGAGATGGCCGATGCCGAGGAAACGGGTTGCCTCGGCGATGTCCAGCCAGCGCGCGGTCGGCGCGGCCAGCCTCCAGCCATAGAGCAGGTTGTCGCGCACGCGCATGTGTGGGAACAGACGGCCATCCTGAAAGACATAACCGGCGCGGCGGCGGCGTGCGGGTATATCGATGCCTTCGGCATTGTCGAACAGCGTTTCGCCGCCAACCACGATCCGGCCCGTGTCGGGGCGCAGCAAGCCCGCGACCATGTTGAGGACAGAGGTCTTGCCTGCGCCCGATGGTCCGAACAGTGCGGTCAGCCCGGCATCGCTGCAAAAAGATGCGCTGATCGTCCGTTCGCCAAGGCGTCGTTCAACGCAAATGTCAAAGGCCATGGCCGCCCTTACCGTGTCCGCTGCGGCGCATGAGCCCTTCGGAGACGAGCAGCGCGAAAAGCGACAGGGCAACCGCCATCAGCGACAGCCGTGTCACCGCAGCCTCGCTGCCCGGCACCTGCAACGCACTGTAGATCGCGATCGGAAGCGTCTTCGTTTCGCCGGGAATGTTGGACACGAAGGTGATCGTCGCGCCGAACTCGCCCAATGAACGGGCAAAGCCGAGCACGGTACCTGCCAGCAGGCCCGGCAGCGCCAACGGCAGGGTGATCGTGGCGAAGATGCGCGCGCGCGAGGCGCCGAGCGTTTCGGCGGCCTGTTCCAGCCGCCTGTCCACCGCCTCGATCGACAGCCGCATGGCGCGCACCATCAACGGCAGCGCCATGATGGCTGCGGCAAGAGCGGCTCCGGTCCAGCGGAACATGAATGTCACGCCCAGCACATCGGCGAACCAGCGTCCAGCCGGGCCGTTGTTGCCGAACGCCAGCAGCAGCAGCCAGCCGGTCACCACCGGGGGCAGTACGAGCGGCAGATGCACCAGCGCATCGAGTAGCACGCGCCCCGGAAACCGTCCGCGCGCAAGCAGCCAGGCGAAGGCGAAAGCCACCGGCAGGCAGGCGACGACCGCCACGCCGCTGACCTTGAGCGACAGGGCGATGACGTTCCATTCTTCAGGAGAGAGCGCCATGGAAAGACCGCCTCAGCGAACCGCGAAGCCGTGCCGGACGAAGATCGCCTTGCCCGCGCGCGAAATCAGGAAGCGGCGGAAGGCCTCGGCATCGGGATGGGTCGATGTCCGCAGCACAGCGATGGGATAGGTGATGGGCGGGTGGCTGTTGGCCGGAAACATCCCCAACACCGCCACCCGTGCCGAAGCGCGCGCATCGGTGGTATAGACCAGCCCGAACGGTGCTTCGCCGCGCTCGACGAGGGCAAGCGCGGCGCGCACATTTTCCGCGCGCGCCAGTTTGGGCGCGACAGCTGGCCAGACCCCAAGGCGCATCAGCGCGGCCTTGCCATATTTGCCTGCTGGCACGCTATCCGGATCGGCCATCGCCAGCCTGCCATCCCCAAGCGCGCGCGCAAGCGGAAAATTCTGGACGACGGTCAGGCGCGCGGTGCTGTTCGCGGGTGCGATCAGCACAAGCCGGTTCGACAGGAAAGGCGTTCGGCTGCCTGCCCGGAGCAAGCCCTTGCCGGCCACATAATCCATCCATGTTTCGTCAGCCGAGATGAAGAGGTCGGCGGGAGCCCCCGCTTCGATTTGCCGGGCCAGCGCTGCTGAACCGGCAAAGGACATGACCGGACGGGAATGCCGTTTCGCTGCCCAGGCATCGGCGGCCTCGGTCAGCGCTTCCTGCAGGCTCGCGGCGGCAAGTACCAATGGCCCGCGCGGCTGCGCCTGGGCGGGCACCATTCCCATGAGCAGGCCAAGCAGCAAGAAGGAGAGGTTGCGGAGCAGCGACACGGGCAATCATCCAGACCTTGGCATAGCGCCACATACAGCCAGCCAGTGCTGCGGCCAACCTGAAAACGCTACCCCCTCCCGCGTTCCGTGGGCATGGCTGGCGCGTGTCTCACGTGCTTCTGCTTTATTGGTCTTTATGCTATGCTAACAACTAGCCAGCCTGTGAAAACGCAGTGAAAGGGCGTTGGCGTTGCATCGGATGCGCGCTTATGCTGAACGCCTGCCTTCAAAGGCCACGTGTAGAATTATTTTCCAAATCCGAGAAAGAGAAACATGGCTCTGATCAATATCCCCCTTGAAGACAGAATCGCGCTTCAGGATCTGATGACGGCATATTGTTATGCGGTCGACAAGCTTGAAAATGTTGACGATCTTCTTTCTCTGTTTACCGAAGATGCTGTTCTTGATTTCTCGGCGATCGGATTGCCGCTGATGAACGGACATGGCGACATGCGCCGTTTTTATGAGGGTGTGTTCAAGGACATGACCCATCATGCCCATTATATTACCAATTTTCGTCCCATCCGTTACGATGGCAACAGCGGCGCGATGACAGCCTATGTCATCGGCATCGGCCATTCGAAGGACGGCAATCAGGTGACGGTCAATGTCCAGTACACGTTCGAAGCGATCAGGACGTCGTCAGGCTGGAAGTGCACGCGCTATTCGATGTTCTCGATGGTGCCCTTGCCGGGTTCGCTTGCGGAAATCCATGGCGAACGCTGAGTGATCAAACTTTCATGAGCCGGCACGTCCGGTTCACGCACAGGAGTAAGTAAAATGGCGACCAATCTTGAAGACCGTCCCGACATCAAAAGCTATCCCACCTCGCCCAAGGCGCAAAAGCCTGCGGCACGCGGCGATGTGATCAACGGCGAGCGTTACGCCTCCAAGGAGTTTGCCGACCGCGAATGGGAACATATGTGGAAGCGCGTCTGGCACCTTGGTGGCCGGGTGGCGCAGCTGGAAGAGCCGGGCGATTACATCGTTCATAATTTCCGCCACGAATCAGTGATCATGGTCAAGCAGAAGGACGGGTCGATCCGGGCTTTCTTCAACGTCTGCATGCACCGCGGCAACCAGCTGGTCGTCGGCGAGGAAGGCGGCGTCAACGGCCATTTCACCTGTGCCTATCATGGCTGGAAGTGGAACATCGACGGTTCGCTCGACTGGGTGCAGGATCCGGAAGACTTTTCGAAGGGCAACCCGTGCGGCAAGCTGCGCCTGAAGGAACTGCCCTGTGAAACCTGGGGCGGCTTCATCTTCTGGTCGTTCGACAAGAACGCAGTGCCGTTGATGGAATATCTCGATCCGGTGCCGCAGTTGCTCGCCAACCGCGATCTGGAAAACTATGTCCGTGTCGTGTGGCGTACCGTGCGTGTCAACACCAACTGGAAATTTGCTTCGGACAATTTCAACGAAGCCTATCACATCCCGTCGGTGCATCCGCAGTTCGAGCCGATGATCGACGACCATTATTCGACGACCGTTTTCGAAATGTATCCAAGCGGCCACAACCGCATGATCGAAAAGCTTCAGCCGTCAAGCCGTTGGGATGATGCGCAGCAGGTCAAGCCGCTGTGGGCCGAAGTGCTGAAGGAATGGGATCTGAACCCGGCCGATTTCGAAGGGCGGGCGCAGGATGGTCGCAAGGCGTTGCAGGAGGCGCGTCGCCGTCTCGGCCCGTCGCGCGGTTATAAGCATTTCGAGAAGTTCACCGATGACGAACTGACGGACCAGTTCCATCATACCTGCTTCCCGAACCTGACGCTGACCGGCGCGCCCGAAGGTCTGCACGTCTTCCGCACCGAACCGGATCCCGAAGATCCCAACTGGTCGACCTTCGACTATTGGTATCTTGTCCCGAAGATCGAAGGCGCGACGGAAGTCGGCACGCTCTATGGCCTGCGTCCCTACAAGGAAGCCGAGCACCAGACCGGCGATTTCGATGATTATCAGACGGAAATCGCACAGGGCGACTTCCTGACGCAGGATCTGTCCCTGGCGGTGACCCAGCAGCGCGGCCTGCGGTCGATGGCATTCGAAGATTGTTATCTTGCCGATCAGGAAACCCGCGTGCGGCGTTTCCATGAAGTGATCAACGACTATCTCGAAGGGCGCCGCTGAGCCGTCCCTGATGTGACGGGAGCGACCCATGCGGTCGCTCCCGATCCATTTTGCGGTAAAAATGCACAAATATATTGCATGATGTTCTGAAAATAGGCCATGTCGCGCGCCATAATCTGTGAGAATGGGGTGCGTCCGATGAAAATTGACGAGAGGCTTGAGCCGATACTGGCAGAAGTTCTGCGCAGGAATGCCGGTGAGCTGGAATTCCATCAAGCCGTCGTCGAAGTATTGGAAAGCCTTGGCAGGGTCATTGCGAAAAAGCCCGAATATGCCGACAACGCCCTGATCGAGCGCCTGTGCGAACCCGAACGCCAGATTATTTTCCGCGTGCCATGGGTCGATGATCAGGGACAGGTCCAGATCAATCGCGGTTTCCGCGTACAGTTCAATTCGGCGCTGGGTCCATATAAGGGTGGCCTGCGTTTCCACCCTTCGGTGAACCTTGGCATCATCAAATTCCTCGGTTTCGAACAGATTTTCAAGAACGCGCTGACGGGGCTGCCGATCGGTGGCGGCAAGGGCGGTTCCGATTTCAATCCGCGCGGACGCTCCGATGGCGAAATCATGCGTTTCTGCCAGTCGTTCATGACCGAACTCTATCGCCATCTTGGTGAATATACCGACGTTCCGGCTGGTGACATCGGCGTTGGCGGGCGCGAGATCGGTTACATGTTCGGCCAGTACAAGCGCCTGACCAACCGCTATGAAGCTGGCGTGCTGACCGGCAAGGGCCTTGTCTATGGTGGCTCGCGTGCCCGCACCGAGGCGACCGGCTATGGCGCAACCTATTTTGTCGAGCGCATGCTCGGCACCAAGGGCGAGCGTTTCGAAGGCAAGAAGTGCGTCGTGTCCGGTTCGGGCAATGTCGCAATCTACACCATCGAAAAGATCAACCAGTTCGGCGGCACCGTCGTCGCCTGCTCGGATTCAAGCGGCTATGTGATCGACGAAAAAGGCATCGACCTCGATCTCGTCAAGGAAATCAAGGAAGTTCGCCGCGAACGCATCTCCGAATATGCCCGCCTCAAGGGCACGGGCGTCCATTACATCGAAGGCGGTTCGATCTGGGACGTCCCCTGCGATGTCGCCATGCCGTCCGCCACGCAAAATGAAGTGAACGGCAAGGATGCGCGCGCGCTCGTCAAAAATGGCGTGATTGCCGTGGGCGAAGGTGCCAACATGCCGTGCACGCCGGAAGCGGTGCGCATTTTCCAGAGCGCGGGCGTCCTGTTTGCGCCGGGCAAAGCGGCCAATGCCGGCGGCGTCTCGACCTCAGCGCTGGAAATGCAGCAGAATGCCTCCCGCGACAGCTGGACGTTCGAACAGACCGAAGAACGTCTCGCTACCATCATGCGCAACATCCATGATAGGTGCGCTGAAACCGCCGAAGAATATGGCGCGCCGGGCGACTATGTTCTGGGCGCCAATATTGCCGGTTTCGAACGTGTGGCAAAAGCCATGACGGCATTTGGCGTCATCTGACGGTGATCGACAGGGCGCATGCGCCCTGTCTCCCGCTTCGAGGGGCCGACAACCGAAGATGGCGGCTGTCTGCCCTTTTTTCGCCTGTAAGCCGGCCGGATCAGTCGAAGATATCTTCCAGCCAGCTTTTGCGCTTCTTGTAGGGGCGATGCTGCTGCGGCGCGCCCCATGGCTGCTGATAGCCCGGCGCATAGCCTGGTTGCGGCGGGGGCGCAGGTTGATAGCTCTGGGGCGCGGGCTGCGGGCTGGCGCCCGCCTGCGGCAGACTGCGATCGATGATCTTGTCGAGCTCGCCACGGTCAAGCCAGACACCGCGGCATTGCGGGCAATAATCGATTTCGATGCCCTGACGGTCACTCATTGCCAGCGGCACCCGGCAAACAGGACATGACATGGTGGCAACTTGTTCCGGAGTCCGCATCCTGTCGATCCTTCTTGCTGATAAAGGCGTTCTGGCGCGACCCATCAGGACGATAGGTCGCGCCGCACATGTGATCCCGCTCCGGAGAGCGCGCTGATCAGGCTGTCTGAATCGCGGACAGGCGCCATGCGTTGCGCGGATCGCGCACAAAGGTCCACAATTCGGTTGCAAGCGTCGGCTGCGTCGGATCGCCTTCGACCACCGCATCGCTGTTGCGGTCGACCATCACGTCGATGCTCTGGTAACGCATGGCAATCGTGGCATAATCGGTCGTCCCCTCGCTCCATGCCTCGGCTACTTCGGCAGCCACAAGCTCGGTTCCCGTCACGCGATTGCGCAGGCCGCGCGTGGCATTCTGACTGAGTTCTTCGGCGAGATAGGACATGACTTCGGGCGTCGTGCAACTGCGCAGACGGGCATAGTCTTCCTGACCAAAGGCATCCTGCACGTCGTAGAGCAGTTGCTCGAACTGCTCCTTGTCAGCCATGGTGATCGCGAGATCCGATGATGACAGCTGATGCGCACCCATCGGCGACGCAGCATGGGGTGCATTCGTCTGTCCGGCGGCAAAAGCATGGGCGTCATAGGTCGACACACCGGGCGCGCCTGCGCCCGCCGGAGCGAACGCCGGACGGCGGCGGAACAGGCGGAAGGCAAGCCAGACCAAGCCGCCGATCATCAGAATCTGCAACAGCGCCATCATCAGGCCTTCGCCATTCAGCGCGCCAAAGCCGTTGCCCAGCAACATGCCGATCAGGCCGCCCGCAACAAGGCCCCCGATCAGTCCTTTGGCAAGGCCGCCGGATTTTCCGGCCATGGCGGACGTGGGCGCTGCCTGACGGGCGGCGGCGGCAGGCTGGGCCTGACCAGGCGCAGGTCTGTCGGCCATTGTTTTCTGCACGGGTGCGGCCTGTTGCGGCGCCGTGGCCGTCGGTGGCGGCGCGGCGTGGGTGCGCGCGCCACGGCTGCCGAAGCTGCCGCCCCGGCGCGCGTCGGCCGGTGCGCTGACCATGGCAAATACAGCAAAACTCAAGGCGATGGCGCCAATCCTGCGAAACGTCATTCCCGTCATCGAACATCCTCTTCAGCCCGGCCGCGCTGGCAGGGGCACACGCATGCAGCCGCAACCGGCTATATCTGGCAAACGAGTGGCTTGAATTGCCGGGCCTCATGGTTGCACAACAACCAGCATCGAGCGCACTCGATGCGGTCCGACATCACGACCGTCGCAACAGCCGTCAGAGGGGCCCGGCCCGCACAGGTTGAAAATAGCAAGGCCGCCCACAATTGCAATGTGGAGAATAGCACTTCATGACCGCTACCGCCGACCTTGCCATCCGTCAGCGCCGGGCGGTTTTCAATCGCGCGCTGGCCGAGGGGGAACTTCAGGCCATCATGCCCTTGCTCGGTCAGAATGCCATTCTGGTCACGGGAACCGACAGCGCGATCATTGCGGGTCGCAAGGCGCAGCTTGCGGCATGGAAACGCGAGTTTTCAGCCGCCGACCGGACAATCTATGTCCGTCTTCCCGGCACGATCACAACGTCCGACGTCGAGCCCATCGCGCTTGAGCAGGGCAACTGGCAGGGGACAACGGCGACCAGCGGACGGCTGACCGCCTCTGGCACCTATGTCGCCAAGTGGCGGAAAACCGGCGCTGACTGGGTGATCGAGGCGGAAATCTACCTCACACTTGCCTGAACCGGGCGGATTGTGAAGCCCAGACGGGCAGATTGATGACGTCTGTGTGATGTTCCCCCGATGCGGTCGCAACAGTGGGCAAAATTGCTCAGGCAGCCGCCGGACGGGCTGCTGCTTTCAGAACCTGTGCGATCTGCCGCATGTCAGCAGAAAAATGATCGGCAAGTTCAGCATCGCCAAAAGAGGCAAGGCGAACGATCATTGGCATCGACAACCCACGACAGCCCGGGACCATGATGCGCGACAAGGCGGTCCATGTCGTCGAGCGTCGGACGTACCAAACCTGTTTTTCGAACCATGGATGACATGGGCCAGCGGCTGGCGACCTGCCGCTGCCGCACGATCGGCCAGTTCGGAGATGGCACTGGCAATCCGCGCGGAGGCATGGGGCACGGCAAAGCCATCGCGCAGTGGAACCAGACGCACCTCGCTGTCGCCAAGCCCGGCCAGCGTTCCGCCTTTTTCGACCAGCGGCAAACAGGCGGTCTCGTGCGCGAAAAAGCGTCCGCCCGCCGCAAGGCCGCAGCCGCTGCCAACTTCTTCCGGTCCGACAAGAATATTGGTGACGGGCTTGCCGTGCATCGCGCCCGTCAGATGCAGGGCGATATATTCAAGGCCGGTGCCGGATGGTGCAAAAACAATGTCCGTATCCGCGCCAAGGCCATAAGCGATGCGGATGCGCGCACGCAGTTGATCGAGATGCCCGGCATAGTGGGCAGGCGATGGCCGCGTTCCTTGCGGCCACTGATGTACCAGCCGGCTCAGATGATCGACAGCAGGCTGGGATATATCGTTCGCGGTCGATGCGGCATAGGCCAGCGTGGTGCGTGGGCAAGGAGAGGGTCCATAGATATTGACGTTGCCGCCCGGCTGCACGCGGATGCGTGCGTCGCCGCCTGCCGTCGCAGCTTCACCAGAAAGGCCGTCGCATCGGTACGCGTTGTCATGCCGTCATCCCATCAGCATCATGCGCCGACCATGCCGCACGGCAGCGACAATCATGTGACATGTGGCATGGCTGACCATGGGCGGTCACAAACACCGCGAAATCCGGCAGACGCTCGAATCTCTCGGTGTCAACCTGCTACTTGCCGACAGTTATGAGGCGTTGTTCGCCGATCCGGGCTGCGACTTCGTATTTCCGCTGCTTAATCGCGGGGGGCCTCAATTCCGAAATGCTGCTGCCGCTGCTGGCAACTCGCCTCGGCCTGCCGTTTCTTGGCGCCAGTCGCATCCTGCGCCCTGTCCGACGACAAGCACCTGACCAAGCTTGAAGCGCAGGCGCACGGTGTGCCGACGGCCCCTTGGGCCATCTATCGCCGTGGCGCGGCCGTCACGGATGTGACCTGTCCCAGGGGCGACCGGCTGGTGATCAAGCCTAATGCATCCTCCGCCAGCTGGGGCGTACGCGATGCCGGCGACTGGGCGGGCGTGAGACAGGCCGTGGCCGAAATCCGTGACGAAGGCCATGATGCGATTGTCGAACCGTTCCTGAACGGCAGTGATGTCGAAGTGCCGGTGATGACCTGTCGGGGCCAGCCAACGATCATGCCGATGATGCTGTTCGAACAGGCGGATCCATCGCACCTTCGCACCTATGGCGAGAAGCGCGATCTTGTCGAACGCGAACATCAATATCGCTAGCTGGCGTTCGAAGACCCGCACTGGGGGGAACAAATCCGTGATTACACACGCCGGATGACCGGTATTTTCCACGGGCCAGCTGATGCTGCTTGAGGTCAACCTCAACTGCAATCTCTGGTCCCAGAAGGTTTTCGGCAAATCAGCCGAACTGATGGGCTGGATGCATGTCGACCTGATCGAGACGATCCTGTGCGAAAGCCTTGCGCGCCATGGCTTGATCGCGCATGCCGGAAGCATCGCAGCCTGAAGCCGACGCTTGAACCAGTCGAGAACCGTATGTCCGTACGTGTCATTCTACTTGCCGCCCAGCGGCGCGGCGTTGTCGATCCTTTGGCGCTGGCGCATGGCGTCAGCCACAAATGCCTGGTTCCCCTGCACGGCGTGCCGCTGATCCGCCATGCCCTGACCACCATCGCTCGCCATGCGGCAATCAGCGACATTTGCGTGTCGGTTGAGCCTGAGCTGTTCGACACCATCGCCCGTATTGCCGCTGGCATTCCCGATAAAACAGCCACTATCGACATGGTCGCCGCCGCCGATAATCTGGCTGACAGCGTCATTGCCGCCGCTGCCGGGCATGGTGGGCCGCTTGTCATTACCACGGCGGACAATGCATTGCTGACACCCGCCGCGCTCGACAGCCTGATCGCGCCGCTGAAACACGGGCATGATCTGGCCATTGCCATGACCACCAAACAGGCGGTTCAGGCAGCGCACCCGCTTGGGCAGCGACGTTTCTACCGCTTCCGAGATGGTGATTATTGCAACTGCAACCTCTACGGCATGGCAGGCCCGCATGCGCTGGCGGCGGCCGAGATTTTTCGCGGCGGCGGTCAATTCGCGAAAAAGGCCAGCCGCATCATCGACGCATTCGGCCTGATGAATCTTGTGCTGCTGCGCCTGCGGCTACTTTCCTTGCCTGCGGGATTGAAGCGCATTGCCAGCCGTTTCGGCCTGACCATCGCCCCCGTCATCCTGCGCGAAGGCCGCTGCGCTATCGATGTCGACAATGAACGCACCTATGCGATTGTCGACAGCCTGCTGATGGAACAGCGCCGGGCTGCCTGATCGCCAAGCGGGTCTTGTCGGGCAGGCCTTGCCGGGCAGGGGCCGGCCACGAAGTTTGCGCCTGCCGGCCATCAGCACCAGCCCATCACGATGGAAAACCGAACTGTCGGTTGCCGCCTGTCAGGCGTTATTGTCGACGACGAACGTTCTTTCAAATTCGATTGTTACGAAAGGTCATCCAGGAAAAGCGCCATATCTCGCGAATCGACACAGCCCATACTTTTGTCACAGCCGCGCGCAAGCCGGACGGTGACGCACGACGACCGCTTTACCACGCCAGACGGATCGTCGCGCGCAGCTGGCGCGGTTCGACGGGATGGCTGTGCAGATCCTCTTGCGCTGCCGCTTCGCCGGACAGGCGCGAGGCGTAATAATAGCTGATATCGGCATCACGCGCATTGAACGCATTGTAAAGATCGAGCCCGATCCGCAGGCGGCCCATGTCGCGATAAAGGCCAAGATTGACGAGGGTCGTCGGTTGCGACCGCACGCTGCCATCCTCGATCAAGGGCGCGCTGCCAAAATGACGCAGGCGTGCAGATGCCCGGAAACCAGCGCCAATCTCCGCGACGGCCCCGGCGGCCACCACCGAACGCACGGCGCCCGGAATGGCGCGCAGGCCGGACGGTACGCCACGGAAGCGTGCGCGCGTCCACGCCGCAGACGCATCGAGCGTCAGTCCATCGACCGGACGCCAGAAGGCCGAAAACTCGACGCCGTGGCGGCGGGTTGCATCATTGGGTTCCGTCGTACCCGCGTCGCCGACGAATACCAGTTCCGACCCGAGATCGAGCCAGAAGCCGACCAGCGTTGCATTGAACCGGCCCGTATCGACCCGCGCCCCGATTTCCGCACCTTTCGCCCGCACCATCAGATCAACGGGCGTGGCCGGGCTGCCATCGACCGGATTGATCCGCGTTTCCGCACCGCGTGCGTCATTGCTGTGAAAGGATTCGCCATAATTGGCATAAAGTTCGACCTGTGGCGCCGCGCGCCAGGCCAGTGCGAATTTGGGGGTCAGCATGGTGCTCGACCCTTTGCCGCTGTTGTCCGGCAAGGCCGCATCGACGTCATAGCCCAGATGATCGCCGCGCACCCCGGCGACCAGCCGCAACGTCGGCGTCAGGGCCATCTCGGCCTCGGCATAAAGACCGGCCCCATGCTGGGCCACATCGTCCTCGCGGACGGTGCCCGTCACCTGTCCGGCGCGGCTGCGATAAAGGCCTATGGTCGGAATATCATCATAGCGGACGTCGCCACCGATGCGCAGCGTCAACGGCAGTGCCCCCAGGCGTGTCGGCCACGCATGGCGGATCGCACCGCCCAGCGTCGTGCGCCGGTCGCGCTGCTGGAACTGGTCGCCATCGACCGGATCATCGAGAAAATAGGTGAAGTTTGACGTCAGACGCAGACGCGTGCGCACGGCATAGGCGTTGATCTCGGTCGCGCCTATGTCGGCCTTTGCCGTCAGGGCATAGCGTGAGGCATGACCGCCAAGATCGGGATCGATGAAGCCGCGCCGTTCGATCAGGCCTGACGCGACAGCGCGTGATGGCACCTGATCGGTCGATGTCCAGCGCGCATCATAGGCGCTGAATGCCAGGCTCCAGCGATTGTCGCCATTCGTGCGCCCGAATTTGACCAGCGCGTTCAGTCGTTCGAGATTTTCATCCAGCACCCATGGGCCGTTCGATGCCGTGCCTTCCAGTCCGACCAGAAGATCGCCACCTGCCAGGGGTGTGCTGCCGGCCGCAACCCCGCGCCAATAGCCATAGCTGCCCGCCGTCAGTTCGGCGAAGGGGCGTTCCAGCCGGTCATAGGTGGTGAAGGAGACGGTACCAGCGGCCGAAAAGTCGCCGACATCGCTGAAATAGGGGCCTTTGCGATAATCGACACGCTCGATCAGTTCGGGAATGATGAAATTGAAGTCGAGATAGCCCTGCCCATGACCATGGCTGCGTTGGTTGACCGGGGCGCCATCGACAAAACCGGCAAAATCGGTGCCGTGATCAAGGTTGAACCCGCGCAGGAAATACTGGTTCGCCTTGCCAGTGCCCGAATGTTGGGTGGCAATCACACCGGGGACCGTCTCGACCAGTTCGCCGACCCTGAGCAGCGGACGATCCCTGAAATCGCGGTACCCGACCACGCCCTCGGACCCCGATTTCGCCAGCCCCAGCAAATCAAGATCGCGTCCCCAGACGGTGATGTCGCCCGCCTGCGGCGCATCGGCTGTAAGATCGACGGCCCCTGCGGGCGACACCATCATGATCGACGACAGGAGCAACACGGAACGCAGCATAATTTAAGTCACCTGATAGAAATAGAGATTGCACGCCTTAATATGAGCATTTATTCACATTGCATACTCGCGGCAGGGCGGAGGCATGATGGCAGGCGGAAACATCCGGAAAACTCCGCGCCAGGCGCGATCGCGCGTGCTGCACGAGGCGATCCTTGATGCCGCGGCTCGCATTTTGACCCGGGATGGCCGTGCGCGAACCAATACCAACGCCATTGCTCGCGAAGCGGGGGTCAGCGTCGGCTCGCTTTACCAGTATTTCGCCAATCTCGAGGGTATCATCCACGCGCTGGTCCATCGCCACAGCCAGCGTATTCATGATCTGGTGGCGCACTGCCTTGAACCGCCGCCCGCAACGCTGGAAGAGGCCATCCGCCGCATCGTCGCGGCCGTCTTTGCGGCGCATCGCCTCGAACCGGCACTGCATGACGCGCTCGACCATGATTTCGGCGACGGTCATCATGGGCTTGCCCATGGGCATGGGTCGGACGACAGCCATGTGCACGACCATCCATCGACAAAATCGGCGGTTCGCGCATTGTTCGCAGATCTCCCCGCCACGATCCGCGCCGAGATTCGTTGCAGCACACCCGCGCTTGCAGCGATAGTCGCCAGCGAGATTGCACACAGTCTGGCCCATGCCGCCATCGTGCACCCTGTCGCCGCTGCATCAGAGGCCGCGTTGATCGAAGCGCAGGCGGTTGCAGCCATCCTCGCCTATCTGGGCACTGCTCCTACCGGCAGTCCGGATCAGCCATCGACATAATCGCGGTAGGCAATCACGTCATTCACCGTCTGGATATAAAGCGCGTCCTGAATCGCTTCGGGCTGATTGGCGGCCAGCGCCAGCGCCTCGGACAGGCTGCCGTAAAGCAAGGTCGTGGCCATGCCGCCTTCGCCATCATCAAGATGATAGAGGCGGACCGGTGCGTCGAGGGAAATGCTGCGCATGCGGTCTCCATGACTGGCCGCGGGCCGGGGTGCAAGGTCCTTCGCGGCAAATGAAAACGGCCCGGGGTGGAGACCCCGGGCCGTCTTTACAGTTTTCGCATGCGCAATGCGCGATCAGGAGAACTGGTTCATCGTGTTGTGCACGCCACCGGCCTTCAGCGCGGCTTCGCCGGCGAAATATTCCTTGTGATCGTCACCGATGTCGGAACCCGACATGTTCTGGTGCTTCACGCAGGCGATGCCCTGGCGAATTTCCTGACGCTGCACGCCCTTGACGTAGCCGAGCATGCCGGCGTCGCCAAAATATTCCTTGGCGAGGTTGTCGGTCGACAGCGCGGCCGTGTGATAGGTCGGCAGCGTGATCAGGTGGTGGAAGATGCCCGCGCGCTTGGCACCGTCGCGCTGGAAGGTGCGGATGCGTTCGTCAGCTTCGGCAGCGAGATCG
>CAZWMK010000044.1:13532-16499 GCA_964635065.1 uncultured Sphingomonadaceae bacterium | reverse complement strand
ACCTCGTCGTTCCAGCGCTGCATCTGCGGCAGGCTGGCGCGGGTGCGCAATTCGGCTTCAAGCTGGCGGATCTCGCGAAGATCGCGGGCGATTTCCCGCTCAAGCTGCTCAACCTGCGCGCGTTCGCCCGAAACCTTGAGATTCACTGTATAACCGCCAAGCGCCGCCAGCATCGTGGCGAGAACAAGACTTGCGGAGCTGAGACGAAGTGTCATTGGTCAGGCCTCCCACGCTGGCGCATCGGTTCGCAAAGCCGCCCGCAACGTCGCCGAGCGCGCGCGCGGGTTGACAGCCAGTTCGGCAGTCCCCGGACGCACCGGCTTTGCAGGTGGATGAAAAGTTGGCGCAGGCCCCCCAGCCTGCGCCGCAGGCAGGTGGCGCGATCCCTGCGGCGAAACCCCGCTGCGCTGTCGCAGGAACTGCTTAACTGCCCGATCTTCAAGACTGTGAAATGTCACGACCGCCAGCCGACCGCCCGGCCGAAGCAGACGCTCGGCTGCACGCAGCCCGGCATCCAGCTCGTCCAGTTCGCCATTCACCTCGATCCTGAGCGCCTGGAAGGTGCGCGTCGCAGGATCTTTCGGCATGCCGGGATGATAGCCAAGGGCACGGCGCACGACATCGGCCAAGGCCGCCGTGCGGGTGATCGGGCGCGCCGCAACGATGGCGCGGGCAATGCGCCGCGATTTCGGTTCGTCGCCATAGCGATAGATGATGTCGGCCAGATCGGCTTCGTCGAGCGTGTTGACCAGATCGGCGGCACTCGGCCCCTCGCAGCTCATCCGCATGTCGAGCGGGCCGTCATTCTGGAACGAAAATCCGCGCTCGGCACGATCGAACTGCATCGACGACACACCGATATCGAGCGTGATGGCATCAACTGCCGTGATGCCGCGCGCCGCAAGCGCCCGGTCCATCTGCGAGAAGCGTTCTTCGACCAGCACCAGGCGACCGTCGCTGGCGGCCTCAAGAGCGCGGCCTGCGGCAATCGCAGTCGGGTCGCGGTCGAAGGCATGAACGCGCTGCGCACCGGCTTCAAGCAGTGCACGGGTATAGCCGCCCGCACCAAAGGTGCCGTCCACAGCATCAATGCCGGACAAAGGCGCCATCGCCGCCATGACTTCGTCGCGCAGGACGGGAATGTGGGGCGCAACCGTCATGCCTTGCCGCCTTTCGCGTCGGCCAGCTTGCGCACGATGCGTTCAAGGCGCGGATCGATGCCCGGCTGCTGCAGCAGGATATCGGGGTTCCACACCTCGAAATGCGAACCGAGCGCGAGGAAGAAAACCAGCCGGTCGATTTCCCCGAGATCCTTGAGCATGGGCGACAGGACGATGCGGCCATTATCGTCATAGGGCAGCATTTCGGTGGCACCGAACGCCATGCGCGCGGCCTGGTCGCGGGCAGCGCCGAAATCGCCCGCGAAACGGGCCTCGATCTGGCCTTGCAGGGTGGCGCTGTGCGCCGCGTCATATCCGATCAGGCACGGCGCGCTTTCATGCGGGGCAAGGACAACAGCGCGCTGGTGGGACCGGGCTTCGATGGTGTCGCGGTAGGCAGCCGGAATCGACAGCCGGTTCTTCGCGTCGACCGCGTTCATCGCATAGCCGTGGAAGAATGTTCCGTTCACGCCGCGTGGCCCAACCATCTACTTCAGTGCGGCGGCAAAAACCTTCCCACGCCCGTCAACACACGTCGACGGACTGATGAATCAATGGGTCAGCAAGCCCCGCTCCCCTGTGGATGAAGGGATATCACGGGGATTTGATGGGTAGCAATGGGAAATTATGGGCCAATGGTGGATTTCATCTCAAAGGCGCAGTTTTCCGTGCCCCAAAATGATCGCACCCCGTCCTACGGCGGCCGGACGACCTTTGACAAGCCTGTGGATAAGTCGGTGAATCATGGATTTTGCCCATGCCAGCCCATGGATCGCCCATGACGGACGCCACAGCATCAGACGCAGAGCAAAAAGGCCCGCCAGCGAAGCGCTGGCAGGCCATCGAGAGCGCACACCACAAAGGCTAGGGCCGTAACGGTATCAACGCTGTGCGTGCGCGGGGAATGGCGCCGTCACGATGGGCGCGGGGGCCGGTCGCGCTGCTGGTGCCCGGACCGCTTCGACCGCCGCAGGTTCGGCGGACGGCGCCACGCCCAACATGGCCAGAGTCTCGCCCTGTGGCGGCGGAGACACCGTGCCAACGCGATCGGACCGCAGTGCAGCCATGGCGATCATGATGGTCAGAAAAACAAAGGCGAGGCCCGTCAGTCCCAATCGAACCCGTTGCATAGACCCTCGTTCATTATCGGCGCCGGTCGGTGATCGGCGTTGGTTGACATGAACATAGGGTGCGACAGGCGCAATGTCGACCCTGCGTCAGTCCAGCCACGCCGGCACGGGCAGGTTGCGACTGCGCAGCCATGCCGGATTGAAGATGGTCGAGAGATAGCGCATGCCCGAATCACACAGGATCGTCACGATCGTCTTGCCCGGCCCCAGTCGTTCGGCAAGCTTGATCGCGCCCCCGACGTTGATCCCCGACGACAGACCGACGCTCAGCCCCTCCCGCGCCATCAGTTCATATACCAGCGGCAGGGCCTCAAGGTCGGACACACGGAACTGGTCGTCGATCGGCGCGCCTTCAAGATTGGCGGTGATCCGGCTCTGGCCGATCCCTTCGGCGACCGAATTGCCCTCTGCCTTCAATTCGCCATGGGCGTAGTAATTATAGAGGGCCGCGCCATGCGGATCGGTGAGCGCGACAACGATGTCGGGCGACAGCGCCTTCAGCCCCATGCCCACACCCGCAAGCGTGCCCCCCGTACCGACCGCACAGGTAAAGCCGTCGATCCGACCGCCGGTCTGCTCCCAGATTTCAGGCGCGGTCATTTTGATATGTGCCATGCGGTTGGCGGTATTGTCGAACTGATTGGCCCAGATCGCACCCGGCGTTTCCTCGGCCAGAC
>CAZWMK010000044.1:6966-13522 GCA_964635065.1 uncultured Sphingomonadaceae bacterium | reverse complement strand
CGACGCGACGTGTGCACATAATGCGCCGGATTGCTGTAGGGCGCAGCAGGAACAAGCACGAGTTCGGCGCCAAAGGCACGCAGCGTGTCCTGTTTCTCTTTCGATTGCGTTTCGGGCATGACAATCATCGTCTTGTAGCCCTTGGCATTGGCAACCAGGGCAAGGCCGATGCCGGTGTTGCCCGCCGTGCCTTCGACGATGCAGCCGCCGGGCTTCAGCGCCCCGCGCGCCTCGGCGTCTTCGATGATGAACAGGGCTGCACGATCCTTGACCGAACCGCCGGGGTTCATGAATTCGCACTTTGCCAGGATGTTGCAGCCCGTGCGCTCAGACGCCCCCTTGAGGCGGACCAGTGGCGTGTTACCGATCAATTGAATGACGTCGCTGGCTATCTTCGCCACTGCACCCTCCCGATAGTCTCAGATTTGACTAGCGGCGCGCGCACGGGACGGCAAGTAGGTGCGGCATCATCTGCGGCAGGACATCGGCGACAGGTGACTGGCCGCCCGCGTTCCATGCCGCTAAGAACGGATCATGCTTCGCTTTCTGGCCCTTGCACTGGCCCTGACCCTGACTGCCTGCAACAGCAGCGACACCGCCGGCCGTCCCGATTCCGCACTGGTCCGCCTGTCCGGTGCCGAAGCCCGCAGTCTCGACCCGCAGACGGTCGCGGATGTCGCCTCGCTGCAAATCACGACCGATATCTTCGAAGGCCTGATGCGCACTGACGCGAAGGGCACCCCCGAACCAGGCCTCGCAGCGCGGTGGGACGTATCGGCGGACGGACGCACCTGGACTTTTCATCTGCGGCCTGACCTACGCTTTTCCGACGGCGCTCCGATTGACGCCACCACGGTGGTCGCCAGTTTCAACCGGCTGCGCGATCCGCGCACGGCGTCGCCCAATGCCATTCTGGTCGAAGCCTTCGACACGCTGACCGCCCGCGACGCGCTGACCGTCGAACTTCGCCTGCGACAGCCCTTTCCCGCCCTGCTCGAACTGCTGTCACACCCAGCCCTTGTCATCGTGCCCATCCATCGCATCCGTGCCGCGGGCGCACAATGGACGCAGGACCGCCCCCTGGTCAGTTCTGGCGCCTACCGGCTTGAAGACTGGAAGCTCGGTCAGGGCATGCGCCTTGTTCGCAACCCGCATTATCATGAAGCCGCGGCCGTCAGGATCGCTGCGGTCCACTGGCAAACCGTCGAGGATAGCCAGACAGCACTCCGCCAGCTCCGCGCAGGTGCCGCCGACATCATCAGCAGCATCCCGGCAGCGCAGTTGCCGCGCCTGCGCAAAACCATGCCGGAGTCCCTGTTTATCGCGCCCTATCGCGCCGTCTATTACTGGACCTTCAACACGCGGCGGCCGCCATTTGACGATGCCCGTGTGCGGCGCGCGCTCTCCATGACGATCGAACGGCCGTTGATTACCGACAGGCTCATGGCAGATGGCAGCCTGCCCGCATGGCGCTTCGTCCCGCCCGATCTGGGCGCAGCCCCCGTGCAGCCGGCATGGGCGGATTGGCCGCGCACGCGGCGTCTGGCCGAAGCGCGCCGCCTGCTGGCGGCGGCAGGCTATGGTCCCGGCCGGCCGCTCGTCGCGGAAATTCGCTTCAACAGCAGCACCGACCACCGCCGCATCGCCATTGCAATCGCTCAATTCTGGAAGCCTCTGGGCGTCGAACTGCGCCTGTTCAACAGCGAGGCGACCGTGCATTTTGCCGCGATGCAGGATGGAGATTTCACCATCGCCCGCGCGGGCTGGGTCGGCGATATTTCGGCGGCGGAAAACTTTTTGATCATCCACCGCAGCACCGACAAGGCCCTGAATTACAGTGGTTATACCAACCTGCGCTATGATGCGCTGGTGAATGCGGCGCTGGATGAAGCAGATGCCCGACGACGCCACCGGCTTCTGGCAGAGGCCGAGCGTCTGCTGCTGGATGATGCGCCAGTCATTCCAGTCTATTTTCACGTCTCGAAAAATCTTGTCGCGCCGCGTGTCAAAGGCTGGCACGACAATGTGGCCGATATGCATCCCGCACGAACCTTGAGGCTGGACTGATGCTGCTGCGTCCCCTGTCATACGCCCTGATCCCTGCCTGCCTGCTGCTGGCGGCCTGCGGCGATGGCGCTGATGACAGCGCTAATACGGCTATGCTGCGCCTTGATGTCGTTGGCGACCTTGATGCGCCCTCTGGCACGGCAGCGCTTGACGGCCCGCTGGCCATGCTGACGGAAGCGACCCAGCGCGGCCTTGTCCGGCGCGATGCCCAGGGCAATGTTATACCCGACCTTGCGACCAGCTGGCGGGTCAGCACCGATGGCAGAAACTATATCTTCCGCCTGCGCCCTGCCAAATGGCAGGATGACAGGGAAATCAAGGCGGGCGATGTCGTGGCCGTGATGCGGCGGATCATGGCCCCCGGCAGCCGCCATCCGCTCAAACCCTATCTGCTCGCCATCGAAAATGCCGAAGACATCAGCCGCAACCGCAAACCCGCGCGGATGCTTGGCGTCCATGACCCGCGCCCCGACACGGTTGAAATCCGCCTGACGAGCCCCATGCCCGAATTGTTGCAGCTGTTGGCATTGCCTGCCTTGTCGATCCAGCGTGCCGAAACGCCGCCGCCTGCCGCCGGCAGTTATGTCGTCGCAGATCCCGATGCCCGCCCGCTACTGCTCAACCGCAACAGCGCGGATGTCAGCGACGACGACGGCGGCGGCTTCGACCGCATCGAACTGCAACCGCAGCGGCTCAGCGAAACCGCCATCCGGCGTTTTCAGGCCGGGCAGACAGACATGGTCGTCGGTGCGTCGCTTGAAGGGCTGAGCGATGCGCGGACGCAGCGCCGCAAGGATGTGCTGCGGCTTGAGCCCAGCATTGCGCTCTATGGTTATGTCGCGCGCAGCATTGATGGCCCCTTGCGCGATCCTGCCCTGCGGCGGGCTTTGGCGATGAGCATCGACCGCGATGCTCTGGTCAGCCGCCTGTTCGCGATTCCCGCCATGCTGCCGGTGACGGGCATTCTCCCTGCCGCCGTTCCGGCATCCGAACTGGCATCACCTGATTGGGGAGCATGGACGATTGAAGAACGGCAGACCGAGGCTGCGCGTCTTTTTGCCGATGCCGGCTATGGTCCCGATCAGCCGCTTGATCTTACCATCGCCTTGCCGACCGGGCGACTGAACCGTGACGTGCTGAATGCGGTTGCAAAGGGTTGGGCCCTGCTTGGTGTGCGTCTCAAGGTGGTCACGCGCCAACCTGAAGCCCATGCCCGGGCAATCGCGCGTGGCGATTTCGACATGGCGCTTGTCGAACGCAGAGCGCCTGTTGCCTTTGCCCCCTTCTTCCTGAATCCCTTTGCCTGTCAGGTCGCGGCAGGCGGTTATTGCAATCCCGCCGCTGACAAGCTGGTTGCGGATGGATGGCGCAGCCCTGATGTAGCGGCGCGCGATCTCGCATGGCTGCGTGCCGCACGCACCTATGCCGAAGATGCGGCCCTGATCAGCTTGTTCACACCGGTTCGCTGGACACTGGCACGCCCGGATCTCGCGGGATGGTATCCCAATCCCGGTCACGCGCATCCACTGGCCCGTCTGAAATTCGCCCCAACAGGGCGGCGTCCCGTATTGCCCTAACGACGAAGCAGCGGGGAAAGGTCGAGAAAACGGTCGATATCCTCACGCAATGCCCGGAAACGGGCATCGCCGGTCGAACCATAGTGCGCCTCGAACTCGTCCTTGTTCATGCCCTCGCGATATTTCAGCACAGCGCGCGGCAGCAATGCCTCTTCCTCCACCCGCTCAAGGGCAAAGCCGATGGCTTTCGCCGCTTCGGGGCGAATGGCATTTTCACCGAGGCGCTGCCCGGCACGATCGGCCGCAAGGTCAACGATGGAAAAGCCCGACCCGCCCGGCAGGCTGTCATCCAATTCCTTCCATTCACCGATGGCCAGTGTCACCTGCGGATCAGTCGAAGCAGCCAGCGCCGCCGACAGGCTGAAATGCATGGCAAGATCGGCCCGCCCCTGAAGCGTCACGGGCCGCGCCCTGCGCTGGCAAGGCTCCAGTTCCTCGACATCCCCTGACGCGAGCCGCGCAATCTCCGGTTTGGTGACCAGCATGGCGACAGCGGTCAGGACATAGCGATTGGCAAACACGCCAGGCGGTTCGGCGACCACGACAGCAGCCCGGCGATACAGCGCATCAAGCGTCGGCGATGGCCGCGATTCTTCGAGCTTGCACAATATGCGGGCCATCTGGCGCAGATAGGCCGCATCAAGCAGGACGTCTCTTTTCACGCCTGCCAGCGATTGCAGCGATCGCATGGTCGAACGCGGCACAGCGGCCATGGCCACCATCTGGCGTGGCGACAGACCAAGCAGTCTGAACAGTTTGTCGGGGTCCGCCAGCGGTGGATCAGACAGGCGCCCGGCAATCCGGAGCAATGTGTCGACCACCAGCGGAGGCAAAGGCACATAGCCGATCCGACCATAGCGCATCTGGCCGCGCGCATCCGTGGCGATGCTGGCCGACAGATTGATGAAACTGGCGGGTGTCGGCGTCAGCGTCGCTTCGACTGTCCATTTTCCGCTCTCCGTGCGCAGGTGCAGGCGCGAGATGCCAAAGCCATTGCCGACCAGCGTCAGCAGGCCCCGCGCTTCGGAACGTGTCACGGTGAGGCGGTGGGGCTGCCCATCGGTGGCGACGATCGTTTGCAGCCGCGCCACCAGCATTTGCCCCTGACGAACATCGGCAGCGCGCGGCCCGGCGGCAGGTGGCACGCTCGCCACGCCGCTGAACAGGGCAGCCAGCAAAAACAGAAGGGCTGCCAGAAAATGCGCGATGAAAGCCGACAAATAATGTCTTTCCGTGCAGGTTGCACAGGCCCATTAGCGGGCAAATCCGGCAGCGCCAAGTCGCGCGCGCGCCAAAGCGTCCCCATGCACAGCCAAATGCGACCAGTTGTGGTCAGCCCACCAGCGGACTGAGCGCCACATCGCGCAGGCCACGCCAGACATGCAGGGCCTGCACCGACTCCTGCACATCATGAACCCGTATAATCTGAACACCTTGTGCAAGGCCCGCCATGACCAGCGCCACCGAACCACCAAGGCGCCGATCGACCGGCGCTTCATTCGACAACGCGCCAATCAACCGCTTGCGGCTGGCGCCCAGCAAAAGCGGACAGCCGAGGCCATGGAACAGCGACAGATGGTTCAACAATTCGAGATTGTGACGCAAACTCTTGCCAAAGCCGATACCGGGATCGAGAATGATGCGGTCGGCGGCGACCCCTGCCGCCAGCGCGGCATCGCGCCGCTCGGCCAGCCAATCGAACACATCGAGCGGCGCATCGGCATAGCGTGGTGCATCCTGCATCACCTTGGGATCGCCTTGCGTGTGCATGATCACGACCGGCGCGCCCGAAGCCGCCACAACAGGCAGGCTCCGCCGGTCATAGGTCAATCCCGACACATCATTGACGATCTGCGCGCCTGCGGACAGCGCCGCCTCCATCACGCTCGCCTTGCGCGTGTCGATCGACAGGATCAGGCCTGCGGCCTTCAACCGTTCAAGCACCGGCACGACACGCGCGATTTCATCGCCTTCCCAGACCAGCTGCGCACCAGGCCGTGTCGATTCGCCGCCAAGGTCGATAATGGCCGCACCAGCTGCTGCCATGTCGACGGCATGGGCGGCAGCATCGGCGGCATCGGCATGGGCGCCGCCGTCGGAAAAACTGTCGGGCGTGATGTTGAGGATCGCCATGATCGCGGGCTGATCGAACCGCAGCGTCCGGCCGCCAAGATCAAGCGCCGGGCGAGCTGCCGTCAGCGCCGCCCATTGCCGGTCGAAAGCATTTTTCTGTTCGTGGCTCAGGCCCGCGCGTGCGGTTTCCAGTCCGGCGACAGGCACCAGACATTGCGCGGCCCGACGCTCCCCCAAGGGACGGGCAATGATTTCGACGGCAGAAAACCACAGCAGGCCGCCTGCAAGCCGCGCCACCTGCCCGTCATGGCCGAAAGGTGCATCGACGAAGCCCGTTGGACGCAGATAGATTTCGGCATCGGCCGCAATCATGCACTGCCTATGGTGCTGCGATATTCCTGCCGCTTTGCGTCGATCGGAATCAGATTTCCGGCTTCCTCGATATGCCAGTAGGTCCAGCCGTTGCAGCTTGGCGCGCTTTGCACCTTGGCACCGATCTGGTGGATCGATCCGGTCGTGCCATCAAGGCTGAGCGAGCCATCCGCCTGCACGCGCGCCCGGTGGCGCCCCTTGGCATCGGTCAGATAGGCGCCCGGCTTGACCCAGCCGATTTCAACCAGTGTACCAAAAGCGATGCGCGGCTGCGACCGCTTCGACGGCATGACCGCCATGGCCGGCATCTCAAGCGGCAGGATCTGGCCGATGCGGTCGCTGGCGACTTGGCAATAATGGGTTTCGCGTTCGATGCCGATGTAATGACGCCCGAGGAGCTTCGCGACCGCGCCCGTGGTGCCCGTTCCGAAAAACGGATCGAGGACCAGCGACCCCGGCTCGGTACA
>CAZWMK010000044.1:0-6953 GCA_964635065.1 uncultured Sphingomonadaceae bacterium | reverse complement strand
CCTCGGGCTTCTGCGTCGGGTGCGCCTTGACCCCATCGACCTTGACGCGTTCTCCCCCCGTGCAGATGGGCAGCACCCAGTCCGACCGCATTTGCAGGTCTTCATTGAGCGCCTTCATCGCATGATAATTGAAGGTGTAGCGGGCATTTTCGCGCTTCGAGCACCAGATCAGCGTTTCATGCGCATTGGTAAAGCGCGTGCCCTTGAAGTTCGGCATCGGATTGGCCTTGCGCCAGATAATATCGTTCAGCACCCAAAAGCCGAGATCCTGAAGCGCCGTGCCAACGCGGAAAATGTTGTGATAGCTGCCGATCACCCAGATCGTGCCGTCATCCTTCAGGATGCGATGCGCCTCACGCAGCCAGCGGCGGGTGAAATCGTCATAGGAGGCGAGGCTGTCGAACTTGTCCCAGTCGTCATCCACCGCATCGACACGGCTGCCTTCGGGGCGGAAAAGCTCGCCATGCAATTGCAGGTTATAGGGCGGGTCAGCAAAAATCATGTCGACCGACTTGTCCGGCATCGCGGCCATCTCCGCGATACAGTCCCCATTGATAATCACGTCACGCCGCACATCGGCCATGCTGGGTCGCCCCCGGTCCCGAAAAGTCCAAAAACAGGCGCCAAAGTGAGTCAGACCGACTCGCGGGTCAATGGTTAATTTCTTTTGAGTCAGTAGCTTAAAAGGTTATCCTCAATTGGACTCATCGTTCCACAAGCGTAAAAACGCCAGATATTGAGTCTCCAGGGGGGGGCGACCCACCACTCGTAGGGGTGTTGCGAAAAAGACTCAGCTCAGGCCAAGCTGCAATTGGCGGACTGGCGCGAAGCTCTGCCGGTGGTGCGGCGACGGCCCCAGCGCCTGCAATGCCGCGAGATGGGCCGCAGTGCCATAGCCCATGTTCCGTGCCCAGCCATAACCGGGAAACGCGCGATCAAGCGCGACCATCAAGCCGTCGCGATGCACTTTGGCGACAATGCTGGCCGCCGCGATCGACAAGGAACAGCCATCGCCGCCCACGATTGCGGTCGATGGCCAATGCCATTTCGGCAGCCGGTTGCCATCGACCAGCACATGGCCAGGTGCGCCGTTCAGACCGTCGACCGCACGCGTCATCGCAAGCCATGTCGCCTGCAATATGTTGATACTGTCGATTTCCGCCACGCTTGCCACGCCAATCGCCGTGTCGCATCTTTCGCAGATGGCCGCAGCCAGCGCCGCACGCCGCGTTGCGGTCAGTTTTTTACTGTCGGCAATGCCCGCGGGCAGAGCCGCAGGATCGTGAATGATGACGGCTGCGGCTACCACCGGCCCGGCAAGCGGCCCGCGCCCGACTTCGTCAACGCCGGCAACCACGCCGCCTAGCGCCCTCTCACGGCTGAAATCGGCCTGTTCCACAGCCACCCTGTGTGTGTCAGGCCGCAAAGGCGGGCTGCACCAGATGATGACCGAGCGGCCCATGCCCCGCACCCAGGCCCGGCGCCGCCTGCATCGCGGCGCGGACAAAAGCCCGTCCACGCAGAACCGCATCATCCAGCGCCATCCCCTGCGCAAGAGAGGCGGCAATCGCGCTGGCCAGCGTGCAGCCTGTGCCGTGCGTATGGCGGCTTTCGATCCGGCTGCCCGAAAATCGGGTGTGGCCTTCGGGCGTCAGCAGCCAGTCCTCGACCGTGTCACCCGGCAGATGACCACCCTTGACCAGCACCGCGCGTGCGCCGCGCTTTATCAAGGCAGCGCCTGCGGCGAGGGCCTTTTGTGCATCGTCCGTCGCCATGCCGGTGAGCGCTGCGAGTTCCGGCGTATTGGGCGTCACGATGTCCGCCAGCGGCAGCAGGCGCATCATCAATGCCGAAACCGCGCCCGGATCAAGCAGCGGCGCACCGCCCTTTGCCACCATGACAGGATCAAGCACGACGCGCGGCCGCACGGCCCGGCTTTCGATCACGCCTGCCACTGTCTCGATCGTCGCAGCATCGCCCAGCATGCCGATCTTGATGACATCGGCACCGATATCATCAAGCACCGCCTGCATCTGTGCAGCGATCATTGCGACCGGTATGGCGTGGACGCCCGTGACGCCCAGCGTATTTTGCACGGTGATCGCCGTGATCGCGCTTGCGGCATAGGCCCCCATGACCGTTACCGTCTTGATATCGGCCTGCACGCCCGCGCCGCCGCCCGAATCCGATCCGGCAACGATCAAGACCCGCCCTGCGGTCATACGACAGCCTTTACGGCGTCACAGATGTCGTCGACGACGGACTCGACAAGGGCATGATCCTCGCCCTCGGCCATGACGCGGATCAACGGTTCGGTGCCCGATTTGCGGATCACCAGCCGCCCCGTGCCAGCCAGCCGCGCCTCACCCTCGGCAATGGCCGCCTTGACGCGCGCGTTGTCGAGCGGCTGTCCGCCCGCATAGCGCACATTCTTCAAAAGCTGCGGCAGCGGCGCAAACAGGTTGAGCGCCTCGGACGCCGGCTTGCCACTCTCGACCAGCACCGCCAGCACCTGAAGCGCGGCAACCAGCCCGTCACCGGTCGTGGCGTAATCCGACAGGATGATATGGCCCGATTGTTCGCCGCCGACATTGAAGCCCCTGGCGCGCATGGCTTCAAGAACATAACGGTCCCCAACGCCGGTGCGTTCAAGGGTCAGGCCAAGGCCGCCCAGATAGCGCTCGAGGCCAAGGTTCGACATGATCGTCGCAACCAGGCCGCCGCCCCGCAAACGCCCCGACTGCGCCCAGCCGGTCGTGATCAGGGCCATCAACTGGTCGCCATCGACAATGCGGCCATGTTCATCAACGATGATCAGGCGGTCGGCATCGCCATCGAGCGCAATACCGATATCGGCGCCAGTTTCGAGCACCTTGGCACTGAGCGCCTGCGGCTTGGTCGACCCGACATTGTCATTGATGTTGAACCCGTTGGGCGATACGCCCAGCACCTCGACATCGGCACCCAGCTCCCACAGGGCGGTGGGCGCAACATTATAGGCCGCGCCATGTGCGCAATCGAGCACGACCTTCAGGCCATCCAGCCGCAAATGATCGGGGAAGGTCGATTTGGCAAAATGAATATAACGCCCGCGCGCATCCTCGATCTTGCGCGCCCGTCCGATGTGCGCGGGATCGGCCAGGGCAATGTCGGTTTCCAGCAGGGCTTCGATCTCTGCTTCGTCGGAATCCGACATCTTGAAGCCATCCGGACCGAACAGCTTGATGCCATTATCATGGAAGGGATTGTGACTGGCTGAAATCATCACGCCAAGATCGGCGCGCATCGACCGCGTCAGCATCGCAACCGCAGGTGTGGGCATCGAGCCGACCAGCACGACATCCATGCCAACCGAGGTAAATCCCGCGATCAGCGACGCTTCCATCATATACCCTGAAAGACGCGTGTCCTTGCCGATGACGACGCGGTGCTTGTGCGCGCCTCGCAGGAATTTCGTGCCTGCCGCCTGCCCGACCTTCATGGCGATTTCCGGCGTCATGGGCGCAGTATTCGTCAGCCCCCGGATGCCATCAGTTCCGAAATAACGACGCGTCATTCAGCCTTCTTTCCCCTTGATTGCGCAAGGCCACTAATACTACCACCGTTGATAACAAGTTGATTTGCAATCTGCACGAGACAGAAGTGCTAATCTGAACCATCCGGCGCACGCCAGCACCGCTACAGCGCTTGATGTGCCCGATCAGTTCACGCCATGCATCCAGCGTTTCAGAACCGGCGCCAACAGCAGCAGAACGGCGCTGATGACAATCGCCGTCACGCCGATCGCTTCGAACACACCAACGTAGGTCGCAAGGCTCAGCGCGGGATTGGTCACCTCCCCGCCTACCGTCTCGACACTGGCAAACTGCGCCACGATGCCGCCGACATATTGCGCCATCGCCGACGACAGGAACCACACGCCCATCATCAGGCCAACCACGCGTGCAATCGACAATTTCGTGATCATCGACAGGCCGACAGGCGACAGGCACAATTCGCCAAGAGAGTGCAGCAGATAGGCAAGCGCCAGCCACACAAGCGGTACGCGATAACTGGCATCGGCAAAGTCCGCGCCCCACACCAGTGCCAGAAAGCCCGCACCAACGAGAAACAGTCCGATGGCAAACTTGACCGGAATCGACGGCTCCAGACCGCGCTTGCCAAGCGCAAACCACAGCGCGCTGAAAACGGGCGCCAGCAGCACGATGAATACCGGGTTAAAGATCTGCGCCTGAGCGGCGGGCATGACATAACTGCCGATCACGAGATCGGTATTGCGCTTGGCAAAGAAGGTCAGCGACGACCCGGCCTGCTCGAACAGTGTCCAGAACACCACCGAAAACACGGTCAGCACGATGGCAACAACCATCATGTGAAACTCGGCCCGGCTACCCGCGCGCCACGCCCAGGCGGGAATAGCGATGACAGCCGTCAGAAACACTGCGAACAACACCTTGCCGAGCACCGGCAACGAAGCGATGTATCCGCCAATACCCGCGTCCGCCGAGACAGCCTTCGCCGCCGCTGCGGTATTGAGCATCACATTGTCGAGGAGCCACCACGCCACCGGAATGGCCAGGAGCGAGACGGCGATGACCAGTCCCGCCTTGGAACGCGAGACGGTGGCGGGAGGCTCGCCATAACCCGCCAGACGACCACCGTCGAACTGGAACAGCCACCACGCCACAATCATGCCTGCCGCTGCCAGGCCGAAGCCGGCCCACCAGCCATACCAGAGCGCAAGAAGCGGCGCGAAGAACTGGCTGATGAGGGAGCCAAGGTTGATACCCATGTAAAAGATCGTGAATCCGGCATCGCGCCGCGGATCGCCCGGCGGATAGAGCGCACCGACGATGGTCGAGATGTTGGGCTTGAAAAAGCCGTTGCCGACGATCACGAGCGACAGCGACGCCAGCATCACCGCAACCCAGAAGGGGCTGCGCGCGCCATCCGTCTGGTAATCGCCCTTGGCAATGCGCGCGGGCAGCACGCTGCCGTCTGAGCCATTCAGCGTGATCGAGCCGTCATCATTGCCGACGATTTCCAGACGTGCAGTACCCGCCAGCACATATTGCGTCGCGCGATCCCCCTCCTGCACGCTCTCGACGGCATAGCGCCGACCGTCATGCTCGAAATAGGGCTTGGCGGCGGGGCCGTGGAAAGAAAGCCCCAGATAACCGAATGCCATCAACAGGGCACCCAGCTTGACCGAACGTTTGGCGCCCAGATAGCGGTCGGCCAGAAGCCCGCCGAACAGCGGCGTCAGATAGACAAGACTGGTGAAGGCGCCATAAAGACCGTTCGCCGTCGCGTCTCCGAACAGGAAATGATCCGCCAGAAACAGCGTCAACAGCGCGCGCATGCCATAATAGCCGAAACGTTCCCACATTTCAGTGGTAAAAAGTCGCGCCAGCGGTCGCGGGTGGCCGAACCAGCCGCGATCCGCCCCTTGCATTGCTGTCACCGCCTTGGCGTCCGTATCTGCCATGAACCTGCCCCCGACCTTCCAATTGCGCGCAGACTAGCTGTTCGGCTCCAAAAGAAAAGCGCCGCCCCTTCGTGAGGAGGCGGCGCCTTTTCCGATCCGTCGCGACGGCTTAGAAGTGCAATGCCCTGCCATAGGCGTCGAGAACGCTTTCGTGCATCATTTCGCTCAGCGTCGGATGCGCGAAAACCGTATGCATCAGCTCGGTTTCGGTCGTCTCCAGCTGGCGGGCGATGACATAGCCCTGAATCAACTCGGTGACTTCCGCGCCGACCATGTGCGCACCCAGAAGCTCGCCGGTCTTGGCGTCGAACACCGTCTTGATGAAACCCTCCGGCTCGCCAAGCGCAATCGCCTTGCCGTTGCCCATGAACGGGAACTTGCCGACCTTCACCTCATGTCCGGCTTCCTTCGCCTTGGCTTCGGTCAGGCCGACGCTGGCGACCTGCGGCCGCGCATAGGTGCAGCCGGGGATGTTCGACTTGTCCATCGGGTGGACGCCCTTGTAGCCCGCAATGGCTTCGGCGGCGACAACACCTTCATGGCTTGCCTTGTGCGCCAGCCACGGCGCGCCGGTCACGTCGCCGATCGCCCAGATGCCGGGGACATTGGTCTTGCCATAGCCGTCGGTCACGATATGACCGCGATCAAGCGTCACGCCAAGCACGTCGAGGCCGAGGTTTTCGGTGTTGGGTGCAATGCCAATGGCGATGATGACATGGCTGTACTCTTCAGCCGTCACCTTGCCATCCGCGCCCTTGATCGACGCCGTGACGCCATCCGCCTTGACGTCGATCTTTTCGACCGCTGTCTTAACACGGATATCCATGCCCTGCTTCTTCAGCGACTTTGCCATGAAGTCCGAGACATCGGCGTCTTCGACCGGCAGGATGCGGTCAACCATCTCGACGACCGTCACCTTCGCGCCCAGATCGGAATAGAAGCTGGCGAATTCGATACCGATCGCGCCCGATCCGATGACGAGCAGCTTCGTGGGCATTTCGGCAGGCGTCATCGCTTGGCGATAGGTCCAGACGCGCTGACCGTCGGCTTTCAGATGCGGCAGTTCGCGCGCACGGGCGCCAGTGGCAACGATGATGTTCTTCGCGCTCAACTCGGTGGTCTTGCCGTCCTTGGCCGTCACGACCAGCTTGTCCTTGGCGGCGAACTTGCCTTCGCCGGTCACGACCGTCACCTTGTTCTTCTTCATCAGGTGCGCGATGCCCTGGTTGAGCTGCTTGGCAACGCCGCGCGACCGCTCGACAATCGCCTTCAGGTCGAAGGAGACATTGTCAGCCTTGAGGCCATAGGCGCTGGCATGGTCGAGATAATGCTTGATCTCGGCCGTGCGCAGCAGCGCAAGGACCACCTGCCACTGGAAGAGGCCGTTGACGCCGAACTCGCCGTCGGGCGGGACGCCCCAGTTGCGCGAGGACTTCGTCGTCTGCTTCCACTCCGGTGTCCAGTC
>CAZWMK010000043.1:5469-16524 GCA_964635065.1 uncultured Sphingomonadaceae bacterium | reverse complement strand
TCTCGACTCTGCCTATCGCCTTGCGCGCGGCGCTACCCGTCGGATGCTGCCGCGTCAGCAAGGGTCTTTTGTTTTCATCAGTTCGATCGCCGGTCTTGCCGCCATCGGACCGCCCCTTGCCTATTCGACGGCCAAGGCGGGAATCAATCATCTGACGAAGGCGATGGCCAAGCTGACCGGACCGCACAATGTGCGGATTAACGCGGTTGCCCCCGGCAACATCATGTTTCCGGGCGGCGCATGGGATGAAATCGTCCAGCGCGACGGTGACAAGATCATGGACTGGATCCGGCAGGACGTGCCGATGCAGCGTTTCGGCACACCCGAAGAAGTGGCGACGGCCACGGCCTTCCTGCTCAGCCCCTGCGCCAGCTTTGTCCATGGTTCGGTGTTCGTCGTCGATGGCGGGCAGACGCGTTGACACCTGACTGGTTGGCCCGGGGACAGGGCCATGTGTGGCTGCCCTATACCCAGATGAAAAACGCCCGCCCGCCGCTGCCCGTGGTGGGGGCAAATGGCGTGCATCTCCATCTCGCCGATGGCCGCAGCCTGATTGATGGTGTGGCCTCGTGGTGGACAGCGGCGCACGGCTATGGCCATCCGGTCATCGTCGATGCCGTGAAGGCGCAGGCCGAGCGCTTGCCGCATGTCATGCTGGGTGGTCTGGCGCATGAACAGGCCTATCGCCTTGCCGCGCGTCTCGCCGACCTGTTGCCGGGTGACCTCGGCCATGTCTTCTTTTCTGAATCCGGTTCGGTTTCGGTCGAAGTCGCCATGAAGATGGCAGTGCAATATTGGCTCAACAAGGGCCGCCGCCGCCCGCGCTTCATCAGCTTCAGGGGCGGCTATCATGGCGACACCTTCGCCACGATGAGTGTCTGCGACCCCGAAGAAGGCATGCACAGCCTGTTTTCCGGCGTGCTGGCGCAACAGATGATCTGCGATCTGCCCACCGATCCCGACAGTTTCGCAGCTCTGGATGCCGTGTTGACCGAACAGGGCGGTGGTTGTGCCGCAATCATGGTCGAGCCTTTGGTGCAGGGCGCGGGCGGTATGCGCTTCCACGATGTCCAAACGCTTCGAAACCTGCGCATTCTTGCCGACAAACATGATCTTCTTTTGATTTTCGACGAGATTTTCGTCGGTTTCGGCCGATTGGGCGAGGGCCTATTCGTCTGTGATGCGACCGGTGTCGTGCCCGATATCGTCACGCTGTCGAAGGCATTGACGGGGGGTACCCTGCCCTTGGCGGCGACCATCGCCAGCCGTCGCGTTTTTGACGCGTTCCTGAGCGACAAACCCGGCCACGCGTTGATGCATGGCCCGACATATATGGGCAATGCGTTGGCATGCGCGGCGGCCAATGCTTCGCTCGACCTGTTTGCAAGCGAACCGCGCGTTGCGCAGGCGCGGGCAATCGGGGAGCAGCTTTCTGCCATGCTTGCGCCACTTTGCGGTCTGCCCGGTGTTGTCGATGTGCGTGTGCGCGGCGCACTCGGGGTCGTCCAACTCGATATGCCGGGCGATCCCGGCTGGTGGAGCGCGCGCTTCGTTGAATGCGGGGTCTGGTTGCGGCCTTTTGGCGATGTCGTTTACACGACGCCGCCACTTGTGGCTGACGCCGAAGACGTCGCCTGTCTTGCCAACGCGATTGTCACGACGGTGCGCGCCTGGTCAGCCGCGCGGGAATAGAGGGTTATTGGGCCGGACAGCGGCCCGTGCGCTTATATTCGGCGCGGATGCCGAACGGCGCCGCGCCGCTAATGCCCTGCGCATCGACAGTGAAATGATTGCGTCCGTCCCGTAGGATCTGGGTGCGGCCAGAACCTTCTCCGCGGCAGCTGTAGATAATGACCGCCCGTTCCGGGGTGTTTTCGACCAGCCTGTGCGTGCAGTGCGCCGTCGGCTTGTCGTAGCCGGCGTGCACAATCGGATCGGGCGAGGCAATGCATGGCGGATGGCTGCGCGCATAGGCACGGCTGCCGCTGTCGAGGGCTGTGATTTTCCATGCGCCCGCCGTGAAATTGTCATTCTGGAAAACGGCAATTGGCGGCATCGCAGCGGCATGAATCGTCGCAGGAGCAAGGCAGAGAGCCGTTACCAACGCAAGACGCAGGAACTGGACCGGTCGCATATTCATCATGCTGGCATCATAGCATGAACTGATTGAGGCGGGATGAATGAGGATGGATTCAGACGTCGATCGGGAAGCTGCGTGCACAAAAGGCACAATCGACCGATACCTTGCCATCCGGACCGCGCATGTGCGCGATTTCGTCTGCCGGAAAGCGCAGGATCACGTCACGGATACGGGCGGGTGAACAACGGCAGCCGCGTGTCGGCGATACGGATGGCAGAACCCGCACTTCCTCCTCGTGGAACAGCCGCCACAGCAGCTCTTCCAGCGGCAGTGCATTGTCGCACAGTTCCTTTGGCGTCACCGTTTCGCACAGCACGCGGACATGTTCCCAATCGGGATGTTCATTGTCCATGCCGATGCGGCGCTGGCCTTCCTCGCCGCGCGGAAAATGCTGAACGATCAGGCCGCCTGCTGACCAGCCTGCATCGCCGTGAAAGGCGCTGGCCGTGCGGATCAGAGTCGGGATCTGTTCCGACTGGCTGAAATAGTTTTCGAACGCACGGGACAGGCTTGGCCCCTCAAGCGGCACGATGCCCTGATAACGCTCCTCGACGGTCGACTGTTCAAGCGTGATTGCCAGATAGCCTTTGCCGAAAATGGTCTCGAGTGGGGCATCGTCGACCAGAGACGCCGCGCGGGCGGGATCGAACTGGAGATAGCCGCGCACGGCACCCGCGCGATAGTCGCAGACCAGCAATTCGATAGGTCCGCCCTTGGACTGCGCCTGCACGGTAATTTCGCCGCCGTCCTTGCGCATCATGGCGCCCAGCATGGCGGTGACAGTCAGCGCTTCGGCCAGAATCCGTGCGCAGACATCGGGGTAGGCATGGGCATGAAGGATGGCGTTCAGCGTCGGACCAAGCCGGACAACCCGGCCGCGAACGTCACGACCTGGCACCGTGAAGCCAAAGATGCGATCTTCTGGCATGGCAACAGGTGCCGAAGGGCCGTGACCGGCGTGCATCAGAGCCTGCCCAGACACCAGAGCAGGATCGCCTTCTGGATATGCAGGCGATTTTCCGCTTCGTCCCAGATTGCCGATTGCGGGCCATCCAGAACGCCGTCGGTGGCTTCTTCGCCACGATGGGCGGGCAGGCAGTGCAGGAAGACCGCGTCCGGGCCAGCCGCCTGCATCAACGATTCGTTGACCTGAAACGGCATCATGGCAGCGATTTTTTCGGCGCTGTCGCTTTGTCCCATCGACACCCAGGTGTCGGTGACGACGACATCGGCGCCGGTCACCGCATTGCGGGCATTGCGGTATTGCTCGATGTCGGCACCACGCGCTTCGGCGGTTGCAACGACAGCAGGGTCGGCATCATAACCGTGCGGCGTGGCAAGGCGCATTTCGAAGCCGAGAACGCTGGCGGCCTGAATCAGCGAATGCGTCATGTTGTTGCCATCGCCCAGATAGCTCCAGACGGTGCCGGTCACAGGCTTGCCTAGCCGTTCCTCCACCGTCAGTACATCCGCTAGCGCCTGACAGGGGTGGAATAATTCCGTCAGGCCGTTGATCACCGGTACATCGGCACAGCGCGCCAGCTCATCGGCAATGGCATGGGCGCCGGTACGGATCATGATGATATCGACATAACGCGACATGACACGGGCCGTATCGGCAATCGTTTCGCCCCGGCCCAGCTGCATGTCGGCCGAAGACAGCACGATCGTGCTGCCGCCCAGCTGGCGCATGGCCATGTCGAAGCTGATGCGTGTGCGTGTCGAGGGGCGTTCGAAGATGGTCGCCAGCACATGGCCGGACAACGGCGCATCTGCGTCCACCCTGCCCTTGGGCCAGCCTCGACGTGCTGCCTTGCGACGGTGCGCTTCATCGAGAATGGCGCGACACGCATCACGGCCGACGCTAGCGAGGTCGAGGAAATGTGCCATGCTCAGACTGCCTTTTCAGCTTCATAGGCCGTCGCTGCCGCCGACAGCTTGTCGACACATTCGCGGACATGGCTGTCGTCGATGGTCAAAGGCGGCAGGATGCGGATGACATTGTTGGCGGCCGCAACGGTCAGGATGCCGTGACTGCGCGCGAAATTGACAAAGGCCCGGCTGTCGGTCTTGCACTTGATGCCAAGCATCAGGCCCATGCCCGTGACGCTGTCGAAAATCCCGTCGTGATTCGGGATCATCTGTTCCAGCGCATGGCGCAGGCGATCACCGGTCTGGCGGACATGTTCGAGGAAAGACGGTTCGGCGAGAATGTCGAGCACTGCCTCGCAGGCGGCCATGGCCAGCGGATTGCCGCCATAGGTCGAGCCATGCGTGCCGGCGACCATGCCGGCGGCCGCTTTTTCGGTCGCAAGGCAGGCACCGACCGGAAAGCCGCCGCCAATGCCCTTGGCGATCGCCATGATGTCGGGGGCGATGCCATAATGTTCATGGGCAAACATCTTGCCGGTCCGCGCGACGCCACACTGGACCTCGTCGAAGATCAACAGGCCGCCATGGGTGTCGGCAAGGTCGCGCAGACCCTGCAGGAAGGTCTGGGAGGCCGGGCGGATGCCGCCTTCGCCCTGGATCGGTTCGACCATGAAGCCCGCGAAATCATCGCCGATGGCGGCGCGTGCAGCATCAAGGTCGTCGAAGGGCACGACTGTGAACCAGTCGGGCAGCGGCTCGAAGCCCGAACGCAGCTTTTCCTGATCGGTCGCCGAAATGGTTGCGAGCGTCCGGCCATGGAAGGCGTTCGAAAATGTGATGATGCGATGGCGCTGCGGATTGCCTGTCGCATAATGATAGCGAAAGCAGGTCTTGATCGCGCATTCGACGGCTTCGGCACCGGAATTGGTGAAGAAAACCGTGTCGGCGAAGGTCAGTTCGACCAGGCGTTCGGCCAGATGCTCTTGCGCGGGCACCTTGTAGAGGTTCGATGTGTGCATCAGGCGCGCGGCCTGATCCTGGATCGCCTGCACAAGGTGCGGGTGGCCATGTCCAAGGCTGTTGACCGCGATGCCGCTCGCGAAATCAAGCCATTTTCGGCCATGTGCATCGAACAGATAGGCGCCTTCGCCGCGCACGGGTTCAACTTCGCAACGGCCGTAGACCGGCATCACCGCAGGGATGGTCACTGAACGCTCTCCTGACCCGCAAAAAGTCCCCAAATAGGAAAAGGCGGCTCAACCGGCCGCCTGCTCCAGATTTTTCTTTATGGGATTTGCCCCCGTCTCGTCAATGCACTGCCGGGCGGCAGTTTGACGCGTCAGGGTTTGATCCGCCAGCCGCGGCGCAGCCAGATAAGACAGAACACCCAAAGCGCGGCATTCAGCAGCAGCAGGGCGATGCCGCCCGCGATCACGGGACCGTCGGCAACACCGATAAAGCCGAAGCGGAAGCCGTCGATGACGAGGAAAAAGGGATTGGCATGACTGATCGCCGGGAAGGGCGGGGCCAGTGCGTCAAGCGCATAAAAAGTACCTGACAGCAGCGACAAGGGCTGGACGATGAAGAAAGTGACGGCGGCGGCATGATCGAATTTTTCCGCCCAGAGGCCGGTAACGACCCCCAGAAGCGCCAGCATCACCGCGCCCATCAGCCCGAAACAAAGGACGGCCCACAGATGCTGCACGCCGACATGCACGCCGGGCCACAGCAGCATCGCGCCCCATATGATGACGCCGATGGCCGCTGCCCGCGTCACGGCGCCGGCAACATAGGCAAGCAGCAATTCCCCCGCCGACAGCGGCGGCATCAGTACATCGATGATCGTGCCCATCAGCTTGCCTTGCAGGATCGATGACGAACTGTTGGCAAAGCTGTTTTGCATCATGCCCATGACGATAAGGCCGGGCGCAATGAAATCATTGAAAGGAACGCCAAGCACCAGCCGGTCGCCCCGGCCCATGGCGACCGTGAAAATTACAAGGAACAGCAGTGTATTGAGGGCAGGAGCCCAAAGTGTTTGCAGCTGGACCTTGAAGAACCGGCGGACCTCCTTCACATAAAGTGTGGAAAGCCCTGGCCAGTTGACCGCGGGGATTACCGGCACGCCAGGCGCGCTGTGCGCCAGTGGTGATGCGTTGTGATCCTTGCCGTTCATGGACTTGGGGATTAGACGGTCCCTCGCAATCCCGCAAGACATGCGGGGTGCGGACCGATTCGTGGAACAGGAAGACCGGCCATGTCGTGGACTGACGAGCGTATCGCACAGCTCAAGAAACTGTGGGAAAAGGGGCTGACCGCAAGCCAGATCGCCGAAGCGCTGGGCAATGGCCTGAGCCGAAATGCCGTGATTGGAAAAGCGCACCGCCTTGGCCTGAAGTCGCGCCCGTCACCGGTGAAATCCGCCGATGCCGCTACCTCCGACGCGCAGGCCGCCAAGACGGCAAAGTCCGCCGTGGCCGAAGCTGCGGCACCGCCTCCAGCACAGGCTGCTGCCCCTGCTGCTGCCCCTGCCGAAAAAGCCGCTGCCAAGCCGCGCGCGGCAAAGGCCGCTGCGCCCGCGCCCGCGGCTGAAAAGGCCGTGCCAGCGCCAAAGCCGGCAGCAACATCCGCGTCTGTCGCCGCCGCGGCACCCGCACCTGCTGCGCCGGTTGCGGCCGAAGCCGCGCCCGAACCGGCGGTGCCCGATCCAACGGTCATGCTGCCGCGTCCGGTTCCGGTTGCCAAACCGGCCCCTTCCCGCTCGGGCAAGGGCGGCAAGACGACGCTGCTCGATCTCACCGACAAGATTTGCAAATGGCCGTTCAATCATCCGGACGAGCCGGATTTTCATTTCTGCGGCCAGCCGGTCAATCCGGGTTTTCCTTATTGCACCGAACATTGTGCCGTTGCCTATCAGGCGCAGTTGCCCCGTCGTGATCGGCCGCGCCCGCCGATCGCCTTCCCCGGCATGCGTTCGCGCTGATCCCGTTTGCCTAAGCGGTTTGGCCCCGGTGCGCCTCCCGCGCGCCGGGGCTTCAGCTATGCGCGGGAAAAAGGCTGGCGGCCAGCATGGGCAGATCTCCATCGCGTGGCACGACAAAGACAGGCAGGCCGGTAAAGCGCCTGATTGTTTCAGCCGTTTCGGCAGGCGGTACCGGGCTGTCCGGCGATTCGCTCAGAATCAGCGCCATGATCGGCAGTTTCCGTGCCCGTATTGTCGCAACTGTCGTCAGAGCATGGCTGATGGCGCCAAGATAGGTGCCGCCAACAATCAGCACAGGCGCACCGAGCGCGGCCATCCAGTCAAGCACCGTATGCCGGTCATCAAGTGGCACCATCGCGCCGCCCACGCCTTCGATCAGCAACGGATCGCCCCGTGCCGTCCGGCAGACATCCAGCAAGGCGGAAAAGTCGATGACCCTGCCTTCGCGCCGTGCCGCCATGTCGGGCGAGAGCGGAGCCGAAAAGCGCCAGGGGGCGACGCTGTCGAGTGTCTGCGATGATACCGGCAGACCGGCTGCGGCGATCAGACGGCCTGCATCGCTGACCTCTGGTCGCGCCGGATCATAGCCCGACAAAACCGGTTTCAGCGCCGCTGGATGCCGTCCCATCGCGCGGAGCTGGCGCAGCAACAGGGCGGTGACATGGGTTTTGCCAATATCGGTGCCAGTCCCGGTAACAAAGATCATGGCGCGCCGCCTTCTGCCCGGCGGAAAAGCCCGGTGGCGACATGATAGCTGACATGGCCACCCATTGCTTCGAATTGGCGCAGGACACGGCGCAGCGCACCGGGGGACAGCGGCGTGTCATCCGGTCGCGGCGTGTGCGCGCCAATGGCCTTGAGGGCTGACAGAAAGTCGCGTCCCGAAGCGTGCTGCTCACGATATCGGCTGAAGGTCACGTTGCCCGTCAGTCCATCGGGGGCAAGCGCGGCAAGTGTGGCGCAGCTGGGATAATCGGGCGTTGCCGGGGTCAGGCCATGGGCGGCATGGGCGGCCCGCCATTCGGCAAAGCTGCCATCGACAAGCGTTGTGAAGGCAAGCCATCCCCCGGGCGCGAGCAATGCGGCAAGGCGGTTGAGCGCCAGCGGCAATGTCTCGAACCACTGCATGGCAAGGCTTGATGCAATGAGATCGAAACCGGGGACGAGCGTTGGCCGTTCACCGTCCATCACGAGATAGCGCGCGGGGCGTTCGCGCATCTGACGGCGGCAGCGATCGAGCATGGCCGGCGCAATATCGGTCAGCAGGAAGTCGCCATCGGGGCGCGCATCTGCCAGCCGGGTTGACAGGAAGCCCGTGCCGCAGCCGATTTCCAGAACGCGCGGCGCTGCCGGCTGAGGCAGAGCCGCGATGGTGCCTGCCAACGCTTCGGCAACCTGCGCCTGCACATGGGCATGGCGGGCATAGGCGTCTGCCCGGTCAAAGGCACGCCCGACGCGCGCTTTCCACGCGCTCATGCCTGGATGTCCTGCAGAAAGGTTCTGATACTGGCAGCACACCAGGCGGGGTCGCTTTCGGGCAGCATGTGGCCATGACCTGCGCGGCTCTGGCGCACGACGTGGGGCGCGCCTGCGAAAGTGCTGGCGCGCAGGGCGGGGGGCAGGATCGGGTCGGTTTCGCCATCAAGCGCCAGGAGCGGCAGCGCGAGGGCGGGCAGTGCCGGTGTGAAATCGTCATGGCGCAGGCGGGCAAGGTCACGCGCCAGCGGCGCCGCGCGGCAGGGCGCGGGCGCGGGGGATTGGCTGCCGCAACGGGCTCGAAAGTCGTTCAATACGGTGTCTGGGGCTGCGGCAAAGCGCGCGATCATGCGGTCAACGATGCGCGGTGCCACACCCGGCGCACCGTCAGGCGTCGCTGTGAATCGGGTAAAGCCGTTGATGCTGATGAGGGCGCGGCAGGCGGGATGGGGCATGTGCTCAAGCCACCACATCACGCCAAAACTGTGTCCGATGGCGACAAAGGGGCGGTCCGGTAGGCCGACAGTGGCATCGGCGAAATAGCCAAGATCGAGGCATTGCGTGGAATGGCCCGTCAGGGCGATACGCAGCGGCTGCCAGACCGCTGGCGAGAAGCCCCAGCCATGTACAAACAGCAAATCCATTGTATCAGCCCGCATCGCGTGCATGGCGCAACGCGTCGGCAAGGGCCGCGATATCCTCGCTTTTATGGGCAGCGCTCAGGGCAATGCGTAGGCGGCTGGTCCCGGCCGGCACCGTCGGCGGGCGGATGGCTCCGGTGAGATAACCAGCATTGGCTAGCCGTGCGCTTATCGCAAGCGTACGCTCTTCCTCGCCAAGAATGACTGGGACGATCTGGGTTGTAGACGGGCCGCAATCGAACCCCGCTGCACGGAGTGCGGCGCGTAACTGTGCGCCATGGTCGGCAAGGCGTGCGCGCGGTGCATCAAGTGTTGGCAGCAGGTCAAGCGCCGCGTCGATCGCGCCCAGCAACGGCGGCGGCAGTGCCGTCGTGTAGACAAAGCCGCTGGCAGCATTGGCCAGATAGTCGCACAGAGCCCGCGACCCCGCGACATAGGCACCGAAGCTGCCCATGGCCTTGCTGAATGTGCCCATCAGGAGATCAACGCCTCCCGGCGCATCGGACCCCAGTCCCGCGCCGCCTGCGCCCAGCACGCCTGTGGCATGGGCTTCGTCGAGATAGAGAAAGGCATTGTGACGGGCGGCGAGTGCCGACAGCGCCTTGATGTCGGCGCGATCGCCATCCATCGAAAAAACGCTTTCCGTCACGATCAGTTTGAGACCCGGCGTATCAACGCGCGCAGTCAGCAGGCTGTCGAGATGGGCGAGGTCATTGTGGCGAAACCGGACCTGCCGGATGCCGGCTGCCGCGCAACCATGGTGCAGGCTGGCGTGATTGAGGCGATCGGTGAACAGCAGCGCAGGGCCATCGCTCGCCGCGCACAGGGCGGGAATGACGGTGGCATTGGCCTGCCAGCCCGATGCGAACAGCAGTGCGGCCTCGGTCCCTTTCAGCGCTGCAATGCGGGCTTCGACTGCCATGTGCAAGGCGCTGGTGCCGCTGACAAGTCGTGACGCACCGGCGCCGCTGCCGTGGCGTGCCGCCCAGTCGCCCGCGCGTTCGGCGAGCAGGGGGTGCTGTGACAGGCCGAGATAATCATTGCCGGCGAAATTCACCAGCACACGCCCGTCCCGCAACACCCGCCCATCCGGCAGAGGGGTGACAGGCGCAAGCCGTCGCAACTGACGGCGTTGCGCCCTGTCATCGAGCAGGCGCTGGAAAAGCGGATCGAACCGGGCCATGATGGCGCCGTCCTAGCCGCTTTTCGGGGCGAGGTGAACTGGTTTAGCGCGGGCGCTTGCCTGCCGCGCCGCTGCCGCCGCGCGCCGGCTTGATCTCGACGCCGGGGTGGCGCTTCGGTCCGGCCTTGCCGGTGCCACCACCGCCGCCGCCGCGACGGGCGTTGCTGCCCGGCTGACCACGGTGACCGCCGCCACCGCCGCCGCCGCGTGCAAAGCGGCTTGGTTCTTCTTTCACATAAGGCAGGCGCGGTGTCGCTGCTGCTGCCGCTGCCAGCCCTTCGGGCAGGGGCGACTGGGCGATCTTCTGACGCGTCAGCTTTTCGATGTCGCGCAGATAGGCGCGTTCATCGGGGGCACAAAAGGCAATCGCCTCGCCGGTCGCGCCCGCGCGGGCGGTGCGGCCGATGCGATGGACATATTGTTCGGGCACATTCGGCAGTTCGAAGTTGATGACGTGGGTCACGCCATCGACGTCGATGCCGCGTGCAGCGATGTCCGTCGCCACCAGAACGCGGCAGTGGCCGGTCCGGAAATCGTCGAGCGCGCGTTCGCGCTGTGCCTGGCTCTTGTTGCCATGGATGGCGGCACCCGAAATGCCTGCATTGGCCAGATGGCGCACGACGCGGTCGGCGCCATGCTTGGTACGCGCAAAAACCAGAACGCGCGCAATGGCAGGATCGGCGAGCGTCAGGTGAAGCAGTGCCTGCTTTTCGCTCTGGTTGACGAACATCACGCGCTGGCTGACACGCTCGGCGGTGGT
>CAZWMK010000043.1:0-5459 GCA_964635065.1 uncultured Sphingomonadaceae bacterium | reverse complement strand
GCGACCGGGGTCACTTCAACCTTTTCCGGGTTGTGCAGGAAGCGATCGGCCAGTTCGGCAATCGTTTTCGGCATGGTTGCCGAAAAGAACAGGCTCTGGCGACGCCGCGGCAGCATCGGCACAACGCGCTTCAGGGCATGGATGAAGCCGAGATCAAGCATCTGGTCGGCTTCGTCGAGCACGAACACTTCGACATGCGAGAGCGACAGCGCGTTGCGGTCGATGAGATCGAGCAGGCGGCCGGGGGTGGCCACCAGAATGTCGATCCCGCGTTCAAGCATGCGCTGCTGACGGCCAATCGGCACGCCGCCGAAAACGGTGGCGACCGACAGCTTCAGTTCACGGCCATAGGCAGTGAAACTTTCGGCGATCTGGCTGGCCAGCTCGCGGGTCGGCGACAGGATGAGCGCGCGGCATGTGCGCGGTACGCGCGGCGCGGGACTGGCGGCCAGTTTGTTGAGCGTCGGTAGCGCGAAAGCGGCAGTTTTGCCGGTGCCGGTCTGGGCGATGCCAAGCAGGTCGCGCCCGGCCAGCAGGTGCGGAATGGCCTGCGCCTGGATCGGGGTCGGCTTTGTATAGCCTTCCTTGGTCAGAGCGCGCAGAATGGGTTCGGCAAGGCCGAAGTCGGAGAACAAAGTCATATGTGCCTTTCAGGCATGGCGTGCGGGGAACGCAAAGCCGTTATGGCGATGCGCTCTGATGACGGACCCGCGTGATAGGGGCTGCCGGTTGGGGTCAGCGAGTGAAGAGCAAGGCCGGTCAACCCAAAGGGCGAACGTCACGCAGCCTGCGCAGAATGTTCACGTTCGCTGAGCGTCCGGAACCTTTCGCTGCACTGCACATAAATAGAGTGACCGTGAAAGTCAATCAGACCGTGAAGCTTTCGCCGCAACCGCAACTGCCCTTGGCATTGGGATTGTCGAATACGAAGCCTGCGGTGAAATCATCCTCGCGCCAGTCCATCCGGCTGCCAATGAGGTAGAGCAGCGAACCACCATCGATGTAGAGCGTGCCGCCTTCGGTCACGATTTTCTCGTCGCCGGGACGTTCATCGGTGACATAATCGATGCTGTAGGCCAGGCCCGAACAGCCGCGTTTCGGGGTCGACAAGCGGACGCCGACGGCACCTTCGGGCGCGTTTGCCATCAGGTTCGCGATGCGCGCGCGGGCGCCATCGGTAAGGTTGAGCGGCGGCGGCAGTTCACGAGCCATCACAGCATCCCCAGTTCAAGCTTTGCTTCATCCGACATCTTGGCCGGATCCCATGGCGGATCCCAGATCAGATTGACCTCGACCGAACCGACGCCTGGTACAGCGCCGACACGCATTTCCACCTCGCCCGGCATCGATTCGGCAACCGGGCAATGCGGCGTGGTCAGCGTCATGGTGATGACGACATGGCTCTCGGCGATATCGACACCGTAGATCAGGCCAAGATCATAGATGTTGACCGGAATTTCCGGGTCGAAAATCTCGCGCAGACGCGCAATGACAGCGTCATAGACGGAGCCGCCCGGTGCATCGGGGTCGGTGCCGCCCGGTTCCTGTTTCAGGAAGCCGTCGAGATAATCGGGCTTGTGGGCCGATGCCGCTGCCACTGCCGCGCTTTCGGCTGCGGGCGCGGGATCGGGCCGGCCTGGCATGGGCCGCCCGGGCGGCGGCGGCGCTTCATCGACGATTTCTATGTCGAACTTGCGGATTTCTGGTTCGTTGCTCATCCGAAAATCCTCGTCACGCGTGCCATGCCGTCGATCAGACGCTCGACGTCGCGTGTGTTGCTATAAATACCAAAACTTGCGCGCGCTGTCGCCGGCACACCGAAATGGCGCATGAGCGGCTGAGCGCAATGATGGCCGGCGCGGATGGCGACTCCGCTTTCATCCAATATGGTGCCGATGTCGTGCGGATGTACCCCGTCGAGCGCAAAACTGATGATTCCGGCAGAATTGTCAGGGCCGAACAGGCGCACCTGATTGAATTGCGAGAGGCCCGCGCGTGCCTGTGCCGTCAGCGCGGCTTCGTGCGCAGCAATAGTGTCGCGGCCAATATCGTCGACAAAATCCATGGCCGCCGCCAGACCGACAACGCCAACGATATGCGGCGTGCCCGCTTCAAAGCGCGCGGGCGGCGGGGCATAGGTGGTGCGTTCGAAGCTGACCTGTTCGATCATCGCGCCGCCGCCCTGCCATGGCGGCATGGCGGCAAGGATGTCGGCGCGGCTCCACAGCACGCCGATGCCGGTCGGCCCGTAGAGCTTGTGCCCGGAAAAGGCGTAAAAGTCACAGTCGAGCGCCTGCACGTCCAAGGCCAGATGCGGTACCGCCTGACAGCCATCGACCAGCAGTTTTGCGCCGACGCCATGGGCGGCACGGGCGATGCGCGCAATATCGGCAACGCCACCCAGAACGTTCGAGACATGGGCAATGGCGACCAGCTTGTGCGCCGGTGTCAGCATCGCCTCCAGAGCGTCTTCGTCGATGCGGTGATCGGCGGTCAGCGGTGCGACATCGATTTCGATTCCGATGCGGTCGCGCAAAAGCTGCCACGGCACGATATTGCTGTGATGTTCGAGCTGCGACAGTAACACCCGGTCGCCGCGCCGGAGCTGCGTGCCGCCCCAGCTTTGGGCAACAAGGTTGATTGCCTCGGTCGCGCCACGCACGAAGACGATCTCGGCCGGATCGGGCGCGCCGATGAAGCGGGCAACGCGGGTGCGTGCGGCCTCGAACGCTTCCGTCATGTCTGCGGAGCGTTTGTATACGCCACGATGCACGGTTGCGTAATCGGCGCCACAGGCGCGGGCGATCGCGTCGATCACGACCTGCGGCTTCTGCGCGGTCGCAGCCGTATCGAGATACGCCCAGTCGCCGGCAAGGCCGGGAAACTGGCTGCGGATGCCGGCAATGACATCATCGGGCAAAAGCGCGGGAGCGACGCTCATCAGCCTTGTTCCAGCCAGCCGCGCGCGTCGGCGGAAAAGGCCTCGCGCACATTGTCTTCCCCAATCGTCATCAGCGCATCGGCGACGAACGCTTCGGTCAGGAGCGCGCGGGCTTCGACGGGCGGCAAGCCGCGCGAGGCGAGGTAGAAAAGCGCCGTACGGTCAAGCTCGCCGACCGTCGCGCCATGTGCGCACTTCACGTCATCGGCAAAGATTTCCAGCTCCGGCTTGGCATTGGCGGTTGCCGTGCGCGCCAGCAGCAGCGCCTTCACCGACTGTTCGGCGTCGGTCTGCTGTGCATCGCGCGCCACTTCGACACGGGTCGCGGTCGAGGCAGTCGCCTGTCCGTTGACAACCGAGCGCCATGTCTGGCGGCTCGTACCACCGGGGGCGGCGTGGCGGACGACATTGACGATGTCGTGGCTCTGTTCGCCACGACCCAGAAGCACGCCGTCGACACTGGCAAAGGCACCTTCGCCGGTGAGGGTCACATGATGCTCCGCCCGCAGGGATTGTGCGCCCTGGCTCAGGAGCGTCACGTCATAGCTCGCGCCATGCGCGACGGTTGCATGGGTGCTGAGCGTCACCATGCCGTCCAGTGTCACCTGGCGTACAGCGCGCATCAGTCGCGCGCTCGGTGCCAGCACGATGTCGGTGGCAGCGTTGGTCCAGCCTGGCTGCTGGCCAAGGCTGGCATAGGTTTCGACAATCGACGCCTGTGCGTCATCGGCCAGCACGATCCGTGCGCCAAGATGGGCGGGCCCGCCTGTCGAGATATGGATCATCTGGATCGTGCCGTGACTTGCATGATCGGCCCCGATGTCCAGTGTCCAGCCATCGCCAGCATGCGCCTTGACGAGCCGGACAAGCGGGGTGTCTGCGGTCAGTGTGACGCGCCCGGCGGCGATGCCGTCATAACGGCTTTGGCGCGGGTCGAGCCTGCCGTCGATGAAAACCAGAATCGGGCCGGCGATGCCGGGGATCAGCCAGCGCGCAGCATCGGGTGCCGCGTCGTTGGCGGGCGTTGCGGCAAGCGCTGCGGCAATCGGGTCGAGCCGCGACCAGCGCCAGTCCTCGGTCCGCGCCGAAGGCAGGCCAAGATCGGCCAGCGCTGTCATGCGGCGATCCCCGCATAACCTTCGCGTTCGAGTTCGTGCGCCAGTTCCTTGCCGCCCGAGCGCACGATGCGACCTGCCGCCAGCACATGCACGAAATCGGGCACGACATAGTCGAGCAACCGCTGATAATGGGTGATGAGGAGCGTGGCATTGTCCGGCGAACGCAGGCGGTTGATGCCGTCCGATACGATGCGCAGCGCATCGATATCAAGACCGCTGTCGGTTTCGTCGAGGATGGCGACGCGCGGCGCGAGCACCGCCATCTGCACCATTTCGTTGCGCTTTTTCTCGCCGCCCGAAAAGCCGACGTTCACGCCGCGCTTCAGCATGTCCATCGAAATGCCCATGGCTTCGGCGTGGCCCTTGATCAGGCGCAGGAAGTCCGCCCCCGAAATCTCGCCCTCGCCGCGGATCTTGCGCTGGGCATTGAGCGCGGTGCGCAGGAAATTGAGGTTCGATACGCCGGGAATTTCAACCGGATATTGAAAGCCGAGATAGATGCCGGCCGCCGCGCGTTCATGCGGCGCCATGTCCAGCAGATCCTGACCCAGAAGCCGGACCGAGCCGCCGGTGACGGCATAGCCTTCACGGCCCGACAGCACATAACCGAGTGTCGACTTGCCCGCGCCGTTCGGCCCCATGATCGCATGGACCTCGCCCGCGTTCACCGTCAGCGTCAGGCCTTTCAGGATCGGCTTGCCCGCGACTTCGGCGTGGAGGTCATTGATTTCGAGCAACGGGGTCATCCAACCGATCCTTCAAGACTGATACCGAGCAGCTTTTGCGCCTCGACGGCGAACTCCATGGGCAACTGCTGCAATACTTCACGACAGAAACCATTGACGATCAGCGCCACGGCCTCTTCGGAATCAAGGCCGCGGCTTTGTGCGTAGAACAGCTGGTCGTCCGAAATCTTCGACGTCGTTGCCTCATGTTCGATCTGGGCCGTCGGGTTTTTGACCTCGATATAGGGCACAGTATGCGCACCGCACTTCGACCCCAGCAGCAGACTGTCGCACTGCGTGAAATTGCGGACATTGTCGGCACCCGGCGCGACGCGGACAAGGCCGCGATAGGTGCTGTTCGAACGGCCCGCCGAAATGCCCTTGGCCACGATGGTCGAACGGCTGTTCTTGCCCAGATGGATCATCTTGGTGCCGGTGTCGGCCTGCTGGCGGTTGTTGGTGACGGCGACCGAATAGAATTCGCCGACCGATTCCTCGCCCGACAGCACGCAGCTGGGATATTTCCACGTTACCGCGCTGCCGGTTTCGACCTGCGTCCAGCTGACCTTCGAGCGCTTGCCCTGGCACAGCGCGCGCTTGGTGACGAAATTATAGATGCCGCCCCGGCCTTCGGCATCGCCGGGATACCAGTTCTGCACCGTTGAATATTTGATC
>CAZWMK010000042.1:0-16674 GCA_964635065.1 uncultured Sphingomonadaceae bacterium | reverse complement strand
TCAAAACCATGCTCCGCAAAATCGGCGAGCGAACCGTCAGTGGCCTGTGGAACCTGATCGGCAAACTCGTCGATATCTTCCAGCCCGCCGAATGCGCCAACTACTTCAGTTCGTGCAGCTATGACCCAGATTGATCAAAACCGCTCTAATTAATTACTTTCAGGAAAGTCCTCCAGCCAAATATGGTCATTGGGCCAACTTTTCCCTTCAACCTCTGCCAAATAAGCACGTGAATCAGCAAAGCCGCGTTTGAAAGCGTGACTTCGATAATCGTAATATCTCTTTCTGACATTTTCGTAGCCGCCTGTAGCGATGCTATCGATTTCAGATAATTCAACAACCTGCGTGATCGCAGCTTCAAGCTTTCTGGTGCTTTTGTATGCGTTCACTACGGCGTGGCCTATGATTTCGTTTTCACTAATTTTCTTCTGATCTTGCGATAATTTCAGCGTGCTTTTCAGAACTTCCCGTTTGCTTCGGGGGCGGATTTCCAGAGACGGAATATCCATGAATCCAGGCACAGCGGGGGCATTTTTACCGGCCATGTGAAAGAATTGGAAAAGCATGACCTCCCATTTTTCACGGTCCGCCTTCACCGCCTCACCTATTTTATGCCTCCCATAAAAGGCATCATGACTTAGAAACTTCGGCCATATCAGCATGAGCGCGCGTATAATCAAATGACGGGGCGCATATTCCTTCTGCGCGACATATTCGGCTTGGATTTTTGCCAGACGATTAGTGATATCATACCAGTCCCGTCGATGCCTGCGCTGGTATCCGGGCACACTGGCAGGCAATTCATCCGGCCATTTTTCGCGCATTCTTTCCGCCAAGGTTTCAATCCATGCGCGCTCCGACTCGCGGTCATAAGCTTTTTCAGGTTGGTGAGCATCGTCTGTCATTGTCGGGATTCTGCGATCTGGAGGGGCTATTGGGGCTATTCCCGCGTGCAGGGTTCAACCTACTCCACGTTGCGAAAAAGGCAGTATTTCGGCCCCTTTTCGAAGGGTATCCAAATAATCGCTCCACCACTGCGCCATTGCGGCGCGTTGCTCCCAATATTCCGCAAAATTATAGGTCGCCCGGATATCGTTCCGGTCCTTGTGGGCAAGCGCCCGTTCGATAGCATCAGGCGACCATTTCCCGCTTTCGTTCAGCAACGTTGATGCCGTGCTGCGAAATCCGTGCGCGGTCATTTCATCGTCGCTATAGCCCAGCCGCCTTAGTGCGCCATTGATGGTGTTGCCAGACATCGGACGCTGGGCTGAACGGACAGACGGGAAAACATAGCGACCATCCCCGGTTATGGTCTGGATTTCCCGCAAGATCGCCACGGATTGTCGCGACAAAGGCAAGCGATGCGGATGACGCATTTTCATCCGCGCGGCCGGAATCGTCCACAGTCCGGCATCAAGATCAATTTCAGCCCATTCCATCGAACGCACTTCACCCGGCCGCTGAAAGACATGCGGACTGAGTTTCAGCGCAAACAGTGTTGCCGGTTGACCATGGTAACCGTCGATTGCGCGCAGCAACTCCCCCACCTGCTTAGGATCAAGGATGGCAGCATGACCCTTTACCTGCGGCGTGAGAAGCGCGCCGCGCAACATCTGGGCTGGGTCGAGATTGGCACGCGCGGTAGCAATGCCATAACGGAATATACGGCTGGCAAAGGATCGTAAGCGACTGGCAGTTTCACGGTGCCCTCGCTGTTCGGCCTTACGCAAGGTAGCCAGCAATTCCTGCGGGGATATCTCGCTGATCGGCCTCGCGCCAAGATCGGGCTTCAGAAGTGACAAAAACCACTTGGTCTTTTTGACAGTCGTATCGGCGCGAGCCTCTTTTTCCATCTTCTCAATATATTCAAGCGCGATGGCTTCAAAACTATTGGCCGCACTCACTTGCCGCGCGATCCGCTCAAGGCGCTTCGCTTGTGATGGGTCTCTGCCCGATGCCAACATAGCGCGTGCATTATCGCGCCCGGCCCTTGCCTCTTTCAACGGCACATCCGGATAAGCGCCCAGCGCCAGCTTCTTTTCCTTGCCCCCATAGCGATATTTGAAACGCCACAGCTTCGAGCCATTGGGATTGATTTGCAGATATAGCCCAGCCGAATCCGACAGCTTGTAGGTTTTCTCAGCCGGTTTCGCATTGCGAATAGCAGTGTCTGACAGTGGCATATGGGGGCCTCAATATTGGACACCTTCGATCCATGCCCCCGGAAAGGCCCCCGCGAAGCCCCGACTTGAGGCGAACAGCATTGGACAATCCCGGATGGTCTTGCCTTTATTTATCGCTGATTTCAGAGATTTTCTAGACCAGCATGAACGCTGGTGAACAGGAAATTGGTGCCCCCGGTCGGACTCGAACCGACACTTCTTGCGAAACTCGATTTTGAGTCGAGCGCGTCTACCAATTCCGCCACAGGGGCAATGAACAGTGCTCTAGGCAGGGATGCGGGTTCGGTCAACCTTGCTCTTGCCAATCGGCTCTTAGTCGGTCATCGACCTTTCATGGCAAAAACACCCCGCCCTCCCCGCCGCCCCGGCGCAGCTTATGGCCCCGGTCGCAACATCAAGACGGCTGGCAACCGCGAGGAGCGGCGCGGCACGCGGCGCGATCCGGGCGACACCGATGACAGGGGTGACCGCCCCGCGCGCGCCGCACGTCCCGCTCGCTCACCACGCACCGAAGGTCGCCCGAATGCCTCGGGCGCAGGGCGCCAATCATCGAGCAATGGACGCCCAGTGCGTGAACGCGACAACAGCGAACAGCCGCGCCGCGCCGGAAAGGCACCCACGAGGTCCGATCGCACGGCATCCGGCCCGCGCCGTTCCTCTGCTGACACGCCGCAGCGCGCAACACGCGAACGCGCGGCCCCGGCACCGGACAAGCCAGAGCGCATTGCCAAATTACTGGCGCGCGCCGGCGTGGCTTCCCGCCGCGACATCGAGCGCATGATCGCCGAAGGCCGCATCGCGTTGAACGGAAAGCCGGTCGAACATCCGGCAACAATTCTCAAGACGCTCGAGGGTGTCACCGTCGACGGTCTTGTCGTGCGCGCTGCACGGGCAACACGCGTATTCCTGTTTCACAAGCCCGCGGGCTGCCTGACGACCGCCCGCGACCCCAAGGGGCGTGCGACGATCTTCGATCTCTTGCCGAAAGATTTGCCGCGCCTCGTCACCATCGGTCGCCTGGACATGAATACGGAGGGGCTTTTGCTCCTGACCAATGACGGCGAACTGAAGCGCGCTTTGGAACTGCCGTCGAGTGCCGTGCCGCGCCAGTATCGCGTCCGTGCGCACGGTACAGTCACACAGGCCATGCTGGAGCAGCTGGCCGAAGGCATTACCGTCGAAAACGTGCGCTATGGTCCGATCATTGCCGATATCGAGCGGCGCATGGGCAGCAACGTCTGGCTCACCATGACGCTGACAGAAGGCAAGAACCGGGAAATCCGACGTGTGCTGGAATATCTTGGCCTTGAAGTCACCCGCCTGATCCGTGTGGCCTATGGCCCCTGTCAGCTTGCCGACCTGCCACCGCGCGGGATTGTCGAGGTTGATGAAAAAGCCGTCGACGGACTGATCACCAGCCTGAAGTCGCGCAAGGCGTGAGAATCGTCGCGGGCGAATGGCGTGGCCGCAAGCTGGCAGCACCGGCAGGTCTGGCAACGCGCCCGACTGCCGAACGCACCCGTGAGGCGCTGTTTTCAATTCTCGCCAGCCGTGTGGGGAATTTCACCGATCTGCGGGTATTGGACCTGTTCGCCGGAACTGGCGCGCTTGGCCTTGAAGCACTGTCCCGCGGTGCCGGTCATGCAACCTTTATCGAACAGGATCGCACGGCGCTTGCCCCGCTGCGCGCGAACATCGCCAGTCTCAAGGCCGAGGCGCGCACGACTGTCTTACCAACCGACGCCACCCGCCTTGGCCAGGCCCGCGACAAAGCCGATCTTGCCTTTCTTGATCCGCCCTATGGCGAGGGTCTTGCGGACAAGGCCCTCGCTGCACTTGATCGCGGCGGCTGGCTAAATCCGCATGCACTGGTGTCTGTCGAAACCGGCGCAGACGAACCGCTCAGCCACCCGGCCTATACGCTTGAGACCGAGCGTCGCTATGGCAAGGCGCTGCTCCGTGTTTTGCGTTACGGCGCAGGTTCTGCGGCTGGTGCCTGATCGGTTGGCGCCGGGGTGGCGGGCTGTTTCTTCTTGAACAATTTCCCCAAGCCCTCGCCAAGTAGATTCTGCAATTCCTGATCGACGGTTTTCGGCGTGGCAGGCTGCGGTGCAGGAACCGCTGGCGCCGGCGTTGCGGGGGCCGTTGTCGTACCGTTGGCAGCAGGCGGTGCCGTGGCGCCATTGGTGGCCGGCTTCTTGATGCCCAGGAGATCACCGGGGTCAAAACCCTCGCCCTTGACGGCCGCCTTGATCCCGGCCACCGCCAGACGCTTGCCGAACCAGACCTTCATCGGTTCAAGATTGTAGGAAACCGTTGGCGTGGACAGCGGTCCCTTGATGGTTGCCGGTATGGCCGGGGCATCTTCGTGACTGCCCAGTTTCAGGCGACCATCGACATTAGCCTGCCACTGGCCGATATCGACATAGCCGGTTGCCGTGCCCGATCCGCCCTGCAAGTCGGTTACGACACGCACGATGGTGAAGCGTCCGCCTTTGCCCTCAAGTTCGGCTGACAGCGTTTTATAGGGTGTTTCACCGCCTTTCAGCGCTGTCCCGGCAAAACGCAGGAAATCATTGACGGTGGTGAGCGTGCCCAACCGCTGATCGAGCTTGGCAAGGTCGATCTTGCGGATGGCGCCATCATAGGCGCCGATCTTCACCGGTCCTGCCAGTGTGGTCATGAACGCCTTTTGCGATGCGCCGCGCGCAGTGACATTGGCAGTCATGTTCATCGTGCCGGTCATGCTGGCATTGGCGGTCGTCGCTTTCAGGAACGGCTCAACCGGAATCCCGGTCAGGCTGGCGTTGAGCGCAAGAGCCGGCACAGCACCGCCGGTGATGCGGCCAGACAGGGCCAGCTTTCCGCCAAACACCCCTGCATTGAACGACTGGATTGCCAGCGCATTTCCCCCGAGGCCAAGAGCGGCCTTCGGCGCATCAAACACATAAGGCCCATAGGTGAGACGCTTGGCGGAAAAGTCGATCTTGCCACCAAAACGGTCGAGCCAGTCCAGCGGCAGGCGATCATCCGACCAGCGTTGCCCGGCATCGGCAACCGCCGCCTGCGCGCCTTCAGGGGCATCGCCCATCAGCGTCGACAGCGGCACGTCGCCCGCCGTCAATGTGGCGACAACAACAGGCTTGGCACCGCGCGTATCGACCCGCGCCTGACCGGCAAGCGTCATGCTGCCGATCTTGCCATCGACGATCTGGATCTGGGTCGTTCCGCTTTTGCCGCTTGCCTTGAGACTGAAATCAAGTGCGCCCATGCGCCGCGACGGACTGTCGTTGAGTTTGGCAAAAACCTGTCCGGCATCTGCGGCCTTGGCATGCAGGGTCAGGTCATAGGCAAGGTCAGGCTTGCTGCGCGCCCAGCCATTCAGCGTCACAGCCGCACCGGCATAGTTGACGCCGCCGCCAATGGTCATTTTTTCCAGCTTGCCCTTGACACTGACATTGCCACGCGCGTCAGCCCCGACCAGGCCGACAGCAAGATCGAGATCGGGCGCTTCGGTCGCATTTTTCACCTGCCCCTTGGCCGTCAGCGCGAAACCCATTGCATCGCGCACCGAGGACCGGCTGAGCACGATATTGCCATCGGCATAGCGGCCAGCGGCCTGAATACCGCGATAGACGCTGCCCGCCTGCGCGAACTGTCCGAGCGTGACATTGAAATCGAGCGGCGCCATCGGGGCCTCGTCTTCAGTCTTGCGTGGACGGCTCGCGCCGATCCGGTCGAAGTTCAAGGCAGCGAGATCAAGGGTCAGCTTCTGCGCCTTGCCCTTGCTGAACGGATAGACAAATCCGGCCTTAAACGGCTGACCATCGAAACGCCCCGTCATGCCGGGCAATGACAGCATGTCATCGGCATAGGCAAAGCTGCCCTGCGCGCTGGCCGGCGGCAGCGACGATGGACCACTGAAGTCGAATGCTGCGAGCGTTGCCGCCGGTCGCGGCAGGGTCGTGCTGTAACGTCCATTGGCGCGCACTTTGCCGCCCGGCGCATCGACACGCGCGCTGACCAATGCCTGACCACCGCCCGGCAGGGTCAGTTGCATGTCGCCCAGGGTGACGACCGCCTGGGCAAGCTGCACAGGCGCCTTGGCGGCGCCGAGACTGGCTTTGCCCCACGTCAGTTCCTTGATGGCGACAGATAGAGTGGCGATCATGTTATCGGGGATCTCGGTCGGTTCCTTGTCCGCCTCATCATCCATGCGCATCCAGCGCTGTGCATCGACCCGGCCAAGCGACAGGCCGCCATCGATCCGCATCATGCTGTCGAGCGCCACTGTCATGCGGCCATTGACCTGACTGCCACCGAGTTGACCGACGAGAGAATTGATATCGACCCGCTCTGTCGTCCCGGCCAGCGTCAGCTTGACATCGACCGGATCAAGATAGGCCTTTGCGACCGGAACACTGTCATCATCCTTGTCATCGAGCTGATCGAGCAAGGCATCGAGCGACGTGGCTTTCACGGCGAGATCGCCCTTGATCGGGGTTGGCGCATCACCCTCGGCCGTACCCATCCGGCCCGTGAAATCGACTTCGGCAACATCCTCGACCTTGGCGTTCAGGCGGATATCGCCCGAAGCCTGATAAAGCGCGCGCAGATCAAGTGGCAACGCGCCATAGCGCATGGTCCCGGCCAGTTCATATGGCCCCTTGTTGCTGGCGATACCGAGCTGCACATTGATGGCGTCGATGCGCTTTTCTTCGCCCTTGGCATTGCGCGACACCAGCGTGCCGTCGCTGATGCGAAAGTCGCGGATGGAAAAAGCCGTCGATTCCCTGTCAGGGGCGGCCGTATCCGCCTTGCGCCAGTTATTGCTGCCATCCGCATAGGAAAGAAGCCGCACCTGCGGTGCGACAAGATCGACATAGTTGATTTCGATCTTCTTCGACAGCAACGGCCAGAAGGCAACGGCAGCATCCAGGCTTTTCGCAGCAATGAGCGGCGCACGATCAGCGCCAAAGCCGGTGACGCGGACATCAGCAACCGTCAGGCGCGGCGATGGCAACAGCGCAAAACCAAGATCGCCACCGACCTCGACCTCATAACCGGTCGCGGATTCGACCGCAGAAACAAGCTCCGGTTTGAACCAGTTCCAGTCGATGAAAAAGGGAACCGTCGCCACAATCGCCGCAACAGCAGCAACGGCACCGGCTCCGACCCAGACTTTACGCATGGCCAAACGTTCCCAGCTTGTTCTATAGATCGAACATAAACCTTAGCACTGACAAGCCAAGCCTGACAGGACGCTCTTTTCGTGAACAACGCACAAATGGTCAGCAATGATCCCCCCTATCTTCAGGGATTGAATGCACCACAACGCGAAGCCGTCCTGACAAGCGAAGGACCGGTTCTGGTGCTGGCGGGAGCTGGCACCGGAAAGACGCGTGTTCTGACGTGCCGTCTCACCCATCTCATCGCCACACGCCGCGCCTGGCCCGGCCAGTTGCTTGCCGTCACCTTCACCAACAAGGCCGCGCGCGAAATGCGGCAACGAATGGCCGACATGCTGGGCGAAGCGGTTGAAGGCATGCCGTGGCTTGGCACCTTTCATGCGGTGGCCGCAAAAATGCTGCGCCGCCATGCCGAACTGGTTGGCTTGCAATCCGATTTCACCATCCTCGATACCGACGACCAGTTGCGCCTGCTGAAGCAGTTGATCACCGCCGCCGACATAGACGAAAAACGCTGGCCGGCTCGCACGCTGGCCGGAATCATCGACCGGTGGAAGAATCGTGGCTGGACGCCCGAAACCCTGCCGGACGATGAACGCTTCGCCTTTGCCGACGGACAGGGGCGCGCACTCTACACGGCCTATCAGGCGCGGTTGCGTGCACTGAACGCCGCCGATTTCGGCGATCTCCTGCTCCATTGTCTGACCATCTTCCTGAAGCACCGCGATGTGCTGGAAAGCTGGCAACAGCGGTTTCGCTATATCCTGGTCGATGAATATCAGGACACCAACGTCGCCCAGTATCTCTGGCTGCGCCTTTTGGCCCAGTCGCACCGCAACATCTGCTGCGTTGGCGACGACGACCAGTCGATCTATAGCTGGCGTGGTGCCGAAGTCGCCAATATCTTGCGCTTCGAACAGGATTTTCCGGGCGCAAAAATCATCCGGCTTGAAGAAAATTACCGCTCTACCGCACCTATCCTTGCCGCCGCCGGTCATCTGATCGCGCGCAACAGCGACCGGCTGGGCAAAACGCTGTGGACGGCACGCACAGGGGGCGATCCCGTGCAGATCGTCGGCGTCTGGGACGGGGCGGAAGAGGCCCGCCATGTCGGCGACGAGATCGAGACCCTGCAAAGACGTGGCATCAGCCTTGATCAGGTCGCCATTCTTGTCCGTGCCCAGTTCCAGACACGCGAATTCGAAGACCGTTTCATCGCCATCGGCCTGCCCTATCGCATCGTTGGCGGTTTCCGCTTCTATGAACGGCAGGAAATCCGTGATGCACTGGCCTATCTGCGCGCAGTCATGCAGCCTGCCGACGATCTGGCGTTCGAACGCATCGTCAACACCCCCAAACGCGGACTTGGCGACAAGACGATGCAAAAGGTGCACGCTTATGCCCGTGCGGCGGGCGTGCCCTTGATGAAGGCGGTGGCGACTCTGGTTGGCACCGATGAGTTAGCCCCCGCTGCGCGTCGCACGCTGGCTGCGCTCATCGGTGATTTCGCCCGCTGGCGCCGTCTCAGCGAAAGCGAGCCGCATGCGGAACTCGCGCGCCAGATCCTGGAAGAATCCGGCTATGTCGCGATGTGGCAGGCTGACCGCTCGCCAGAAGCCGCAGGCAGGCTGGAGAATCTGAACGAACTGACCCGTGCGATGGACGAATTCGAAAACATGACGGGTTTCCTCGAACATGTCTCGCTCGTCATGGAAAATGAACAGGCCGATGATCAACCAAAAGTAACGCTGATGACGCTGCATGCCGCCAAGGGGCTGGAATTCGATCATGTATTCCTTGTCGGCTGGGAAGAAGGCGTATTCCCCAGCCAGCGCGCACTTGATGAAGGCGGCAACGCCAGCCTCGAAGAGGAACGGCGGCTCGCTTATGTCGGTCTGACCCGCGCCAAACAGCGCGCCACCGTGCTCCACGCAGCCAACCGGCGCATCTATGGTCAGTGGACCAGCAGCATCCCGTCGCGCTTCGTCAGCGAACTGCCGGACTCCCATGTCGAAATGACGAACACCATGTCGGGTGGTGCAGGTTTCTGGCGACAGGCACAATCCGCGACGTCAGCATTCAGCGAGCCCCCCGCGTTCCGCCACGATGCCAGCCGAAGCCGCGCCGCTTTCCAGCAGCGGGGCGGACCGGTGATCAATGTCAGGGCCAAGCAGCTATCGCAGGGCACGAAGGGACGCGACGACCTGTCGGTTGGCCAGCGGATCTTTCATGCCAAATTCGGTTATGGCATCATCACCGCAATCGCGGGCAACAAGCTCGACATCGACTTCGACCATGCCGGTTCCAAGCATGTGATTGACAGCTTCGTCGAAATCGCGTGACAGGACTAGCCATGACTCAAAGCTGGAAAATCTCTTTCCCCTGCACGCGCGCGCTGGCTCAACAACTGACTGGCGAGGTACCTGCGCTCGATTCGCTGGATAATCCGCCCCTGTTGGTTGCCACCGAGCCCGACGAGCAGGAACCTGAGCAGTGGCGCATCGATGCCTATGTCGAGGACGAGCCGGACGAAGCCCTGATCGCGCTTATGCAATCGCTCTGCCCGGGCCTTGCGCGCGCGGATATCGATGTCGGCCCCGTCGGCGACGAGGATTGGGTGACACTCAGTCAGGCCGGGCTTGACCCGATCGAGGCTGGCCGCTTCTTCGTCTATCCCTCGCACCACGCCGAACGATTGCCGCAGAACCGCATCGGAATCATGATCGATGCAGGTCAAGCCTTTGGCACCGGCCAGCACCAGACGACGACGGGCTGTCTGCGGATGATCGATGCCCTGGCCGACGAGGGCGGCATTGCCAATGTTCTCGACATCGGTACGGGGACCGCAATTCTGGCGCTGGCTGCCAAAAAAGCGCTGCGTTGTCCGGTGGTGGCCACCGATATCGATCCCGTTTCGATTGAAGTCAGTGCGCTTAATATTGCACTGAATGGAGAAAAAACCGGCGATACGCCGGATGCGATCATGCTTGATGTCGCCGATGGCCCCAACAGCGCTGTCATCGCGGTGCGGGCGCCCTATGATCTGGTCACCGCCAATATTCTCGCCGGACCGTTGATCGAAATGGCGGCAGGTATTTCAGCGCTGGTCGCGCCGGGTGGAAAGCTGGTGCTGGCAGGTCTGCTGACGACGCAGGCCGATGCCGTTCTCGCGGCCTACGCGCCGTACGGACTGCATGAAGTGCGCCGGATCACGCTGGGCGACTGGCCGACCCTGCTGTTGGCACGGGCCTGACCAGTCGTCCGACGCCTGTTACGGGCGCCATGCGTGGAACAGCGGCGCGGCCTGTACCGCAAAGCGCGGCGTGACGAGCTTCAGGAACGGATTGCCGCGCTGGATCTGCCTTGATCCGGCTTCAGGCTGCGTGCCTTCTGGTGCGGACTTGCGGGGTTCGACAGACATAAGTGCCTCCTTTGTCGCTGCGACGCTTCATGCGTCACGGCTTCAATGTAGAGAGACATTTTCTATTGTGCAGTGCAGCAACAGACTTATCAGCCATGCACTGAGTGCATGGGCATGGAGGAACGTCCTGCCTGCATTAGTCTTTTGCTTGCGCGACAATCGCCGCCCAGGCCGCCTCATCGATAATAGTGATTCCCAGCTTCTGCGCCTGCGCCAGTTTGCTGCCCGCCCCCGGCCCTGCAACGAGCAGGTCGGTCTTGGCCGATACCGAACCCGCAACCTTGGCGCCGAGCCCCTCTGCCTGCGCTTTGGCCTCGGCACGGCTCAGTGTTTCAAGCGTACCGGTAAACACCACCGTCTTGCCCGTCACCTGCGACGCGCGACGTTCGAACACGACATCCAAAACCCGGATTTCGCGTAATAGATCGTCGAGTACGGCAATATTGTGCGGCTCGTCATAAAAATCGACCAGCGCTTGCGCGACTTCAGGACCAATGCCCTGAACGCCGATTTTCTCTGCCATCGTCTTGGCCATACGGGCACGGTATTTTTCAGGCGCCTCTCCGAGCGCAGGCGGCAGGCTTTGCGGCAGATCGGCAAGACTGGCGATCAATTCAGACAATGCTGCATATGAGCCATAATGACGGGCGAGATCGCGGGCCGTCACCTCGCCGACATGGCGAATGCCAAGCGCGAAAACCAGCCGGTCAAGCGCAACAGTCCGTCGCTCTTCGATTGCCGCCAAAAGCTTGTCGACCGAGGCGGCGCCCCAGCCTTCGCGGTTCGTCAGAGTATCGCGGTGCTGGTGCAGCCGGTAAATATCGGCAGGCGAATGCAGCAGGCCATCGGCGAAAAATTCACGAATCGACTGTTCGCCAAGGCCTTCGATATCAACGGCGTGGCGGGATACGAAATGGCGCAGGCGCTCCACACGTTGCGCCGGGCATATCAATCCGCCCGTGCAGCGCGTTGCGGCCTCGTCGCCCACACGCTCGGCATGGCTGCCGCATTCAGGGCAGCAGTCGGGAAAAACATAAGGCGCTAGCGCGGTGTGGGCATCCGGCTCGCTTGCCACGCCCACGATTTGCGGAATGACATCGCCCGCACGCTGGACAATTACAAAATCGCCGACACGCACATCCTTGCGCGCGATTTCATCGGCGTTGTGCAAGGTGGCATTGGTCACAACGACACCGCCCACCGTAACCGGCTCAAGCCGCGCCACCGGCGTCAGGACACCCGTGCGCCCGACCTGGATATCAATGGCGTTCAGCCGGGTAATGGCGCGTTCGGCAGGGAATTTATGCGCAATCGCCCAGCGCGGCGCGCGTGCGACCTGCCCCAGACGCGCCTGCCAGTCGAGCCGGTCGACCTTGTAAACCACGCCGTCGATATCATAGTCGAGAACGGCGCGATCGCGTTCGATTCCGCGATAGACGGCCAGTGCGGCCGTGGCATCGGCACAATGATGCAAACGGTCGCTGACCGTGAAACCCCAGTCCGCAAGTCGCTGGACGGCGGCGCTTTGCGTCTCGGCCAAAGGCGCGCTGCTCTCGCCCCAGCCATAGGCAAAAAAGCGCAACGGGCGCGAAGCCGTGACCCGCGCATCCTGCTGCCTCAACGACCCGGCTGCAGCATTGCGCGGATTGGCAAAGCTCTTGCCACCTGCCGCCGCCTGCGCGGCATTGAGGGCAGAAAAAGCCGAGCGTGGTAGATAGACTTCGCCGCGCACCTCAAGAATATCGGGCCAGCCATCACCTGTCAGTCGATGCGGCACATCGGCGATGGTGCGCACATTCGCGGTCACATCTTCGCCGACGCTCCCGTCTCCACGCGTGGCCGCCTGCACCAACACACCCTGTTCATACCGAAGCGAGGCGGACAGGCCATCGATTTTGGGCTCTGCCGTCAGCGCGACGGCCTCGCCCGCTTCCAGTCTGAGAAAACGGGCTACGCGCTCGACAAAGGCGATAACATCCTCGTCACTGAATGCGTTGTCGAGGCTGAGCATCGGTCGTGCATGCGTCACCTTGGCAAAAGGACCAGCAACAGTGGCGCCGATACGTTCCGAGGGGGAATCTGCACGTTTCAGCTCGGGGAATCGGGTTTCGATGGCGCGATTACGGGCAACCAGCGCATCATAGTCGGCATCCGAGATGCGAGGGGCGTCTTCGTCGTGGTAAAGCCTGTCATGTTCGGCAATTTCACGCGCCAGATGCGCCAGTTCGGCCGCTGCTTCAAGCGCGGTCAGATCGTCAACGGGCACCGGTCGGCTCATGAAACAGTTTCCAGAAGACGCGCAGCCTGCGCCCGCGCCTCGGCAGTCACTTCTGCAGCAGACAACATGCGGGCGATCTCCTCGCACCGTTCATCCATGCCCAGCGCATCGACGCGCGTCCGCATGACCCCCTCGCTGACCGATTTCGCAATGCGCCACTGATGCGCACCGCGCGCTGCCACCTGCGGGCTGTGGGTGACGACAAGCAACTGCGCCCGATCATGCGCGAGCCGCGCCAACCGTTCGCCGATCGCCGTGGCGACAGCACCGCCGACACCGCGGTCGATTTCATCAAAGATCATCGTGGCGGCGCTGCGTGCCCCTGCCAGCGCCACTTTGAGCGCGAGGATGAAACGGGACAGTTCGCCACCGCTGGCGATCTTGATCAGAGGCGCAAATGGCGCGCCGGGATTAGTGGAAATCTCGAACTCGACACGGTCGCGACCAGCAGGACCGGCGATATCATTATCCACAATTGTTCTGAACCGGGCCGCATCAAGCTTCAGCGGCGCCAGTTCCTGCATCACGGCAGCGTCCAACCGCATCGCCGCCGCCCGCCGCGCCGACGACAAACACCCGGCGGCTGCATCATAAGTCCGTTCCGCATCCGCAAGCGCCTGTTCCAGACGCTGAATCTGCATCGCGCCAGATTCAAGGGCCGCGGCCCGCTCTGCCAGAGTTCCGGCCAGTGCCGGAAGGCCAGCCACGTCGACGCGATGCTTGCGCGCCATCGCCCGAAGTTCGAACAGGCGCCCTTCGACCGCTTCAAGCTGGGCGGCATCATAACTGAACGCCTCCGCCGCCTCGGCCAGGCGCGATTCCGCCTCATCCGCTTCGATCAGCGCACGATCAACGGCCACCAGCGCTGCTTCGAACAAGGGATGTTCGCCCGACAGGCGTTCCAGCCAGCGCGCGGCCTGCCGCAATTGCGCCAAACCGCCGTCCGAGCCATTCAGCAGTTGGTCGACCGCAGCCATATCCTGCGCCAGCTTCTGCCCCTTCATCATCGTGGCGCGCTGCTCGGCGAGCATGTCCTCCTCGCCAGGCTCCGGCGCCAGACGCTGCAATTCGTCGACGGCATGCTCCAGCCATTCGCGGTCGCGCGCAGCGCTGGCCATGGCTGCCTGCGCCGTCGACAGCGCATCCGCCACCGCCTGCCGCGCAGCCCATGCACCTGCAACCGCAGCAGTCTCGCCATCCAGCCCGGCAAAACTGTCGAGCAGCGCCCGATGGCCACGCGGATTGAGCAGGCCGCGCTCATCATGCTGGCCATGGATCTCGACAAGCGCCGCCCCCACCTCGCGCAGCAGCGTGGCGCTGACGGCCACGTCGTTGATGAACGCCCGGCTGCCGCCGTCGCTTTTCACCACGCGACGCAGGATCAGCTGATCGTCGCCTACGATGCCCTGTTCGGCCAGAAGCGCATGAACGGCATGATCGTCATCAAGCTGGAATGTCGCCGTCACACTGGCCTGCGCTGCGCCTGCGCGCACAAGCCCGGCATCGGCGCGCGCGCCCAGCGCCAGTCCCAGACTGTCGAGCAGGATGGATTTTCCCGCCCCGGTTTCGCCCGTCAGCACACACAGACCTGCGGCAAAGTCGATCCGCAAGGCTTCAATGAGCACGACATCCCGGATGATAAGGCTTGTCAGCATCCGGCTGGCATTTCCTGCGGGGTCATGCGCGGGCGCGGATCAGGCCGCGCGGTGCTTCTGCACCAGGGCATAGGCGCGCTCGTACCATTTCGAGCCGGGATAATTGTAACCCAGCACGGCCGTCGCCTTCTTCGCCTCTTCGGGAATGCCGAGGGCGAGATAGGATTCGACGATGCGGAACAAGGCCTCCGGCGCGTGACTGGTCGTGTCATATTTTTCGACAACACTACGGAAACGCGCGATAGCAGCGATATATTCCGCCCGCTTTTCATAAAAGCGACCGATTTCCATTTCCTTGCCTGCAAGATGGTCGCGCACGAGATCGACCTTGAGGCGCGCGTCATCGGCATAGCGGCTAGAGGGATAACGGCGGATCAGTTCATTCAACGCATCCAGTGCCTGCGCCGAAATCTTCTGGTCACGCTGCACGCCCTGAATTTGCTCATAATAGCACAAGGCGATCAGGTAATAGGCATAGGGCGCATCCTTGTTGCCGGGATGCAGCGACAGGAAACGCTGTGCCGCCAGGATCGATTGCTGATACTGGCGCGAAGCATAATAGGAAAAGGCGCTCATGAGCTGGGCACGACGCGCCCAGACTGAATAGGGATGCTGGCGTTCGACTTCATCGAAAATCGCCGCCGCATCGCGGTAGCGGCCCTGATCGAGCTTTTCCTTGGCGAAATTATATATGGTTTCCACGTCGCGCGCGACATAGCTGCGATCGGCCGGGCTGCCCTTCTTCTTGCTGGCGCAAGCACCAAGGCCGAGGGCGGGAATACAGGCCAGCACAATGGCGGCGCGGACGAGGTTCGACTTGGTCATGACCGCTTCTTAGCCGAGCCACGCGCCCCCGCCAAGCCTTGCTTGGCCCTGATCGGCATACACTGGTCAGCCCGCCGCGCACCGGCTATGGCTTGCAGTCGATGCTGCGCGTTCTGACCTTGACCACACTTTACCCCAATGCCGCCCAGCCCGGATTGGGCGGGTTTGTTGCCCGGCAGACGGAACGCCTTGCACGGCATCCCGATGTCGATCTGCATGTGATCGCGCCGATCGGCATTCCGCCCATCGCCTTTGGCCGCTATCGCCCGCTGACACGCCTGCCCCGTTCGGAAAACTGGCAGGGCGTGCGGGTACATCGCCCCCGATTCACCCTGCTGCCGCTGATCGGCGCACGCACAAATCCGGCAGCTATCGTCCGCGCCGCCCTGCCCGTCATGAAACAGCTGCGTGCGGATGGCTTCGACTTCGACATCATCGACGCCGAATTCTTCTTTCCCTGCGGCGTCGCTGCGGCCGCACTGGGGCGTCACTTCGATCGGCCGGTTTCAATCAAAGCGCGCGGGTCCGACATTCATCTATGGGGTCATATGCCCGCTGTCCGCCCTGCCATCCTGCGTGCCGGTCACGCCGCCGCCGGAATGCTCGCGGTCTCCGCCGCGCTCAAATCCGATATGGTCGCGCTGGGCCTGCCCGAAGATCATATTCAGGTGCATTACACCGGTGTCGACCTCGACCGCTTCCATCCGCAGGACAAAGGCGCGGCAAAAGCTGTCTTGCAGGTATCGGGACCGCTCATCGTCTCGATCGGCAATCTCGTTCCGCTCAAGGGCCATGACATCATCATCCGCGCCATGGCGGCAGTTCCCGAAGCCACGCTGATCGTGGCCGGCGATGGTCCTGAGCGCGCAAGGCTTCAGGCGCTGGCAGAGAGCAGTGGCTATCATGACCGCATCCGCTTTTTGGGGCGCATCGATCATGACAGCATCCCACTTCTCCTGGCCGCCGCCGACGTCATGGCGCTGGCGTCGGAACGCGAGGGGCTGGCGAATGTATGGGTCGAAGCGCTGGCCTGCGGCACCCCTGTGATCGCCCCCGCAATTGGCAGCATCCGCGAAGTCATCGACCGCCCGTCGGCAGGGCTGATCGTGCCGGAACGCACGCC
>CAZWMK010000041.1:0-16815 GCA_964635065.1 uncultured Sphingomonadaceae bacterium | reverse complement strand
GCGAAAGCCGAAGCCACCGACATGATGCGTGACATCCTGAAGAAGCTGAGCGTGCTTCAGGACGAACAGACCAAGCGCGCACAGCAAAAGCTGGTGCAGGCGGGCATACGTTCACGCGATGCGGTCGTGACCTTCATGTTCGCGCGGCTTGTGCTGCCGATCGTGCTGGGCGGCGGCATGATGCTGGCCGTTTATGTCTTTCACATGTTCGACCATTACGGGCCGTTTACCCGTTCGATGATCGCCGTGGGCGCACTGCTGGCTTCCTACAAGGGACCGGACATCTATGTCACGAACCTGGTGAACAAGCGCACGGACGCGATCCGCAAGGGGCTGCCCGACGCGCTCGATCTTCTGGTGATCTGCGCCGAGGCGGGCCTGACGGTCGATGCGGCCTTCAACCGCGTGGCGCGCGAACTTGGCAACGGCTTTCCCGAGCTTGCCGACGAATTCGGACTGACGGCCATTGAACTTGGCTTTCTGACAGAACGCCGGCAGGCCTTCGACAACCTTGGCACCCGTGTGAATCTGGAATCATTGCGGGGTGTGGTCACCACCATGATCCAGACGGAAAAATACGGCACCCCCCTGGCCTCGTCACTGCGCGTCCTGTCGGCGGAGTTCCGCAACGAACGCATGATGCGTGCCGAGGAGAAGGCCGCGCGCCTGCCCGCAATCATGACCATTCCGCTCATCCTGTTCATTCTGCCGGTTCTGTTCGTTGTTATCCTTGGTCCGGCGGCCTGTTCGATTGGCGACGCGCTGGTCAAGAAGTGACGATTTGACAAAGCCCGGCCTTGCTGCCCGCTTGGACCCGGACCGCGACCGCGCTATCAGCAAAAAATGCTGACAGTGCGGGACGCTGTCCGGGTCATTGACGAATAAGGGGACATGTTCATGCCGATCGACAGCCAGATGCTGATGTGGGTGATACCGGCTTTTCTGGCCGGTCTTGTGCTGGGCTGGGTGGTGGCTGGTTCGGCACGTCGCACGCTTGGCGCCATGCGGGAACAGCTCGAAAGCGCCGAAGCCGCGCGACACGCTGCGGAAGCCGCACGTCTGAAAGCCGAACGCGACGCAGCCTCCGCACGCGATCAGCTTGCGCCGCTTGCCGATGAAGTCGACCGCCTGCGCCGCGCCACCGCCGCCCGCAAGAGCAGTGCCGCGCCGGTCGAAACAGCCGCACAGGCCGAAGGCGCGGCGACAGGACAGGCCGCTGCGTTTGCGCCCGGCGAAAAGCTGCCGCTGTTCATGGATGCCCCGCGCGGCAAGGCCGACGATTTTGGCGTGCTGAAAGGCGTTGGTCCGAAATTGCAGGCAAAGTTCAACGAGATCGGCATTTTCCATCTGCACCAGATTGCCAACTGGACGACCGACGACATTGCGCTCGTCGATGCCAAGCTCGATGCCTTCAAGGGGCGCATCGTCCGCGATCAGCTTGTCGATCAGGCCAGGCTTCTTGTTGCTGGCCGTATCACCGAATATGAGGCGCGCTTTGGCAAGATCGGCGGGGGGGACGCCTGATGCGCCATGTCGCACCGATTTTTACGCTTTTGCCTCTGGCGCTGCTGGTCGCCGCCTGCGGCAGCGCGCCTGAATCGCCAGATCAGGCCGGCACCGCCCTGCCTGACACCGGCGATCCTTTCGCCAGCGAAGCGCCGCTGCCCGGCCCCTCGTCTGCCGTGCAGACCGCGTTGCCGCGTTATGTCGGCCGCTGGGCGGCCAGTCCCGCGCAGTGCGACAAGGACTGGTGGCGGTTCTGGAGCGATGAAGTCGTGTCTGCCGACGGTTTGCGTTGCCAGATCATGCCCCCCGACGGGATGAGCGGCGACACCAGCCTGCGTCTGCGCTGCATCGCCAAAGGCGGCAAGCAGTCGAGCGAGGAATGGACCATCGGCTATCCCGCCGCAGGGCGCATCGAAATACACCGCAGTACGGACAAGATGATGACGCTCGGCAAATGCTGAACGCCTGAACACCCGTTTCTTCCAGCATGGCCGGGCCGTGGATCGCCACAGCCCGGCCTGCCTGTTTCAGGGCCGCAGCGGGCCTTCGCCCAGCCGGTCGGGCCACAGGAAATGCAACTGTGTCCGGGCGATCTTCCACGCACCGTTTTCCTTGCGGTAATCGTCCTCGTAGACCGCCAGATAAAGGAGCGGATTGGCATGGCCGCCGCGGGTTTCCATCTCGGTCACCGGCTTCTGCCGCGTCAGCCAGTCCAGCAGATACCAGCGACCGTGGGCCGTGTCCGGCCCGGTGATGGTGATCCATGGATTGGTGATGATGTGCACCGAATCGAACGGGCCGCCAGCCGCCTTCATCACGGTTTCATACTGGGCGCGGATCGTGTCCCGCCCAATCCAGTCACCACCGAATTCCGGCCCGAAGACGCAGACGCCATCCTCGGTGAACAATTCGGCCAGCTTGTCATAACGCTGGGAATCGAGATGGGCGGCATAACCCATCCGCAGGTTCTTGATTTCCTCGCGCGCCAGCAGTTCTTCGATATCCATTCCGCCTCCCCTGATTCTTGCACCCGCCCCATGGCGGGATGGCACATTGTGCGCTGGCAGATGACACGCGACAGGCTGTTTTAGTCAAGCGTATAGTCAGGCATCAAAAAAACGTTCACGCATGTATTTTTTTAACGCTTTCCATATGGGCATGTATAAATTGCCATGATAATTACAATTCGCGTGCGGCATCAGGCCGGGCGTTGGACAAAGTCAATGATGGCCGGACAGGCCACATGGGGGAGGCATCTGAACGATGAATCATCGTAGCACTTTCATGCGCCATTTTCTGAAGGGCAGCGTGTGCAGCGCCGCACTGGCGCTCGCAGTCGTGCCGGACATGGCCGCCGCACAGGGCGCCCAGTCGGCACCCTCCGAATCGATCACCAGCCTTGAAGACATCGTCGTCACGGCACGCCGCCGCGCGGAATCGCTTCAGGATACGCCGGTCGCCGTCACGGCCTTTTCGGCGGCCAGCATCGATCGTCAGTTCGTCTCCGACCTGCGCGGCCTTGGCGGCCAGGTGCCGAACGTTGTCATCACCAACGTCCCCGGATTCAACGCCGCATCGATCGGCATTCGCGGCCAGACGACGGGCGACATCATTCTGACCTTCGAACCGGCAGTCGGCGTGATCGTCGACGATTTCGTGACGGCGCACGTCCAGTCACAGCTGTTCGATCTGTTCGACGTCGAACGCATCGAAGTTCTGCGCGGCCCGCAGGGCACCCTGTTCGGCAAGAATACGGTTGGCGGCGTCGTCAACATCATCACCAAGCGCCCGACCAATGAATTCGAAGGCGAAGTCCGCGTCGGCTATGGCAGCTTCGACACCAAGGACATCAAGGGCGCGATCAACGTGCCGATCGTCGATGACAAACTCGCGCTGCGCGTGGTTGGTGCCTATCAGAAGAGCGACGGTTTCTACAAGAACACCAAGGGCGACGGCCGCGACCTTGGCGGCACGGATGTCTTCTCGGGCCGTGCGAAGCTGCGCTTCACACCGACGCCCGACTGGGACATCATGCTGACCTACGAAATGCTGCGCGATCGCGGCGACAGTCCGCCGTCGGCCAACGAAAGCCCAGACGACTTCCTGTTGCCGCTTGTCGGCTTCCCCGGCATCCAGACAACGGGCGGCAGTCCCTATGATACCGGTCTGACGCTCTGCAATGGTGACGCCGATCACCCGACCTGCCCCGGCACGTTGCAGGGTCACCGCGTCGATGTCGATGGGGTCTATCTGCGCGTCCAGCGCGATGTTTCGGATCTGGGCAGCTTCACCCTGGTCGGTGGCTATCGTCGCGTCGAATCCAGCCTGCCGAGCGATTATACCGGTGAAATCGCCAACCTGTTCGTCGCCACCCGCGACGACGTCCGCAAGCAATACAGCGTCGAAGGCCGCTTCAGCTCCGACTTCTCGGATCGCTTCAAGATGACGGTCGGCGGCATGTACTGGGGCCAGAAGATGGACGCGCGCGCGACCTCCTTCCTTGGCTTCCTGCGCTTCCTCGGCGACCCGACCGCGACCACCGATCCGAACATGTCGACCGCAAACTACAAGGTCGACAGCTATGCGGTCTTCGGCGAAGCGGAATATGAAGTTGTGAAAGACTTCTCGCTCATCGCCGGTGCACGCTACACCAAGGAACAGAAGGACTTCCGGGTTCGCCCGCAGGTGCGTCGTTCGACGATCGCGACCGGCTTCTGGCCGGAATATGCCAATTCGGCGAAATTCGACCGGCCGACCTTCCGCTTTGGCTACAACTGGCAGATCAGCGAGCAGGTGAACAATTACTTCACCTACAGCCAGGGCTATAAATCGGGCGGCTTCAACGAACAGGCGATGACGGCCACCTCGGCACAGCCCTTTGCCGAAGAAACCGCAGACAGCTTCGAACTCGGCTTCAAGACCGAAACCGTGGATCGCCGTCTGCGCTTCAACGTCGCCGGCTTCTTCGTGAAATATGACGATCTGCAGCGTGACGCCGTCGTGCCGTTCATCGATCCGCTGACCGGCCTGCCCGGTCAGGAAACCCGCACGACCAACGCCGGCAAGGCCGAAGTCTACGGGATCGAAGCCGAACTGTCGGCAGTGCCGGTCGACAACATGACCGTCACGGCAAGCGCCGGCTTGCAGAAGGGCAAATATAAGGAGTTCGTCACCGACATCAACGGTGACGGCGTGAACGACGACGCGTCGCACCTGAACCTGCGCGGCCTGCCGAAAGTCACGCTCAACCTTTCGGCTACCTACGATATCCCGACGGCCGACATGGGCAACTTCTCGCTGACCGGCACCATCAACTATCAGTCGAAGTTCGAGAGCTCGACGCTGAATGCCGAGTTCACGCAAGGTCAGGCCCGCACACTGGTCGGCGCCAGTGTCAACTGGACCGATGCGACGGAAACCTACCGGGTATCGGTCTATGGCCGTAACCTGCTCGACAAGGTCTATCGCGTCAGCGCCAACTCGGTCGCAGGTCTGTGGAACTTCTCCAACTATGCCCCGCCGCGTTCGTTCGGCGTGGAACTGGGCGTGAAGTTCTAAGGTAAGATCGGGGCGATGGCGGCATCCGAAGCCATCGCCCCTTTTACCGATAATCCAGACGATGCGGACGTCCGGTCCCTTTTGGCACAACGTCGAATGCAAGGCTGGCACGTGGCATGGTGCCGCCAAAATCCAGCGTGCGGTGATAATAATAGGACGGAAACAGGATCATGCGGCCAACGCGCGGTTCGATTGTCCTGAGCGCCGCGCTGCCCCCAAGAGCTGCGGGTGCCCGGCCGATTTCAAACCAGCCTTCCGGCGCCTGCGCGCGGGTTGCATCGGGCAAGGCAGGATAATAGCAGCCCGACAACCAGTTGGGCGCATGGATATGGGCATCGACCGCACCGCCCGGTTCCAGCACCGTACCCCAAAGCGTCAGCCCCCACTCCGCAGGGCAGGCACGGGCAAAGACATGATCGTCGCCCGTGATATCCGCCATATAGGCCTTAACCGCAGTGCGGATCGCCGCCTCAAGAGCTGCCACCGGCCCCTTGTCGCCCAGCAGAAGATCGCTGCTCTGCCGTCCCGTGCGTGTCACCAGCCCGCTTGGCTCGAAGGTCATCGTGGGATGCGCCTCAAGGTGGCGCATGATCGCCCTGTTGAATGCATCCAGACTGTCAAAGCCGGGCATCGTCTGGAAATCAATGATGCGGACATAGCGATCCAGCGCATAAAGCGCATCGCGCGCCGCCGTCTCGCCCAGCTGGCACAGCGCCACGGCCTTGAGCGCCAGCGGTGTCGTCCCGGCGCCGGGGCGGGCGCAGGCCTCTTCACTGGCAACCAGTGCTGCGGCGGGGTCGCCTTTGCGCAGCAGCACGCCGGCAAGGTTGCTGCGCGTCCCCTGCACATCGGGCGCCAGCGCGATCGCACGGCGATAGGCAGTTTCCGCGGCGTCAAGATCCCCATGCTCCTCGGCGATCAGGCCGCGGTTATTCGCCGCCGGCCAGTGGGCGGGTCGTTGCTGCAAGACCTGATCCAGCGTGGCCAGCGCAGCATCGACATCACCCGTCGCGCGCTGGGCGAGCGCAAGGTTGACCCCGGCTTCGGCATAATCCGGCCGGATGTCGAGCGCCCGGCGATAGGCGGCAATGGCCGCCTCCGGCTGGGCAAGACGCATCAACGCAACGCCCAGATTGTTCCACCCCTCGGCATAGACCGGCTTTGCCGCAAGCGCCGCGCGGAATTGCGCTTCAGCCTCTGCCGGTCGGTCGGCGGCAAGCAGGCAGTTGCCCAGATTATTATGCGTGGACGGTGCGCCGGGACGCAACGCCAGCGCGCTTTCCAGCATGGCGATGGCATCCTCGATCTGGCCGTTGTTTTTCAGCGCCACGCCATAGTTGGCGCGCTTTTCCGCCGCTTGGGGATCAAGCGCCACAGCGCGTCCAAAGGCGGCACAGGCCGCAGCCAGCTTTCCCGCCCGCTGTTCGACAAGCCCAAGCACAGTATGGCCATCGGCATGATCGGGGGCCTTGGCGAACAGCGCCGAGAGAATCGGGCGCGCGGTTTCAGGCGTTGGCCCCTGCGCCGCGCGCGCCGCGTCTTGCAACAATTGTCCGACAGGCAACTGGGCCAATGTCACGATCATCCCCCGTTCTATGTTCTTGCCGCCACCATGCCTGCGCGTGCCATCGCCAATCAAGAGCGGGCGCGCAGATTGTCGAAGTTGATGCTGACGAGCAGCGCATAACGCCCTATCATCCGCCAAAAAGATAAACTGCCAACCATAGCCTTGAGGAGAGACCATATGGCACACGACCCCACCTTCACCGGCGATCTCATCGTCAATCTGAAAGACGCCCCCAGCGCCGAACTGGGCACCGGCACCAGCATCCAGCTTTTGCGCTGCAATGAAATGACCGGCGAATGGGTGCTTTGGGTGACGATGAAACCCGGTGCGACCTTTGCACCGCACTGGCATCTTGGCGACGGCCAGTATTTCGTTACCAAGGGCGAGTTGGTCTATGACGTCGGCTCGGCGCCGGCTGGCACATATGGCTATGAGCCGATCGGCTCGCGCCACAACGAAGCGCACACCAAGGTCGACACCGAATTTCTGTTCATGGGTCGCGGTGCCGTCGCCTTCACCGACGACAATGGCGAAATCCGCTTCATCCTGAACCATGAATATCTGCGCGATGTGCACAGCGGCAAGCTGAAGTCGAACATTGCCAAGGAAGGCATGGATCAGGCCGCCTGAGCCTGTCAGCCATGAAAAACGGGACGCTGTCGCCAGCGTCCCGTTTCCGTTTCCATCATGCCTGAATGCCGGAGATCAGAGCTTCGGCTTGGACATGAAATTATCGGCATAGGACTGCAATTTCAGTCGATGGGCCGGTGACGGCACCACAGTCGCCGCGAGCCCTGCCCGCTTTGCATAATCAGCCGCAGCCGCACAGCTTGGGAACACCAGACTGATCTGCTGGCGCGTATCACCCGATCCGGTCCAGCCGGTCAACGGATCGTGCCGCTTGGCCTCCTGGGGTTCAAATTCCAGCACCCATTCCGCCGTGCGGGCGCGGCCCGACTGCATCGCGTTTTTCGGCCGCTGATAGATTCGTGCGTCCATGTCGCCCATCATTGCTTGCAATTCTGCTGGCCTGCTCATGCGACGGCAAGGGGCGTGCCGTCAAGCCGGTTGGCGCCGGGCATCGGCCCGTTTGGTGCGTGTCGTCGCCGCAGCCGCCGCAGGATCGTCGGGCCAGGGATGTTTGGGATAGCGTCCTTTCATCTCCGCCTGCACCGCTTTCCACGAGCCAGACCAGAAACCCGGCAGGTCGCGCGTCGTCTGGATCGGGCGCTGCGCGGGCGACAGCAGCGCCAGCACAAGGGGCACGCGTCCGTTGCACACGGTCGGGTGACGCGACAGGCCGAACAGTTCCTGCACCCGCACCTCGACGCGCGGTCCGCCTTCTGCGCCATAATCTATGGCATGGCTGGTGCCCGCCGGAGTTTCCAGCCGCGCCGGCGCCAGAGCATCGACGCGCTGGCGTGTCGGCCAGTCGACCAGAACATCCAGCGCCTGTCCCAATCGCGCCGCATCGATCGTCCCGATCTTGCGCACACCATCCAGAAATGGCCCAAGCCACGCAACAAGCGTCGCCGTCAGAGCAGTGTCCGACAGGTCGGGTAGTGCTTCCTCGCCATGCGCGCGCAGGAAACACAGCCGCGCGCGCAACGACCGCGCGTGCTCGCTCCACGGCAACTGGTCAACCCCGCGCGCGGCCACAGCCTCCAAAAGACAGGCGCGCACGGCTTCGGCATCGGGATTGGCCATGGGACGGCGTGCAAGCGTGATCGCCCCCAGTCGCTCAACCTCCTCCGCGATCACGCCACCTGACGCCGCATCAAATCGCAGGACCGGCGCACGCGTCGCACGCGCTTTCAGGACATCGGCGACGGTCCGCTCATCCAGCGCCGCCCCGGCAAGAAGGCGTGCGCCCTGCGCCGCGCCCGTCGCGTCGGCCACGACCAGCCATTCGCTTCGGGCAAGGCTGGTCGCGGGATCGACGCGTACCGCGCGACCATTCGCCATCAACCAGTCACCATCGCTGCCGCCACGCCGCCGTGCGACGCGGTCAGGAAAACCGTGTGCCAGCACGGCCCCGGCAGCATGGGGATCGACGGCATCCTCCGCGCCGACAAGCTTTGCCCAGCGCCACGCCAGACGCCGGGTTGCCTCGGCCCGCCTGTCGCGTGCTGTCAGGAAATGACGCAACCGCACCTCAAGATCGGGATCGCGCCCGCCCAGGCCCTGTTCACCCAGCAAAGCTGCGACATGGGCGGCAGTTGCGCCCAAGCCGTCAGCCGCGCCAACCACCAGCATATGCGCCAGACGGGGCGACAGTGGCAGACGCGCGATGGCCGCACCATGCGGCGTCACCCATCCTTCACCATCAAGCGCGCCCATTTCGATGAGCCGCGCCCGCGCCTCGGCAACAGCAGCGGCAGGCGGCGTATCGATCCATTTCAGGCTGGCAGGATCGCGCGTGCCCCAGATTGCCAAATCCAGCACCAGCCCCGACAGATCAGCTTCCAGCATTTCGGGCGGATCATAGGGCAAAAGTCCGCTTGTCCCTGCATCCTCCCATAGCCGGATGGCAATGCCGGGCGCGGTGCGTCCGGCGCGACCGCTGCGCTGACGCACGGCGGCCTGGCTGGCGCGCTCGGTGACCAGCCGTGTCAGCCCGGACGCCCGATCATAACGGGCGCGGCGGGCCAGTCCGGCATCGATCACAACGCGCACGCCGTCGATCGTCAGGCTGGTTTCGGCAATGGCTGTCGCCAGCACGACCTTGCGTGTGCCGGGCGGTGCGGGCGCAATGGCGGCCCGCTGCGCACTGGCATCGAGGGCACCATAAAGCCGGTAGAGCGCGACATCGGGGGGCAGACGCAGGCGCTCCGCCGTGCGTTCGATATCGGCGGCACCCGGCAGAAAGGCAAGAATGCTGCCCTCCTCCGCGCACAAGGCGGTGTGAATGGCCGATGCCATCGCATCCTCGACCCGCTCGTCGGCGCGGCGCGGACGACTGCGAATCTCGACCGGATACATGCGCCCTTCGGATTCGATGACGGGCGCGCCGTCCATCAGTGCGGAATAGCGTGCGCCATCGACCGTCGCCGACATCGCCACCAGTCGCAGGTCTGGGCGCAGCACCGCCTGGGCATCCAGCGCCAGCGCCAATCCGAAATCAGCTTCAAGGCTGCGTTCATGCACTTCGTCGAACAGCACGGCGGCAATGCCCGGCAGTTCGGGATCATCCTGAATGGCGCGGGTGAATATGCCCTCTGTCACGACCTCGATTCGCGTCGCCGCCGACACCTTGCCATCCAGCCGCGTGCGATAACCGATGGTGCGCCCGACCGGTTCGCCAGCCAGTTCCGCCATGCGTTCGGCGGCAGCGCGGGCCGCGAGACGACGCGGGCTGAGCAGCAGGATACGCCGCCCCGCCACCCATGGCGCATCAAGCAGCGCGGGCGCGACGGCTGTCGTCTTGCCTGCACCGGGCGGAGCGACAAGCACAGCGCAGTTGCCGCGATCCAGCGCCTGTTTCAGCGCAGGCAACACGGCGCAGACGGGGAGGGCCTCGGTCATGTCAGCCCCGAAAGCAGGGGTCAGTAGGCCCGCGCGATGGCAAAATCGACCGCTTCCAGCATCGCGGCCTTGGCCGCACTGTTCGGGAAGGCCGCCAGCGCATCCTTGGCGCGTTCGCCATAATGACGGGCGCGCGCCAGCGTGTCCTCGATGGCATTAGTGGCGTGCAGATGGGCCATGGCTTCGGCAAAGCTGGCATCGTCGGCCTGCCCTTCGCCGATCGCGCGCTTCCAGAAACTGCGTGCCGCCTCGTCTCCACGACGAAAGGCCAGAATGACAGGCAGCGTCACCTTGCCCTCGCGGAAGTCGTCGCCCTGCCCCTTGCCCATGGTCGCGGCATCGGATGCATAATCAATGGCGTCGTCGACCAACTGAAAAGCAATGCCGAGGTTGCGCCCGAAACATTCCAGCGCCGATTCGGTTTCGGCGTCACGTTCGGCGACAACCGCGGCAATCTGGCTGGCTGCGGCGAACAGCACCGCAGTCTTCGATGTGATGATGTCGAGATAGCGCTCTTCGCTGATTTCGACCTGGCGCACGGCCTGCAACTGATCGACCTCGCCCGCTGCAATCACGGCTGAAGCCGAACTCAGGATTTTCAGAACGCGTAACGAACCGTCCTCGACCATCAGCTCGAAGCTGCGCGAGAACAGGAAGTCGCCGACAAGAACCGTCGCCTGATTGCCCCAGATCAGGTTCGCAGCCTTCTTGCCGCGTCGCAGGCCCGATCCATCGACGACATCGTCATGCAACAGCGTCGCGGTGTGAATGAATTCGACGGCAGCCGACAGCTTGTGATGACGGTTGCCTGAATATTCCAGCAGGCGCGCACCGGCCAGGGTCAGCATCGGACGCATCCGCTTGCCCCCGCCCGCAATGAGATGCCCGGCGAGAGCGGGGATCACCGCAACCGGGCTTTGCATGCGGTCAAGGATGATCGCATTGACCTGATTCATTTCAGGCGCAACAAGCGCCATAAGCGGATCGAGCGACGGCTGGGGCTTGGCGCCGCGGATGGGATGGACGGTTGCAGTCATTTCGGGGGCACCATAGGCACGGCGTGCCGCCATGCAAGCCCAAGCTTGCACATGCATCAATTCGCCGCGAAAAGAAGACGCAGCATATCGGCTTGAAGAGGGGGACCGGGCGTGAACGACGACATCCTGAAAGGATACCGCGAAAGCATCGACAACATCGATGCAGCCCTTGTGTTCATGCTCGCCGAACGCTTCAAAATCACCCAGAAAGTCGGCGCGCACAAGGCGACATCGGGCCTGCCGCCCGCGGATCCGGGACGCGAAGCCCGCCAGATCGAACGCCTGCGGGCGCTGGCCAAGAGCGCCAACCTCGACCCCGAATTTTCGGAAAAATTCCTGCGCTTCATCATCGACGAGGTGATCCGCCATCATGCCCGTCAGGCACAAGTGGCGCGGACCGGAAACGACATCGCAGCGAGCAGCGACTGATTCGCCCTGGAGAGTGTGACCCTAGGCGGGCGTTTTCAGCGACAGACCGGCTGGGCGCCCTCGCAAAATGCTATTGCGCATGGCCGCGCACCCTTTTATGACAACGCTGTTCGCCGACCGTGGGGCTGTAGCTCAGATGGGAGAGCGCTGCAATCGCACTGCAGAGGTCAGGGGTTCGATTCCCCTCAGCTCCACCACGCGGCCTATTTAGAGGAATGAAACCTCTGGATATTTGCAAATTTAAATATTCATCTCCCCTTCACATCCCCTCACGCAATTAACACTGCAACCTGTGCCAATGGTGGAGACAGGCGGATACTAAAAAATATTTTTCACGCGCAAAGATAAGACCTTTTGGGATCAATGATCGTGACGTGCTTACCAATAAAAGTGAGCGCGCACCAATGAACTCGGACATATACTGGGAAGCATGGCGGCGCCTGCGCGAGGGCCATTACCAGCATGACATCGCGGCCGATCTGGGCATCAACTAGGGTCGCGTGTCCGAAGTGAAAACCGGAAAATACGGCGATCCTCGCCAGCTTTTCTTGTTTTAGGCGTCACACCGTTGCCCGAAACAGCATTTGGCCCTCAACCGGCTTTGTCCTTTTGCCCACCCGCGACCAGCTCGCCGAGTCGGTCATAAATCCCGACGAGCGTCGCGCCCACGCCAACGACTGCCGCACCCAAGACAACAATCACCACAGCTAGCAGCACGGCGAACACGCCCTGCCCCTGTGGCATATTACCAGACAATGCAGCCATCAGCACAATCGCGCCCAGCAGGCAAAAGGCCAACATCACGAAATTCAACAATCCGCGAAAGAGATTGATGATCCAGTCCATAGTCCACCCTTTTACTTGCAACCGGTTTAGAGACTGGATGATTTCAGACTTTTCTCGGCTGCATCACATGCCATTTCGTTATCGAAAACGTAAAGAACACGTGCGCTTGTGCCATTGTACTCGGCAGCCATCGCAGACAGTTCAATACTTTTAATCTTTGCCGCCTGCATGGCTGGCGTCTGGTTTTCCCAATCATAGTAGTAGAACTGCCCCCTGGACTCTAGCCTCATCTGAAAATAAGGTGAGTCACATTTGTTGAAGCATTTATCCGTTTTCTTCCCAGGCCCATATTTTGCGGACAACAGTTCAGCGACGTTGTCCAAATAGGCTTTGACGTGGTTACCATATGAGTCCGACTCGAAATCCCGACTTTTCGCGATGACTTTACATACGCCAGTCGTCTCATAGCCTATGACAAAATAGCTCTCGAACTCGGAACTGGGCTTTGGAACTGAGGACAGAAGCGTAAAGCCCGGCTCGATTTCGCTTTGAACTCCAAGCGTCTTGATCGGCGTACCCATTTCAATGCCAAAGGGGCCGTTACCGATCGCTTTTTTTGAACTAGATGAGGACGACGAGACGGAACCCGCAGTAGCCTCAGCCTCAATCGCCGCCTCATCACCGTGCGGAGTATTATCGCTGCCACAGGCAGCCAGCGCTATGACGGCCAAAAAACTCAGGTGCCTCATAATCCCTCCTGTATGAACCGGAACAGCATCCCCATTTCGCCACCAACCGCAAGATTGAGGATTATTTTTCAGATATTTTTCTCCTGATCGGCCGAAGAGCTGAAAAGGAGCAGAGTTGGCCGACGCAGGATAGAACGTTCATGCTGTTCTGCTTGACGGTTACTCTATCCCCACTTTTCACATAGGTCCGGCCTGCGGCATGCCCCTTGCGTTCCTGTCACCGCGCAATGCCGCTTGGCGCGCGCGCGGCTGCAAGCTAAAGCCTGTCCGTTTCGCGTTGCCGGTGCTAAGGCATCGCTTGCCCGCTATCTGCTGCATAGGATGATCTGCCCGTGAACAGCCCGAGTTTCGAAACAATGCGCGCCGCCATGGTTGACAGCCAGCTCCGCACGGTCGGCGTCAATGTGCCTGCTGTTGTCGAGGCGCTGCGCCAGGTGCCGCGCGAACGCTTTGTGCCGCAGGCTTGGGCGCGGCTTGCCTATCTCGATGAAGACATTGCGCTGGGCGATGGCCGGGTGGTCATGAAGCCGATGCTCCTGGGCCGCCTTCTGACCGAAGCACTCGTGCAGCCGGGCGAACGGGTGCTGCTTGTGGGGGCCGCTACGGGCTATGCTGCCGCAGTCCTTGCTGCACTTGGCGCCACCGTCACGGCTGTCGAGGAAAATGCTGCGCTGGCCGAAACTGTGCGGGGGAATCTCGCGGCGCTCGGCGTAGAAGGCGTGACGGTTCTGGAAGGTCCGCTGACGGCAGGTGCGCCGACAGGCGCGCCTTACGACCTGCTGCTGATCGAAGGCGCGGTGGATCACTTGCCGCAGGCGCTCATCGATCAGGTGAAAGAGGGTGGCCGCATCGCCGCAGCGATCGTCAATGCGGCGGGTGTCAGCCAGCTCTCGATCGGGCGCGTCGTGGCAGGCGTGGCGGGTTTTGCCGCCTTTGCCGACCTTCCGGTTCCTGTCCTGCCGGGCTTTCAGCGCGTCAGGGGCTTCAGTTTCTGAGCGAAAGGTGTGCGCGGCATGAAGATCAGGATGAACCGGCCCATGTTTCGCGCCGGTCTTTTGCTCTGTGCCGCGCTGCTGCCAGCCTCTCTTGCCCATGCGGAATCGCTGAAGGACGCGCTTGCCGCCGCCTATGAAAGCAACCCCGAACTGGCTGCGGCGCGGGCGGGCCAGATGGTCACCGACGAACGCGCCGCCGAGGCAGTGGCCGCCAGCCGCCCGACCCTGAGCTCGACCAGCGCGGTCAATCAGGAATTTCCCAACCCCGGTGAATTCGGCGACCGCAGCCGTCTCGTCACCAGCAACATTGGCGTGCGGCAATCGCTCTATCGTGGCGGGCAGACCAAAAACGCCATCCGTTCCGCTGATATCCGTGTCGATGCCGGGCTGGAATCGCTGCGCGCCACGGAAAACCGCATCCTCCTTGCCGTCGTGGCCGCATACCTCGACGTGCAGCGCGATCAGGCCGAAGTCGAACTGACCCGGCTTCAGGTCCGCGTTCTTGAAGAGCAGCTGCGCGCCAGTCGCGACCGCTTTGCGGTTGGCGATCTGACCAGGACCGACGTGGCGCAAAGCGAGGCGCGGCTTGCCACGGCCATGAGCAGCAGCATTGCCGCACGCGCCCGACTGACGGCCAGCCGCGAAGCCTATCGCCGCGTTGTCGGGCGCATGCCTGGCACGCTGGAACCGCTACCGCCGCTGCCGGTCCTGCCCGGCACGGCCGCCCAGGCGCTCGACCGTGCGCTTGCCAACAGTCCCGTCATCCGCATGGCACGTCTTGAGGAAAAGGCCGCGCGCACCGATATCGCGGCCGCCAAGGGCGCGCGCCTGCCTGCGCTCGATGCGACGGCCAGTGTCGGCTACACCAATTTCCGTGGTACGGCGAACGGCACAGCAGGCCTGCGCACCAGCGGCATCGACTATACGCAAAATGTCGGCCTGCAACTGACGGTACCGCTCTATCAGGGTGGCGCGGTCGGCGCGCGCATCCGACAGGCTGAAGCAAGGCAGAGCCAGGCGCTTGCCAGTATAAGCGTCATCGAGCGCGAAGAAATCGAACGCACGCAAAATGCCTATGAACAAGTCGAAGCCGCACGGGCGCTGATCCGGGCGGCACAGTCTGCGGTCGATTCGAGCCGGCTGGCGCTTGAAGGCGTGCGTACCGAAAATCAGGTCGGGACGCGCACGGTGCTTGATGTCCTGAATGCCGAACAGGAAGCCCTGAACGCAGAAGTGTCGCTCATTCGTGCCAGACGCGACGAGTATGTCGCCGCCTATGCGTTACTTGCGGCCATGGGCGATGTCGAAGCCAGTCGCCTCGATCTGCCTGTGACGGCTTATAATGCAGCCGACAACGCCGTCACGGCGCGCAAGCGCTGGTTCGACTGGGATACCGGCGTCGCGCCGACCACGGGCGTGATGACACAACCCACCGCCCCGGTCGCCGGGCCGCCCGCGCCCTGATCGCTGTTAAACAAATGAGACGTGAACCGTTTATCAACCGGCTCTAGTGACAAGCTATCAGAATTACGCCACAATCACTTCATGACGGGAACGATGCAGCGCGAACCATCGATGGAAGAAATACTGGCGTCCATCCGCCGGATCATCTCCGAGGATGATGTTGCCACGCAGCCTGCTGCCGCCATGCAGCCGTCGTCTCCGGACGACACCCCGTTGCAAGCGCCCGCCGATGATTTTTCGGACCTCATCCTGAACGATCTTGATGAACTGGCCCCGGAAGGCGAGCCTTACAGCGCCTCGACGTCGGAATATCTCGAACTGGCGCGTCAACAGGACAAGGACGCCAGGCCCGGCGCAATCATCTCGGACAACACCGCTGCCGTGGCCACCCAGCAGTTGTCGCAGCTGTCTCAGATGCTGATACGCGGATACGAAGGCGCGGAAAACACGCTCGAAGGCCTGATCCGCGAGATGCTGAAGCCGATGCTGAAGGAATGGCTTGACGCCAATCTGCCCGACATCGTCGAAAAAATGGTGGCGCGAGAAATCGCCCGCATCACCGGCAAGGTGGAATAAGCCCCCGTCCACGCGCTTTTCCCGGCACTGACGGCTAGGCTTTGCGCCTGTGCCTTGCTATCAGCGGCGCGCTATGACGATCGAAAAAACCTACACCCCCGCCGAACTTGAAACCAAATGGTATGCGCATTGGGAAGCAAGCGGCGCGTTCCGCCCGGCCCGCCCGGATGCCGAACCCTTTACCATCGTCATTCCGCCGCCGAACGTCACCGGCAGCCTGCACATCGGCCATGCGCTCGACAATTCATTGCAGGACGTGCTGATCCGCTATCACCGCCTGCGCGGCCGCGATGCGCTGTGGGTCGTCGGCACCGACCATGCCGGGATTGCGACGCAAATGGTCGTCGAACGCCTGCTCGACAAGGATGGCATCAAACGCACCGATCTTGGCCGCGACAAGTTTCTTGAACGCGTCTGGGACTGGAAGGCCGAAAGCGGCGGCACCATTACCCGCCAGCTGCGCCGACTTGGCGCCTCGTGCGACTGGGCGAACGAACGCTTCACCATGGACGAAGGCTTCAACAAGGCTGTCCTCAAGGTGTTCGTCGAACTCTATCGCCAGAAACTGCTCTATCGCGACAAGCGGTTGGTCAACTGGGACCCGAAGCTGAAGACCGCCATTT
>CAZWMK010000040.1:0-17446 GCA_964635065.1 uncultured Sphingomonadaceae bacterium | reverse complement strand
TTCTCTATTATTCGAGCTATGGCCATATCGAGCAAATGGCCCATGCCGTGGCCGAGGGTGCGCGGGCGGCAGGCGCCGTCGTCGATGTCAGGCGCGTGCCGGAAACCGTGCCGGACGAGATTGCGAAGAACGCGCATTTCAAGCTCGATCAGGCAGCGCCCGTCGCCAGCGTGGCCGATCTTGAAAATTACGATGCCATCGTGATCGGCACTGGTACGCGCTTTGGCCGTCTGTCTTCCCAGATGGCGGCGTTCCTCGATCAGGCAGGCGGCCTGTGGGTGCGCGGCGCGCTGAATGGCAAGGTGGGCGCGGCCTTCACGTCAACCGCCAGCCAGCATGGCGGGCAGGAAACGACGCTGTTTTCGCTCATTACCAATATGCTGCATTTCGGCATGACGATCGTTGGCCTCGACTATGGCTTTGCCGGGCAGCTGGGCCATGACGTGGTGCGCGGCGGTGCGCCCTATGGTGCCACCACCATCGCGGGCGGTGACGGCAGCCGCCAGCCGGATGCCAATGACCTTGACGGCGCGCGCTATCTTGGCCGGCGCGTGGCGACGACCGCTGCAAAGCTGTTCGGCTGAGGCAAAGCAGGACTGGAGCAGGACCGGGCAGCGGCCATCCGCGCGCTGCGCGGTCCGATCGGTCATGATGAAGAAAGGAACCTGTCATGGGCCTGCTGATTGACGGCGTCTGGCATGACCAATGGTATGATACCGGCAAGACCGGCGGGCGCTTTGTCCGTTCGGACAGCGCCTATCGCCACTGGATCACATCCGATGGCGCACCCGGCCCGACGGGAGAGGGTGGATTCAAGGCCGAGGCCGGACGTTATCATCTTTATGTCAGCCTTGCCTGTCCCTGGGCGCACCGCACGCTGATCATGCGTGCGCTCAAGGGGCTGGAGGCCATGATTCCGATCTCGGTCGTCCACTGGCGGATGCTGGAAAACGGCTGGACCTTCGAAGCGGGACCGGGCGTGGTGCCCGACCCGCTTTTCGAGGCGCGTTATCTGCATCAGGTCTATACGGCGGCGGACCCGTCCTACAGTGGTCGGGTGACGGTGCCGCTTTTGTGGGACAAGCTGCAAGGGCGCATTGTCAGCAATGAATCGTCCGACATCATCCGCATGCTGGGCAGTGCCTTCGACAGTCTTGGCGCGCGGGCGGGCGACTATTATCCGCACGCGCTGCGCTCCGAGATTGATACCCTGAACAGCCGCATTTACGACAGCGTCAACAATGGTGTCTATCGCGCCGGTTTCGCCACGGAACAGGCGGCCTATGAAGAGGCCATCGGGCCATTATTCGAGACGCTCGACTGGCTGGACGCGCGACTGGCTGGCCAGCGGTTCCTGACGGGAGCGATGCTGACCGAGGCGGATATCCGTCTGTTTACGACCCTCGTGCGATTCGATCCGGTCTATGTCGGTCATTTCAAGTGCAATATTCGGCGGATCGTCGATTACAGGCATCTGTGGCGCTTCACGCGCGATGTCTTCAATCTGCCCGGTATCGCGGCGACCGTGAACATGCAGCACATCAAGGGGCATTATTACGAAAGTCACCGCACCATCAATCCGACCGGTATCGTCCCTGCCGGGCCGGAAATCGATTTTGCGCTGACAGCAGATGCCGTGGATGGGCGCAACATTCACGCCTGATTGCTTCTCATGCCCCGGCAGGTGTTTGCATCGTGCAGGATGGACAAGCGCGTCCATCTCTGTAGATCATATGGGCAATCGTAATTGCCGGAACAGCAGCAGCGTATGCAACCGGCTGCCGGGGGGATGGGGATTTATGGGAATGACAGGTGTGCGGGCGAAATGGCGGTTCATGTCGGTGGCAGCCATCGCTATTGCGGGTTTTGCGGGGGGCATGGCGCTGCAACCGGTGTCGGAAGGACGCGCGGCTGACGTCAAGCCGGTCGATGCACAGCCCTATTGGGTCGAACAGATCGCCGAAGGCCTGAAACATCCCTGGGGCATGACCTGGTTGCCGAACGGCGACATGCTGGTCACCGAGCGTGTGGGCCGTCTGCGGCTGATCGAAAAGGGCGTACTGTCTCCGCAGCCGCTCGAAGGCGTGCCAGATGTGCTGAAATCCAGCATGTTCGATGGCCTCCTCGACGTGAAGGCCGATCCCGACTTTGCGACCAACAAGACCATCTATCTGACCTACACCACCGGCACCGACGCCGAGCGCACCGGCTCGATCATGAAGGCGCGGCTTCAGGGTAATCGCCTTGTCGATGGCAAGGTCATCTTCAGCACCGCACATGCCGCGCCGCAGGGCGGGCCGAACATCATGCGCATCCTGTTTCTGCCCGACAAGACGATGCTGGTCGGCGTCGGGTCGGGCGGGCAGGGCAGTCGCGGCATGGTGCAGCGGCTTGATAACCAATCGGGCAAGATCATCCATCTGAACCGTGACGGTTCCCCGGTCGTCGACGGACCTTACGCCAAAACCTCCGGCGCGCGCCCCGAACTCTATGCCATCGGCTTTCGCAATCCGGCGGGCATCGCCCGCATGGACGATGGCAGCATCTGGGCGATCGACATCGGCCCCAAGGGCGGTGACGAACTGAACCTTGTCAAACCCGGCGCCAATTATGGCTGGCCGCTGGCCACATGGGGCTTTGACTATTCGGGTCGGGCCATGTCCGACATGCAGGACGGCCCGGACCTGACCGATCCGGTCGCGACATGGTCGCCGTCGCGCGCCCCGACCGGTCTCGTGCAGAATGTCGGCAACCGTTATCCGGCATGGCGCGGCGATCTGTTCACGGGCGAGATGATGGGCCATGGCGTGCGCCGCATCCGTATCCGCGACAACAAGGTCGTTCTTGAAGAACTGCTGATGGGCGGACTGAACGAGCGTATCCGCTCGATCGATCAGGGACCGGACGGCTATCTCTATGTCCTGACCGATTCAATGACCGGCCGGGTGGTGCGCCTGCGTCCCGGTACGCCGGGCAAAAAGGAAATGGCGCGCGTCGCACAGCCGTTCGCCGCGCCGACCGGCAAGAGCATGACCGAAGATTTCGCAACGCGTGGCGTCTATCAGGAAGCGTTCACGCAGGTCCTGTTCAACTTCAAATATGATTATGCGCGCGCCAAGGAATTGTTCGGCCAGAATTGCGCCGGATGCCATGCCATCGGACCGGTCGAAGGCGGTGACATCGGCCCTGATCTGACCGGCGTTTTCGGTCGCCGTTCAGGCCAGGCGCCGGGTTACAGCTATTCGGCAGCCATGCGGAAAACCGAAACGGCGGTGCTGTGGGACAGCTATACGCTGCCTGCCTTCATCTCGAATCCGCAGGGCTATTATCCGGGTACGAAAATGATGGCGGCGCCGATTGCCGACACGGAAACCGTCATGCAGATTTCGGCCTTCCTCGAGCATAACGGTCGCCCGGCTGGCGAAAAATAACGGTCGCGGACGTGAACGGCGGAGGGCAGATTTTGCCAAGCCGCCGTTCACGGGCGATCCGGTTGCTATTCGTCCCGCTGGATGCCAGTGAACTGCAACAGCAGCTGGAAGATGTTGACGAAATTCAGGTAAAGCGAAAAGGCGCTCATCACCGCCGCCTTTTCGCCGGCCACGCCGCCGCCATAGGCGAGATAGTCGTTCTTGGCGCGTTGCGTGTCCCATGCGGTCAGGCCTGTGAACACGATCACGCCGACAACCGAAATGATCAGCTGCATCATGCCGGACTGGAAGAACAGGTTCGCAAGGCCCGCGATCACGACGCCGATCAGGCCCATGAACAGGAAATTCGACCAGCGCGACAGGTCGGTGCCAGTAGTATAGCCCCACAGGCTCATGGCGAGGAACATCGAGGCGGCGATGAAGAAGGTCGTCGCAATGCTGGCGCCGGTAAATACCAGGAAAATGCTTGCCAGCGACACGCCCATGAGCGCGGCAAAGGCCCATAGCGCGGTCAGTGCGCCTCCAAGGCTCATCCGTTCGAAGCGGAAGCTGAAGAAGAAGACGAATGCCAGTGGCGCAAGCATTGCAACCCATTTCAGCGGGCTGTTGAACAGCGGGCCATGCAGCGCGGGCGTTGCGCTGATGGCAAATGCGATCAGGCCGCTGATGACAAGCGCGACGCCCATGTTGCGATAGATGCCGAGCATGTGTCGCCGCAGGCCGGCGTCGTATTCTGCGCGCGCACCGGCCTGCGCATGGATGCGTTCCCGATAGATATTGCGTTCCATATTGCATCCTCATGAAAGGGGTTTTGCCCACATATCTAAGGCGGCAAGACTGGCGCTGCCATGAAGGATCAATAGAATTTTATGTGATGAATTGATAGAAAATGACTATCAGAAGGGAGAGGAGAGGGTCTGCCGGGCTTCCGTGGCGATCAGTTCTGCAATCAGACGATAAGTGTCGGCATATGCGGCGCCTTCACGCCAGACGGCGGCGATCGAGCGGCTGGCGCTCCAGTCGGCAAGGACCAGGCGGGTGACCATGTCTTCGCCGCCCGCCTCGGAGAGCAGGTAGAGTTCGGGCAAAATTGCAAAGCCGAGACCCGATCCGCACATCTGCCGCAGGCTGTCGAGGCTGGTGCCCTCATAATCTTCCAGCAGGTGCGCGCCAAGATCCTCGCAGATTTCACGTACCTGACGATGTGCGTGATGGCGTCGGTCAAGGCTGAGAAAGCCGATTCCCGCCAAGTCCTGTCTACGGATCAGCGTGCCTTGCGCAACCGGATGCTCTGGCGGCGATACGATATGCAGCGCCTCGCGGAACAGGGGTTCGACGTGCAGATTGCTGCCAGCCACGGGCAAGGGCGACAGGATCATGTCGAGCGCGCCGCGGGCCAGTTCGCGCGCCTGTTCATCGGGAATGCCTTCGCGGATGTAAAGCCGCATGTCGGGATAGCGGCGGTGCAGGGCAGCGACGATGCCGGGCATGAGATACGGCCCGATGGTTGGTGTCACGCCAAAGCGGATCGTGCCGGCCATGCCGGCTTTGGACCGGGCCGCCATATCTTCGACATCCTTGACATCGAGCAGAATGCGCCGGGCACGCGCAACGACTTCGCGCCCCACCGGGGTCAGTTGCACCGGGCTTTCATTGCGCTCGATGAGTGTGACCCCCAGCCGGCTTTCCAATGCCCGGATCTGCTGGCTGAGCGTGGGCTGCGAGATGTGAACCGCATCGGCGGCGCGTCGGAAATTGCGGTAATCGGCCAGGGCGACCAGATAGCTGAATTGGCGCAATGTGCTCATGATAGAAAAAAACTATCATATATTATTATTTGAATCAATTTGAACAATGAAGTGTTTGAACCGATCTTGGTGGCGTGAAGGAGATCGACCATGAAACGCACGCTTGCGGGCCTATTGCAGGAACATCGCCGCCTGAACCGGATCATTGACACCTGTCGCCATGCCGCGCGGCAGGGGGACATGGCCGGTCTGAAGCGTCTGCGTCTCGCGATCAAGGACCGCATTGCCCAGTTACAGCGCAGCGAGGGCTTCCCCAGCCGCGGACAGTCTGCGCTGCGGGGCGGCGTTGAGCCCCCGACGCCGCCCCTGTTCTTGTGATGTCCGCCTTTCCCTTGTTCCTCACATGGAGGTGACAATGAAATCCATTGCCCTGTCGCTCCCGCTTTTGGCCGGGCTTGTCATATTCTCTGCGCCTGCTCAGGCGCATGATCACGGCAGCCCTGTCCGTGTCGCCAAGGCGTCGGTCCCCGCACTTTATGCGCCGATCACGGTCGCCGAAGTCGAAGCTGCGCAAAAGGCATGGGGCGATGCTCTGGTGGCCATTGCCAGGGAATATGACGAAAAAGGCCATGCAGCAGCCAGAAGCCTGGCCGAAAAGGTGATCGACAGCGCCTATGCCTATGATCTGGGGCCGGTGCTGTTCAAGCCAACCCTGGCATCTGCGCCAAAGGTGTTCCGCACAACGCGTGACGGGGCGCTGGCCTATTTCGTCGGTGGCGACAAGGCCTATCCGCATGACAGCGGGTTCGCTCTGCAACAGTGGCGCAAATATCGGATCGACAATGCAGGCATTGTGACCACCGGCAACAGTGCGCTGTCGATGGGTCATGTCACGATCTGGGACGACAAGGGCAAGATGACCAAGGTCGACAAGACCTGGGGTTATGTCCGGGGGGCTGATGGCAAGCTCCGCATCGTCCTCCACCATTCATCTCTGCCCTATGCGCCCTGAAGAATGTGCGCCTGCATGAATGTGATGGGCGCAATGCCTTCAAGCCATGCGTGACGCGCAATCCCGCAACACTGCAAGGGGAGATGTAAATGGCGGTTGAAACCGGCATGGCCGCCCTGTTGTCCCCGATGATCCTGTTTTTCATCCTCGGCGGTTTTGCGGGCCTTGCCCGCTCCGACCTGTCGGTGCCTGAGGCTATCGGCAAGGCCATGTCGCTCTATCTCATGGCTGCGATCGGCCTGAAAGGCGGCATGCAGGTCGCCGAGGCGGGCTTTTCCAGTGCAATATTTGTCGCCCTTGCCGCCGGCATTGCTCTCAGCTTTCTCCTGCCGATCCCGGCCTATGCCGTGTTGCGCAAGGCTGGCGGTCTCGACCGTCTCAACGCCGGGGCGGTTGCGGCGCATTATGGCTCTGTCAGTGTCGTCACCTTTGTGACGGGGGCCGAAATCCTCTCGGCGCTCTCGCTGCCGCCTGCGGGCTATATGGTGGCCGTCATGGCGGCGATGGAAACCCCGGCGATCATCATGGGCCTGCTTCTGGCGCGTGGTGCGCTCGCTGGTGGCGCGCGTGCGGCCGGCCCGTCGCTGTGGCACGAGACGCTCCTCAATGGCTCGGTTGTCTTGCTGGTCGGCAGCTTCCTGATCGGCCTTGCGGTCGGCAAGGACGGTGCGGTGCCTGTGCTGCCCTTTTTTGAGGCTGGTTTTCGCGGTGTCCTTTGCCTGTTCCTGCTCGACATGGGGTTGGTCGCCGCCCGGAAGCTGCGTGAAACCCGGAGCCTGACATGGCGACTGCTGCTGCTTGGCATCGCACTGCCAACCGTGCAGGGCGCGCTGGGCGTCGTGATCGGTACGTTGATCGGGCTGGATGTCGGATCGGCGGCGATCCTTGGCATTCTCGCGGCCAGCGCCTCTTACATCGCTGTACCCGCAGTCATGCGCATGTCGCTGCCGCAGGCCGACCCCGGCCTGTCTTTGGGCATGGCGCTGGCCGTGACTTTTCCCTTCAATGTCACGCTTGGTATTCCGCTTTACATCGCTTTTGCCGCAAGGATCAGCGCATGACAGACCAGATTGTGCAACGCCGCCGGATCGAAGTGCTGGTCGATCGGCCGCTGACGCCCCTGATTGTCGAGGCGGCAAAACAGGCGGGCATCACAGGATACAGCCTGCTCTCCGTCATGGGCGGGGCGGGCCACAATGGTCCCTGGAGCGATGATGAAATCAGCGGGGCTAGGGCTAAGTTGATTTTCCTGACCGTCGCCTCGCAGGAAAAGACCGACCGTCTGGTCGAATTCCTGGCCCCCCTGCTCGACAGTCACGGGCTGGTGCTCTTCATCGGCACTGTCGATGTCATCCGTGGCGCGCGCTATTAGGCGCTGGGCCTGCAAGGATTTTGCGCAGGTCATCTGAGCGGTTGATGCGCGTCCCCGAAGGCCGGCGGAACGGGCGCAATGAACAATGGCTTGCCCGGGGTTTGTCTGCAGAAATCGTCCGTTGTCCTTTCCGCAGGACGGTTACCCCCTTGTTGGATAATCTCTCACAAAGAATAGTATGGTACACTTGTACAATATTGTATGCCCTTGAGGTGCTGTACATATGTACAACTGGCGGCGCATAACGGGGAGGGGTGGGAGATGAACGGTATCATGCCTGGTGCAGGCAGGAACGACGCTGGCGAAAAGCCGTCCTATCCGTCGATTGGCGAGATCCCCGCCATCAGCTTGCGTGGGGACCGCATGTCTGGCGACCGTTATTATTGTAAGGATTTTGCCCGGCGCGAATGGGATCACATGTGGACCAAGGTCTGGCATGTCGGCGGACGCACGGCAGAACTTGAAGACGCTGGTGATTTCATCACGCATAATTTCCTGCGTGAATCGGTGATGATGGTGCGTCAGGACGATGGTTCGATCCGCGCATTTCACAACAGTTGCCAGCATCGCGGCAATCGTCTGGTCATGGGCCAGTCGGGTTCGCTGCCGGGCGGTTTTACTTGTTCCTATCATGGCTGGCGCTGGGGCGTGGACGGCACGCTTGAACATGCGCAGGATGCGGAGGATTTTCCCCAGGGCAACCCGTGCGGCAAGCTCAAGCTGAAGGAAATTCCCTGCGGCACATGGGGCGGCTTCGTCTGGTACAGCTTCAATGAAAGCGCCATGCCGCTTCTGGATTACCTGCACCCGATTCCGGCCCTTTTGGGCGGTCGCAAGCCCGAAGACATGACGCGCGTTCTGTGGCGCACGATCCGCGTCAATACCAACTGGAAATTCTCGCCCGACAATTTCAACGAAAGCTATCATCTGACCGCCGTGCATCCGCAGATGCAACAGATTGTCGACGAAGATTATCGCAATACGATCTTCGAGATGTACCCGACCGGCCATAATCGCATGATCGAACGCGGTCAGCCGTCGATGCGCGCCAATCGTCCGAACGAGGTCGAGCCGATCTGGGAAGCGATGCTGAAGGAATGGGATCTCGATCCCGAAGATTTCAAGGGGCGCGCCCGTGACGGCCGCGTGGCACTGCAACAGCAAAAGCGCAAGATCGGTCCGTCACGCGGCTACAAGGCGTTCGACGATCTGCTTGATGATGAACTGACCGATTATTTCCATCACACGCTGTTCCCGAACGTGACATTGACCGGCACGTCGGACGGTTTGCACATGTATCGCACCGAACCGGACCCGAACGACCCGGAATGGTGCACCTTCGATTATTGGTACATGGTCCCCAAGGTCGAGGGGCAGGCCGAAGTGCAGACGCTGTACGGCGTCCGTCCCTTTGCCGAGGCAGCACATGAACAGACCATATTCGGCGAAGGCGACAGCGACTATCATCTTGGCGATTTTCTGGCGCAGGATCTGAGCGTGGCGGTCACCCAGCAGCAGGGCTTCCATTCGCGCGCCTACAAAGACGCCTATCTGAGCGGACAGGAAAGCCGCATCCGCCGTTTTCATGAAGTGCTGAACGATTATCTGGAAGGTCGCCGGTAACAGGTTGCGCCGGCGCGATCCTGCGCCGGCGATGGTGCGGAGCCATTTGCAAGCGCCGATCAGAGCGCGGGACATGGTCATATTGGGGAGGATCGCCGTTGCCCAGATTCAAATTCGTCTGCCTCGTCAACGCCAAGGACGGGCAGGATGCCGACTTCAATGCATGGCACAGTAATGTGCATCTGCCCGAAGTCGTGACACATGGCGGATTCACTGAAGCACAGCGCATGCGGCTTATGAAGAATCTCGATGATGGCGCCAAGTCTTATCAGTATCTCATCATCTATGAGGGTGAGGTCGATAATCCTGATGAAGCGCTGAACCAGCTCAATGCAGCCGTGGCGAGTGGAAAGGTCAGCTTTCACGACTCGCTTCACCCGGAATCCTGGGCGGCTGTCTATGAGGAAATCCCCGGAGCTAGCTATAAAATCTGAAGATGGGGATATTTACTTGAAAGGGAGGGAAGGATGAATTTCAATTCACTGAATATCGGTCGCGTCATGGCCACTTCATTCATGGCCGGCGCATCTTTTCTGGCATTTTCTGCGCCGTCTTACGCGCAGGAGCAGGCAGCCGGTCAGTCCACCGGCGGACTTGAGGAAATCGTCGTGACCGCGCAAAAGCGCGCCGAAAACCTCCAGACGGTCCCGATTTCCGTTGCTGCTGTCACCGGTGCCGCGCTTGAACGCCAGAAGATCAACAATATTTCGGGCCTCGCCAACTCGATCCCGAACTTGCAGATCAACCAGTGGGCCAACTCGCCGGACTCCGCCGTATTCACCATTCGCGGCATCGGCGTGAACGACCCCGATCCTTATGTCGGCACCACTGTCTCGGTTGTGGTCGACGGCGTTGTTGTCGGCGTGAACACGGCGGCGCTGACCAATCTGTTCGACATCGAGCGCGTTGAAGTGCTGCGCGGTCCGCAGGGCACTTTGTTCGGCGCAAACACCACGGGCGGCGTGATCAACGTTATCACCAAGCAGCCTACCGGCGAATTCGGCGGCGAAGCGCAGGTGACCTATGGCAATTATGATCGTATCGAAGTCAATGCTGCATTGAACTTCCCTATTGCGGAAAATCTCGCCGGCAAGATCAGCGTCCTGCACACCAGCCGCAACGGTTATTTCACCAACATCGTTGATGGCAGTAACCTTGGCGAAGTCAACATGTCGACGCTGCGCGGTTACCTGAAGTATGACAACGGGACCTATGATGCGACACTGATCGGCGAATATGGACGTTCGCGCAATGGTTCGCAGACCAACCTCAACCTGTCTGACCCAAGCCTTTTGATCTATGATCCGGTCTACAGCTCGCCGAACAATCGCGGCTTCCTGCGTGGGCAGAGCAACGATCAACCGAACTATAACAACCGCGACAGCTACAGCTTGACGCTGACGCAGAACTTTGAATCGGGTATCGGCGATATTGTCTCGATCACCAGTTACCGCAAATACGAGAACGATCTTTACAGTGATGACGATGCGCTGCCTACCGTACTGCTGCAAAGCCGTCGCCAGATCGAGCATGAGCAATATTCGCAGGAACTGCGCGATACGGTGAATCTCAGCGATTCAATTCAGCTGATTTTCGGTGGTTTTGCCTTCCAGCAGAAATATTCATTGATCCAGGGCACGAAGCTTGACGGCTTCGCACTGGGGCTGGGGCAGCCGCAGACGCAGCATCAGAAAATGACCTCGCTGTCGCTGTTCTCGCAGACCTATGTCCAGCTCACGGAACAACTGCGTCTGCAGGCCGGTATCCGTTTCTCCCACGAAAAGACCAAGGCGACATCGACCACGGCGAACTCTTTCACGACGGTGCCGGGCGGTTATTCCAACTTCAACGATCCGATCATCCCCGGTTCGTTCATCTCCGCCTCGGGCAAGAAGTCGTGGGACAAGCTCGGTTGGAAGATCGGTCTGGATTACAAGCCGACGGACGACATGATGGTCTATGGCTATTATGCCCGCGGCTTCAAATCGGGTGGCTTCACGGGTCGTATCGCGCTGGCCGAGGATATCGGGCCGTTCAATCCTGAAACGCTCGATACCTTTGAACTGGGCCTGAAAGCCGATCTGTTCGACCGTCGCCTGCGCGTGAATCTTGCCGGTTTCTATAACCTGTACAAGGACATGCAGGTTACGCAGAATCTGACTTATGCCAGCGGTGCCAACAGCGCGACGATTGTCAATGCCGGCAAGGCCAAGTCGAAGGGGGTCGAACTGGAAGTGACGGCACTGCCGATCGACAATCTGACGTTGTCGGGTTCGCTTGCCTATCTCGACGCCAAATACAGCAAGTATGACACGCGGGCGCTTAATGCTGCGGGCGTTCTTGTACCGGTCAGCTATGCTGGCAACCGTCTCATGAACGCACCGGAGTGGAGCGGTGCGGTCAGTCTCAACTATGTCGTACCGGTCGGCGGCGGCAATGCGGCGCTTTTCGTGCAAGATACTTATACCAGCCCGAAATACACCAACTTCACATCGCTGCCGCAGGAAAAGGTGGGGCGTATCAATCTGGTGAACGCCAATCTGTCATGGACGCCCGCCAGTGAACAGTGGACGATCGGTCTTTATGGTCGGAATATCTTCGACAAGAAATATTATGGTCAGAAGAGCTATTTCGTACCGGCCTATGCCACGGCCTCGATGGGAGCGCCGCAGGAATATGGTGTTGACTTCAAGGTAAAATGGTAAGTTGAATACAGGCCGGATCGGCAGTGCCGATCCGGCTTTCATCTTTCGGTCGCCGTGCGCCCGAATCCGCTTTATCACCGGTTTCTGAGAGTTAACGCTATGGGAAGGGGTATGCCCGGCATGATCCGTCACGTTGTCATGATCAAGTTCAAGAAGGATGCGCCGCAGGAGAAGATCGATCTTTTCCTCGAGGAAGTGAAGAAGCTGCCGCATCTGAATAAGGAAGTGCGCGATTACAGCCACGGCCTGTGCGTGCGCGAACCGCGCTATCACAGCGGCGACTTTGATTTCGCCAACTGCTGCGACATCGACAGCTACGAGGCGATGGAGCGCTACATGTCGCACTGGGCGCATCTGCGGATGACGCCGTTTCTGCCCGATATTCTGGAAAACATGATCTCGTTCGACTGGGAGATCGATTACTGGGGTCCGGGCTTTGACGCCAAGGCGGCCGCCGAGGAGGCGGAAAAGGAAAAGGCGCGCGTGCTGCCGATCCATGCCGATCCGAAGAAGGCCTATGTTCCCGAACTGCGCGGCCGCACCAGGGCGCAGGCGCGCGACATGCTGAAGAAGGTCGGTCTGGAACTGGGCGAGGTCGAGGAGATCATCGGCTCTGTCTGGGCGCCGGACCGGATCATGTTCGTGACGCCCGAGGTGAACACCGAGGTGGAAAAAGGCACCAAGGTCAACATCGGCATCACCGGCGACTGGCTGACCGGTCCCGCCGTGCCGGCTGAAAAAACCGCCTGGTAAACTGTCTTTATGTTGTTCCGGCGGTCTGTGGCCGGAACATGTGTGGGAGGTGAATTGGAATGTCCGATCTTGAAAAGCGGATTCGCATGCTGGAAGACCGTGCAGCACTGGAAGATGTGTTGCAGCGCTATTATGCGGCGGTGGACAGCTTCACGGATCTTGATGGCTTGCTGGATTGCTTTACCCCGGACGCCGTTTTCGACGTGGAAGACCTCGGCCTGCAGAAGTTCAAGGGACATGATGCAATCCGCAAGTTCTTCAAGGGCGTGTTCGAGGAAACGCTCTACCATGTGCACAATGTGACCAATTTCCACATCAAGCGCATCGAAGGCGACGAGGCCAGCGCGCGCGGTTATGTCATCGGCAAGGCCGAGGGCCGAAACGGCGTTCAGGTGCTGGTGCACTGCTGCTATAACATCGAATATGTCCGCACGCCGACGGGCTGGAAAATGCGCCTGTTCGATGAGGATTCCGTGATCCCGCTGGGCAACGAAGTCGGCGACCTGCACGCGCACAGCGAAGGCTGAGCCGCACACGCGCCTGAGAAAACAGCCGCATGCCTTTCATCAAGGGCATGCGGCTGTTTTGTTGATCCGGCTGATCCGGCGGGTTGCATTCAGTGGCAAAGAGACTTCTATAGTGTGTGAAAATCACACCGGGGAAGGATCGAACATGCCGCCAAGCCGCCTGCACCTGATCACCGGGGGCAAATATCATGATTTCGACCGTGCGCGGCTGGCGATGCTGCAGATCATGGCCGAAGACGACCGCATCCGGGCCAGTTGTGCGCAGGATTTTGCGGGGGTGGACAAGCTGGATGCCCATTGCGGCATCGTGCTTTACACCTGTGACCTGATGCCGGACGATGCCCAGACAGCCGCGCTTGAGGCCTTTGTCGCACGCGGCGGGCGCCTGTTTGCTGTTCATGCGACCAACGCGCCGATCCACTTCACCGACGGGCCGGAAATCAATACCGGCAATGTCCGCATACCGGGACTGGTCAAGGCGCCGACGCCCGATATCGCGCCGGGCTATATGGCGCTGTTGGGCAGTCGCTTCCAGTCGCACCTCGGTGCGCAGCCGATCCATGTCCGGATCGAGGACCATGACCATCCGGTCACAGCGGGGCTGGATGATTTCACCATCGTCGACGAACCCTATATGCTGACCCCATTGGGCGATATTCATGTCCTGATGTCGGCGCGCTACAAGGGCAAGGCGCCGGGCTATGAACTGGGCGACTGGCCTGACGATCCGCCCCGCCCGCAGCTTTATGTCAAAGGCCATGGCCAGGGCGGCGTGCTTTATCTGACGCTCGGCCACTGCTGCGGCCGTTATGATATGCAGCCGCTGATGGCGGAGGCACCGGTCAATCCAGGGCCATGGGACGATGACATCTTCCGCGATATCGTGCGCCGCGGCATCCGCTGGACTGCCGGCCTCGTCTGAGCCGGGGCAGGCCGCTCAGCGGATATAGTCGCGGATGAGATGACGGCGCGTCACCATATAGGCGCAGCGCTTGTGGTCCATGAAAAGACATTCGTCCTCATAGGCGTCTTTCGTGACGAGTGGCATGGCGAGAAGCGCCTTCAATTTGGCGACGCTTTCGAAATAGCCGTTTGTCACCCCATCATAGGCGGGGTTGCCCGATCGCAAATCCAGCCCGGCCGGGTGTCCGTCGACAATCCCGACATTCTGGACATAGCCTTTGAGGATGCCGGTCGCGCGCGAACGGAAACCGATTTTGCCATGCTCATGCCAGCGCTGGGAAAACTCGGCATGGTCGATATCGGGGCGGCGGCGCAGACATTCGAAAAGGACAAGCCCGGGGCTGTCCTCCGGCTCGAAAATGACGCGTTCCCTGGCGATCATCGCCGTCGAGCGGTCATGGTCGATGAAATGCCGCGCATCCTCCAGCGCTGCGGCCATGCGGGGACCCGAGAGTTCACGCGCAAGGGCATCGACATCGTCCCACCAACTGACATCCACCCCGTCATAAGGGTCGACGACGGTGCCATCCGCCTGTGCCATGGCCTGCATCACCGGATCATCGGGCAGGCGGTGATACTGCACGGCCCGCCGGATCGCCGGATTGTCGCGGCTGTGACGGGCGTGGACGTCCAGCCAATGGGCCTGAAATTCAGCCAGAGTCAGATGCGGCTGACGACGCAGGCAATGGATCAGCTTGATCATGCGATGACCTGTCCTCTCCCCTTGTTTTGGGCATCATGACAAGGCGACAGGCTAAGGTCCATCGCTATCGGATGCGGTTGCGGGCTGTCGCAAGCTTTTTTCGTTCAAGCTGACGCGAACGGCGACATGACGCTCAAGCGCCGCACGGGGCCTGGTCGGGGTTTGCAGTCGGCATCACCGGACATGAGTTTAGCGCAGAAAGTCGAACAGCGATGTCGCGCGCACGCGGGCGAACAGGCTTCTGCTGGCGTCAAGGATCATTGCGGCTTGCTGAACCTTGACGATTTCGGCGCCGACATCGGTATCGGCCAGTGGCGCGCGTTCAGTCTTCAGGTCGAGCTGGCGGGCGTTGTGCGCCTCGCGCAGCATGTCGAGGCGACCAAGAATGCTGCCCGCCTGCGCCTGACCATCGGCAAGCGTGGCGGTGAATGTCTGTATGCGCGAAAGAAATGGCGCAAGCACATCGGCGCTGGCCTGACCGCTGACAAGCGCTGCCTGCGCGCCTTCGAGCGATCCGAAGAGATCGCTTGCGGGATCGAGCGGATCGCGCGGACCGATCAGATCAGGAAGATGCAGCCCCGTGGCAAGCTGGGCGCCATCGCGCAGCGCGATGACCGGCCCGGCGCTGTCTCCCGTTGGCTGGATGGCGCCTGTTGCTCCCTTGACATAGGGTGGCCGTGCGGTGCTGCCTGCATGGAGCGGCATGCCATCGGCATCGACGCGGGCCATTTCGGCAAACAGCTGGTCGACGAGGCCGGAAAGCTCGGTGGCCATGGTCTGGCGATCGGACGGAGCGTGGTTGTCGCTTGAGGCAAGGAGCAGGATTTCCTGCACGCGCTGCAACGGGATCGCCATCGCGCCAAGGCTCTGGTCGATGCGGCTCCATCGTGCGGACAGGTGGTCGATGGTGCGCATGTCCTGCGTGCTGTCGGCCAGTTGCCGGTCGAGCAGCGCGATACGGGCCGCAGCGCCCGGATCGTCCGAAGGACGGGACAGGCGCTGGCCGGTGGCAATGCGCGTCTGGCTTTGCGCGCTTTCCGCCTCTATCCGGCGCATCCGGCCCTGATCGGCGGCAAACTGCTGGGCGGTCGACAAGCGGGGAATGTGCATCATCAGCGAATTTCGACGATCGTGGCAAACAGGTTCTGCGCGGTGGCAATGACCTTGGCGGCGGCTTCATAGGCTTGTTGCAGGCGCATGAGATCGGCGGCCTCCTCGTCGAGGTTGACGCCGCGCCGCGCCTCCAGTTCGGTTTCGGCCTGGTCGCGGACAAGGGCTGCGGCATTGGCAAGCTGGCTGGTGATGGCGGTGAGGCTGGCCTGCCCGTCGATCTCGCTTTGCAGTTGCCTTGCGGGATCATTCTGGTCGAGCATGACCATGAGCGCACGCAACGCGCTGTTGTCGCGGCTGTCGCTGATCCCGGCGCTGGCAGCCCCCGCGACAGCCAGCGCGCGCGGGCCGAGCGGCAGGACGGTCAGCATGGTGGCCGGTGCACCGGCAGGCAGATCGAACAGGGCGGTGCCGGGCAGGCCGTCGAGGTCGATGGCAGCGGTCAGGCCGGTGTTGACTGTCGATGCGAGGTTGTGGGCGCTGTTGTCGAGGGCCGTCAGGCGTTCGCGCAGCGTCGCACGGGCGGCGGCAAGACCCGCGAGCTGTCCTTCACGCGCCACGACCGGAATGGGCGCCCCATAGGGATCGAACACGAGCTGGCCTGCGCGGTCGTGGGCCAGCGGCGTGGCATTGTCGTTGTGGACAAGCTGCCTTGCCGGGTCACCTGCAAGCCGCACGGTTGCGCGGCCATGCGCGTCAAGGCTGACCGCGATGTCGATGCCTTGTGCCATGGTGGTCAACAGCCGGTCGCGTTCATCGGCATATTGGGCGGCGGCATCCGATCCGGCCGGGGCGCGCAGCAACTGCCGGTTGACGGCTGCCAGCCGTGTGCCAGCCGTGTTGATGGCAGCGGCGGCGGTCTGTCCGGCAGACAGTATCTCGGCATCGGTGGCCACAAGTGCCGCCGCCGTGCCGCGGATCTGTTCGGCAAGGGCCTGGGCGCTGGACAGAACCGCATCGCGTGCAGCGGGTGCGGTGGGGGCCGCAGCAAGATCGTCCAGTGCATCGCGGAACCGGCCATAGCTGGCGGGCAGGTTGTGCGGGCCGGTCAAGATGCCTTCGATCCGCCGCAGCCAGTCGCCCTGGGTCGCCAGCCGTTCGGCATTGCTGGCGCCATCGCGGGCATGAACCGCGCGGATCGCATCGGCGCTGCGCGCGATCATGTCCACCCTCACCAGCCCGCCCGGTGCATCGGCGCGCAGAAACGGCGATGGCAGGCCTGCAATCGTGGGGGCAAGCTGTGCGGTCCGGCGGCTGTATCCCGCAACACCTGCCTGAGCGATGTTGTCGCCGACCGTTGTCAGCGCGCGGGCATGCGCGAGAAGGCCTGCCGCGCCGATATCGGAGAGATTGTTCATCGTGGTTCCTCCCGGCGGGGCAGCGCATCCGCCAGCATCCGGCCAACGCCTGTGCCCTTGTCCTTGATGTCGGACAGAAGCTGATTGTCGAGCATGTCACGAAAATTGCGCGCTGCGTCGCTATCGAACAGACCGGGCGCA